>JBARKF010000020.1:0-12690 GCA_049800655.1 Candidatus Cybelea sp.
ACAACCTCACCAAACGTATTGCGCTGGGTGGCGACCTTTTGGCCGACGTGAACCTTTTCGTTCAGCTTGACGAGAAACTCTACGAATCCACCGTGCGTCGAAAGGATGTTGTGCCCGCTGTTGCCTACAAAGACGCCCGTGTCGCGCCCGGTTCGACCCATCGGGCCGCCAATGACTTTGTGATGTTTGAGCACGTTTAGCGTGCCTTCCACGAACCACCCAATCATCGCGTGGTCGAGGACCCGCGCCGGCCCGATCTCAGTTGTAAACGCGGGGATACCCGCGTGGATAAGCGCGTTCGGTAGAATCGTCGGATAGACGGGATTGTCGAAGATCTGGTCGATCGGATAGAGTTCCACCATCGCGCGGACCTCGGGCAGCTCCATCCGTGCGAGGTTGAATGCCGTTATGTCCATTCCCGTCGTACCGCAGTGGAAATCTATTGCGTAGTCCGAGTTCGGCGTCAAGAGCCTGTTGAAGAGAAGCGCGGCGTGACGGCTCGTCGCATTGGGACCGTTCTCATTTCCGGGCCATTCCCGATTCATGTCGACGAGGTCGATTCCGCGGCCCGAATTGGGCCATCTCCGTGCCATGCCTTCGATGGCGAGCCGCGACACGTCGAGGACCGCCATCACGGTGCCGGGCATCTGCGCTGGATCGAGCTGTTGCATAACCCTTTGGACGGTGACGATGGGGCTCATTTCGTCGCCGTGGACGCCGCTGACTAGCGTGACGCGTTTGCCCGCCCTCCGCTCCCTTGGCGACGATGACGGAGACATACCAATGCTGTCCTGACGGCATCTGCACGCGTTGGCAGTAGAAGAAGTGCTTGCCGGGCTGTAGTGCATTGACGTCCAGCGCGCTGATGACGCGCTTCCCCTGGATCACGTAGCCAGCGTAGACCGCACCCCTGGCGCGGCTTCTTGAGTCTTGCCGTCGGCGATATCCGAGCCGAGAACCGCCGAAGCGCTGACGGAATTCCGTTTTGCCGGCGAGACGATCAAAGGCGAGAACGGGACAGCGACTCAGGGCCAAAAGCGCTTACGCCATCGCAATCGCGAAAGTGTCCGTAAACGACCGGTCTCGAGGCGGCAGAGGCGCTTCGCGACAAGGCGCGATGGACTGAGTTTGAGGGTCAGAGGAGGCGAGCGTCTGCCACTTGAAGCGGGCGCACTCTGAGCTGAGCTCTTACCCAGCCAGTGCAGATAACCGCAAGACGTCTCAGGGAGGATCGCTTATGCCTAACTTAAGTCCTTCTGGAAATAGGTGCATATTCGCGGTTTTTGCCTTCGTCGCGATTGCACTTACGATTAGCGCCTGTTCGGGTAGTGAAACGCCTGGATCTGCGAATCAGGCTGTACCCGGCGTAGTGCGCACCGACCCAACTCCACCGTTTACCTGGGACTTCATACCGGTCAACGATACTACAAACGGCAATAACAGTCGCGTTACGGGTATTGAAGACGCGGATATGAAGATCTCCGGCCTCAACGGAACCACTAAGAGTGATTACAGCAGCTGGATCTCCAATAGTCCATTTAAGACTTTTACATTGAGAAACTACTCTAGCGGTGTAACGTATATGTCCTCCGTCGAGGGGAACTATCAGGCAGGGACCATATTCAACCTGACTACAGCCCCCGGCTGCACGGGGGGCGGGACTTGTGGATTTATTTACCACGACAACACGGCTCAGCCGTGGACGTTGCTCAAAGATCCAAAAGAAAACGGCCAGTGCCCCGTCACAGAGGTCACGGGCCTGGCCGACTCGCAGATCGTTGTAGGCTATTACGAGGTCAACAAAGCGTCGGGATGCCAAAATAGGCCGTTCGAGGCGTACGCGCAGGGCAGCGGCGAGACGTACGCCGACTTCAGCGTTCCCGGTACGTGGGTATCCGCGGAAGCAACCGGAGTAAACGAAAGCAACGATACGATCGGAACAATGACGGCGGCGTCAGGAGCCACCACAGGCTGGTACTACAGCGACGCTTATTATTGCATCGGCATACAGTACCCGTATGCTACTAACACCTACCCCATGGGAATAAACTGGCAAGATCAAGTGGTCGGCTATTATACAGACTACATGGGTTTCGCGCATGGTTTTGTCCTTAACAACCCGGTGCAATGGAGTTCGCCTTCACAATGGCAAGCGGTTAGTTATCCGCCCACAATCATTGAACCTAACACCATCCTAAGCAACATCAGCGATCACCACTGGATCTCCGGCTGGTATAAAGATGCGAACGGCCACGACAACGGCTTCATTGGAGAGTGTACCAATTGTAGCGGTACGAGCGTTGGCAGCGCCGCGCGGACTCGGCATCGGATCAGAGAGATGCTCGCACACGGCGACACCAGCCCAGGTTGCTCGGGGACTAGTGGTATGGGGAGGAAGCACCTATGATTCGGACCATCGTTATCATCACGGCGGCGGCCGCGCTCTGCGCGTGCACAAGCAGCTTGCCTCAGGGATCGATGAAATCGGCGGAGCCTGCGTCGGCGAGCGGGGGCTATACCTGGTATTCCATTAGCTACTCCGGTGCAACGCAGACCCAAGTCACGGGCATTGCGGATAACCAAGACATCGTCGGTGTCTATACCAAGAATAACGTCTCCCATGCGTTTACGGCGAAGAATAAGGCCAGCGGCTATCCGACCCTTGTGCCGAACGATTATCCTGATGACGCCGGAACGTATCTCTCGTCAATCATGGCGTCATCATCCAAAGACGTCGAGGCAGGTTATGCGGTTTCGCCCGGTGCCGAGAATGGCACTTGGGGCGTAATCGACAACGGAGGCCTCTGGACGCTGTTACAAAAGTTCCAGAAGGTCGCGAAATGTCACATGATGGAGATTTTTGGGATCGATACGAGTTACGATGCAGTCGGCTTCTTCCAGAAGCCAAAAGCGAGCGGCAACGTGTGCGACACTACTCAACAGTACGCTTTGCTCGCCCAGCGAAACGAACAATACACAAATGAGGGGCAGCCACTCAACGAGAACTACCCCGTCGCCACTGGAATTAGCAACACTACGAAGTTAATGGTTGGCTATACGAGTAATAATACCCAAAACGGGCCATACACCGGGTGGTCGATGCCCGCACCGTACAACAGCGCGAAAGCCGTTGCCTGGCATTGCTGTTCGGCCTCAAGCACCAAAAGCACGCAGATTCTCGGGATCAATGATGAGATTGTCAGCCCCGTGCAAGACTGGGCCGTCGGCACGTACTTGAACAACTCGAAGTGGCAGGGATTCATCTTAAAGAACATGTTAGGCACGCCGACGTGGGAGCCACTGAACTATAACAACTCCAACTTAAGTACCGTCATCAGCGGAATTGACAAACACGGCGATCTCTGCGGCTGGTATACCACTAGCGGCGGGGCAACACTCGGGTTCGTCGCTATTAACAAAGCCGGCGACTAAACGACGCGCAGTGGTGGTCCCGCCGACAGCGCGGGATCACCACTGACGATGGCTTAAGTGTCTTTCTACACACCATGCTTTGGGGTTGAGCCCATTTTCTAAGCCGCGCGCAATTGTAGGAGGGGTTGAATTGTCAGGGCTTCAGCGAATTCCTTCGGGGTGAGGTAGTTGAGCGGAGTCCAAATCAAAGCTAACCGAATCGCGCCGGCCCACTTGAGCCATATCGCGAACGCTAAGCCCTTCCCAATACGCGCCGGTCGCTTCCATGCAGATGTGCACGTCGACAGCGTGACGGTTCTTTAGCCACGCCACCAACTGCTCGAATCCTTTCGGCGAGTTCGGAAACGCTTTCTTTGCCTCCGCGTGATCGGCTAAAAGACACGCGTGGAACGTTGCCTTCGACAAATCGATTCCCAAGAACGATGCCATCGAGCGTACCTCCGTAATGGCGCCCTTCGCGATCGACCTTGTGCATTCGAGCTAACCGGCGATGCGGTGCTCACGATACCGTCCGATCTCCGCGGGCGCTACGGGCAGGCCGCCTATCTATCCCACAGGTTCAAAATCCCAAGGAGTTCAGTCAGCGTGACCTGCCCCACCGACATCATACAAGGAGACAGAGCCGCAAATTGTGCGCCCCCTGGTCGGCCATGCGGCAGGGCTGCGAAGCCGGCTAAGCTGGGCTGAACGCTAGTCCCGCGGTGCAGCTGCGATCGCGGCGCGGGCGAGGCGGGGGCTTTACGGGTCGAGCGGCTAAGTCAAGACCAAGGCCGATGTGTTAACACCCTCGATTCTTTCGCCGTCATGGCGTTACGTCGGCGTCGAACAACGGCCACGCATCGCCCATAGAATCGGTCCAACAAGTGCGGCCATTTGGCAATCGTAACTTCAAGTAGTCTAAATTATTGTTGTCTCCAAAACCGTTGCCCTGTGGGGTGTGGAGATAGACCAAAACCGTCACCCGCTCGCCGCCATCTAGGACAGCCGCACCGCCAACCTCGTCGTCCCCAATTTGCGGCGGTCGGTGAGTGCATTCTTGCTTCTTGTCCATTGCTGATATACTTCGTTATCGTATAGGTATGGCCAACGATAATAGGAGGCTCCAAGGGGTCCGCATCCGGCTAAAGGCATTGAGGCCGCCCAAAGCACCATCGCAACGGTCTGAAGCTTTTTATACCGCGCCGCAAGGCTTAGTAACATCGTACTGTCCACGCCTCCGTCTTGGAAACCATCGCTGGCCGTAAAGACCTCAGCGCGCGAGACACGCGGCAAGGATACTGTTAACAGCCGAATGGGCTCCCCAGACGCGACGGCATGTTGAACGATCACCGGGGCTCATATATTGTGCCGAATACAGCAACGCGGCGCGCATGTAGGGCGACGGCTCCTCCAACGCGACCTACGACCTGCTCAAGAACGGAACCCTTCGCAGCGTTCGACTCGGGCAGAAGTACCTTGTTCCGCGGCAAGCCTTGCGGGAGTTATTAGACGCTGGCGGCGAACATAGTGGCGCCGGAACCCCCGTGAAAGGGAAAGCCAAACATGGGGTACCTGAAACGTATCGGGCCCAAACGCTATCGCTTCGCGTACGAAGGACCAAGGATTGACGGGAAGCGGCAGCAACAAACCGGGACGTTCTACGACCTAACTAAGACGGAGGCCGAAGCTGAACTTGCAAGACTCGAAGCGCAAGCCCGCCACGGCGAACACGTCAGGAACCCGAACCTCACCTTCAAAGAATTGTTCAGCGAGTTCATGGAGAAGAAGAAGCCACCGGCGCTCGCGATCTCGACTTACGACCGCTACGGCATCTTCGGTAAGCTCTATCTGCTCCCGTCGTTTGGCTCAATGAAAATCCGGGATATCCGCCAAGGCCATTTGCTTGACGCATACGCGAGCTGGCGCGCAAACGGGAGCCGTAATAAGGCGATCTCGGGCCGGACCGTGCGCCACGTCCATGACCTCATGCGTTGTGTCCTGAACTATGGTGTCAGGCGCGATGTTGTGGCTCGTAACATGGCCGCACTGATCGCTCCCGAGGACTTGCCCAAGGCTCCAAAACCGGAACCGAAGGCACTTGACGAAGGCGAAGTCAAGCGGCTTTTGCAAGCCGCGCGTAAACCGACAGAACGTTCCATCAAGCGCGGCTGTCTAAGTGCTGAGCCGTGGTTTGCACCAGCCGTGGCATTCAGCGTTTACACTGGCGCTCGCCGCGGCGAGGTCCTCGCTGTGAAATGGTCTGACCTAAATCTTGAAGGGAGGTTGGTGACAATCCGGAGGTCTCTCGCCGAGACGAGGTCCGCCGGGCGTTTCTTTAAGGAACCGAAGAACGGAAAAACTCGCACAATCGCTTTGCCTGCACTACTCGTAGCGGTCTTGGAGGAGCACCGCGAGCGTCAGCGTCAAGAACGCAAAACTAGCGATGCGTACAAAGACGACGATCTCGTGTTCGCTCGGCCTGACGGCTCATTCGCTCGGCCGTGGAACTATGCGGCCGCTGTCAAAGACCTAGCGCAGCGCGCTGGTATCAAACGTATCAGCTTGCACGATCTCCGAGATACGCACGCCTCGCTATTGGCGGCCAACGGGTGCCCTTGGAAGTCGTTAGCAAGCGTCTTGGCCACTCCAGCATTGGGGTGACAGCCGAGCGGTACTTACACGTCTACTCCGACCGGGACGCGGCTGCCGCAAGCGTGTTAGACACGCTCTGCGGTTAACCGCAACTTTTCAGGCGGTTAGACAAATGTTAGAAACGGGAGCCTAGAGGCGATCTAGTGTGGCGAAAAGCCTTGTAAAATAAGCACGATTTTGGTAGCCCCAGCGGGATTCGAACCCGCGTTACCGCCGTGAGAGGGCGGCATCCTAGGCCTCTAGATGATGGGGCCGTGGCTCCCGGGCAAGGACTCGAACCTCGAGCATCCACGTCCAGAGCGTGGCGTTCTACCATTGAACTACCCGGGAAGGTCGCGGTCGTTATACTACACCGTTGGCCCCAGGTCTTGCAACGCCTGCTCGCTTAAGGTTACGTCCTCCATATGTCGGCGTTTGACTATGGCAGTTCGGGCATAGCATACGAAGGTTTTCGATCCGCCAATCGTCGCGGACACCGTTGATGTGGTCGATTTGAATAATCAGGGCCTGTCCTTGCCACTCGCAGATCCCGCATTCCATGCAGCGCGCCGCAAGGAATCCTTCGCGCAGAAGTTTTGCTTTCTTGAGCCAGCGCGATGATCCGGATCGCAGAACCTGGTCGATTGATTTCTTACTTGAGCGCGGCGCGATCTCGGCCCGACAAACGGCCTTTGTCCAAGCAGCGTTTGAGAAGCCGAATGTGGCCTTACATTGCCGATACGGGATTCCGGTGTCGTAATACGCCTGAACCTCGGTCCAGTCATACTTGCGACGACGATCTTTGTAGAGCGACGGCTCAACACGCAGAGCTCCTCTCCATACCGCCTTAATCCATGCCGTGTGCGTGAAGCCGAAGCGCCGAGCGCACTCAACAAAGCCGTGTCCCTTGTCGTGGTACGCCTGCACGGCGCTCCAATCGTAGACGCGTTTACCCATAGCGCGATGGTACTCAATCGAAGTGCCACCTGGTTGGCATTGAAAGGCCTGATAACATCTGCAGCCGAATCACACGTAATGCAGGCGATTGTTTTGGTTGGGGGCGAGGGGACGCGGTTGCGGCCGCTGACGTACCGCACGCCGAAACCGATGGTGCCGATCATGAACGTCCCGTTCCTCGCGCGCACGATGGAGCGGCTCTACGCGGCGGAAATTCGTGATGTGATTCTCGCGGCGGGCTATATGCCGCAGTCGATCGTGGATTACTTCGGTGATGGCTCGCGCCTCGGGATGAAGATCACTTACGCGATCGAAGCGACGCCGCTCGGCACGGCGGGTGCGCTCAAGAACGTCGAGCAGTACGTCACCGGGCCGTTCTTCGTGCTCAACGGCGACATTCTCACGAGTCTCGATCTGCGCGCGATGCGCCAGTATCACCATGAGAAGGGCGGCATCGGCACGCTGCACCTCATTCGCGTCGACGATCCCTCGCCGTTCGGCTGCGTAGTGCACGATGAAAATGGGCGCGTAACCGCGTTCGTCGAGAAGCCTCCTAAGGACGAAGCGCCGACGCATGAAATTAACGCCGGAACGTATCTGCTCGAACGCGAGATCCTCGATCTGATTCCGCCGAATCAAAATGTCTCCATTGAGCGCGTCACCTTCCCCGAAGCGATCGCGAAAGGGATGCAGCTCTATGCCTTTACGACCAGCGATTATTGGCTCGATCTGGGCCGGCCGGAGCAATATCTCGCGGCGCATCGCGACGTGCTGAGCGGCGCGATGCCGCTGACGGTCGAGCCTGGCCTGAGCGGCAACGGCAGCGATGCGCTGCACGGCCATCCGGGCGTGATTCCGCCGGTACACGCCGATGCCGACGTCGTGGTCCATGCAAGCGCGAAAGTTGGCCCGAACGTGGTGCTCGGGAAGGGGTGCAGCATCGGCGCCGGCGCGGTGGTCCGCGAGTCGGTTCTTTGGGAACGGGTCAGCGTCGGCGCCGACGCCCTTATAGAGGAAGCGATCGTTGCCAGCGGGGTCACGATTGGGCCGAAGGCGCATATCGCAAAAGGAAGCGTCATCGGGCACGACGTTACGGTCGAGCCCGGGGCGACGCTCGAACCGGGGGCTCGCCTGGGTTCCCCGGCTGAAGGAATAGCAGGCTAGCAACCATAAGGTCGGTTTACCACGCATCTGCTGCGGGGTACACTAGGTCCTACAGTGGAGGAGACCGTCGCCCAGATGCTGCCGCCGCGTGCGCTGTTTTTAGGTTCTTACCCGCCGCGTGAGTGCGGTATCGCGACCTTTACGAAAGACGTGGTCGACGCGTACGATCGCGCCGTTGGCTTTTCGAGCCCCGTGATTGCGATCGACGAGCCGGGCGCCGACGTGCGCCGCTACCCTCCCGAAGTCGTTGCGCGCATTGCGGAAGACAAGCGCGAAAGTTATGCTGCGGCCGCCGAATTCGTCAACACGTTTCCGGTCGAGCTCGTGAACATTCAGCACGAGTATGGGCTCTTCGGCGGCGAGCGCGGCGAATGGCTCGTCGACTTCATGCGCTTTCTGGAAAAACCGGTCGTGCTTACCTTGCACACCGTTTTACCGGATCCCGACGAAAGCTATTTGCGGGTGACGCGCGAGCTTTGCGAGCACGCCACGAGAGTCGTGGCGCTTTCCGAGACCGGGCGCCATCTGCTCGAGACCGCCTACGGAATCGACCCGCGCTCGTTGGGAGTGATCCACCACGGCGTGCCCGATGTTCCTTTTCAGGATACCTCAGCGGCGAAGGCCTCGTTCGGCATCGGTCAGCGCACGACGATCTCCACGTTTGGATTGATCAGCCGCGGCAAGGGTCTCGAGTACGCAATCGAAGCGATGCGCGACGTCGTAAAACGTCATCCGGAGGCGCTCTATCTCATTCTCGGCGAAACGCATCCGGTCGTGCGTCGTCAGGAAGGTGAATCGTATCGCGAGTCTCTGACCGCAATGGTTCGCGAGTATGGCCTGCATTACAACGTTCAGCTGGTCGACAAGTACCTCGACTTCGACGAAGTCGTGAGCTATCTCGCGGCCACGGACATCTACCTCACGCCCTACCTCAATCCGGCCCAGATCGTGAGCGGCACGCTCGCCTATGCGGTCGGTTGCGGCAAGGCGATCATCTCGACGCCGTACCTGTACGCGCAGGAGCTGCTGGCGCACAACCGCGGTTTTCTCTGCGAGTTTCGAGATGCGGCGTCGATCGCTTTGCGGCTGAACATGCTGCTCGACGATCCCTCGCTTCGCCGCGCGACCGAGCGGCGCGCGTATCGGTTCGGCCGACAGATGACGTGGCCGCACGTTGCGGCGGCGTACGAGCAACTGTTCAGCGAGCTCTGCCCCGGTGGCCGGCTCGAGCTGGTGCCTTCTGCCTAAGGGGCGCGTCGTCGGAGCGGCGCCGCCGCTCGACTATTTGGCGGTGCTATCGGATGACGTGGGCGTTCTTCAGCACGCGCTTGAGAACGTTCCAAACCGAAAGTTCGGCTACTGCACCGACGACGTTGCACGCGGCTTCATCGTTGTGCTCCAGCACCTGCGGCTGTCGCCCACGGAGAAGCTTAGCCAGCGGCTCGCCTCGATCTACCTTTCCTTCCTGCAGCATGCCCAGCTCGATGACGGGCGGTTCCACAACTTCATGGATTACAACCGGACCTGGCTCGATGAGACCGGCACGCACGACAGTTGCGGCCGTGCGATTTGGGCGCTCGGCTACGGCGTCGCCAACGCGCCGACGCAAACCTGGCGAAACGTCTGCAGCACGCTCCTCGATCGAACCCTGCCGTCGCTGGAATGGCTTGAGTACATTCGCTCGCGAGCCTACGCGACGCTCGGCTTCGCCTACGCCTACGCCGCCGCTCGCGATCCGCGCTACGCGGGCGCCCTGGAGTACCTAGCGGGCGAAGTCCTCGCAGCCTACGCCGCGACCGCAAGCGACGACTGGTGCTGGTTCGAAGAGTGCATGACCTACGACAACGCCCGGCTTCCGGAAGCGTTGGTCCGAGCCGGTAACGCGCTTGGGGAATCGCGTTTCGCCGACGCCGGGCTAGCGACGCTGGCCTTTTATGAACGCGTGACGGTCGAAAACGGTATTTACGTACCAATTGGGAACGACGGATGGTATTCGCGTGACGGTCCGCGGGCGAGGTACGCGCAGCAACCGCTTGAAGCCTGCGCGATGGTGGATGCGCAGTTGGCAGCCTTCGACGTCAGCGGCGATGCGAGCCACTTTGCAAACGCGGAACTTGCTCTGGAATGGTACTACGGCAAGAACTCGCGCGGGATAACGATGGCGAACGGCGGCGGATGCTACGACGGTCTGGATGAAGCAGAAGTAAATCACAATATGGGCGCCGAGTCGACGCTCGCATTGCTCTCTGCCGCCTCTGCGATGGCGGCTCGACGAGCGCGGGTGCTGCGCGCAGTTCGCTAAATCTTATGGTAAACGTCGCACTGTAGTCGTGTAACAAGGAACGACGAAGACCGCGGCGAAACGCTATAAATGCTCCTCGAAACGGAAATCCTCAACGACGTGCAATCTGCCGCCGTTCGGCATACCGATGGCCCGGTTTTGATCTTCGCCGGCGCAGGGAGCGGTAAGACACGGGTCCTGACGCATCGCATCGCCTACCTGCTCGGCGAGTTACGAGTCGCTCCCGAACGCATTCTTGCGGTAACGTTTACCAACAAGGCTGCCGGCGAGATGAAATCGCGGCTGCATGCCATGGTGGGTCCGATCGCCCGCGACCTCTGGGTTGGAACGTTTCACGCGATGTGCGTTCGCATTTTGCGTCGCGATGGTTCGCGAATCGGCATCGGCCGCAGCTTTGCCGTGATCGACGAATCGGATCAGCGGCAGCTCGTCAAAGAGATTCTGGACGACCTCGATTATGACGAACGGCACCTCGCGCCCGGAGCCTGCCTGGCCGAGATCGATAAAGCGAAGAACGCGCTGATTTGGCCGGAAGAGTACGCGCAGCGCCAGACGTCGTTCGCCGGCGAGCGGATCGCCAACGTTTACTCCGAGTATCAGCGCCGGCTCTCCGAGTCGAACTCGCTGGATTTCGACGATCTCATCGTTCGCACCATCGACTTGCTCCAGCGCGACAAGGCAACCCGTGAGAAGTATCAGCAGCGCTTCGAGTACGTGCTCGTGGATGAGTATCAGGACGTCAACACTGCACAATATCGGCTCGTCGCGTTGCTCGCCGCCCACCACGGCAACATCACCGTCGTCGGCGACGACGATCAATCCATCTATTCGTGGCGCGGCAGCGATTATCGTATGATCCTGCGCTTCGAAGAGGACTTTCCCGGCGCGAAAATCTTCAAGCTCGAGGAGAACTATCGCAGCACGACGCGCATCCTCGACGCGGCGAACGCGCTCGTCGCCAACAACCGTTCGCGCGCGCCGAAGCGGCTTTTTACGCAGCGTGGCGAGGGCGAGCCGATCACCGTCTATCCGGCGGCGACCGAACGCGACGAGGCCCGCTACGTCGTTGAGAAGGTCAAGAACTCCGTGCGCGACGGCGCGGCGTATAGCGATTTCGTCGTCCTCTACCGGACCAACGCGCAGTCGCGCGTCTTCGAAGAAGCGCTGCTGGCCGACGGCATCCCGTATCGCGTCGTCGGTGGCGTCGGCTTCTATGCGCGCACCGAAATCAAAGACGTCATCGCCTATCTGCGGTATATCGTCAACTCGTCGGACGCCCTGGCGTTCAAACGGATCGTGAACGTGCCGCGTCGCGGAATCGGGCAGCAGACGTTGGCGGCGCTCGTACAGGCTGCCAACGCGGCCCGCGTCTCCGTCGGCGAGGCGATTTTCGATAGCGACCTGTTGCGTTCGGCGGTGCCGAAGAAGCTCAAAGAGCTCGAACGCTTCGCTGAACTCATTACCGAGCTGCGCCACGTCGCCGAGAAGGGCAACGTCGCCGATCTGCTCGTTGCCGTCATGGAGCGATCGGGCTATGTGCGAGAGTTGCAGAGTGAAGATAGCCACGATGCCCGCGCACGGCTGGAGAACCTTTCCGAACTCATTGGCGTTGCCCGCGAATATCAGGCGACCGAAGAGGAACCGTCGCTGGCGGGCTTTCTTGCCAACATCGCTCTGGTAAGCGATCTCGACACGCTCGAAGAGGATGCTTCGTACGTCACGCTCATGACCTTGCACAGCGCCAAGGGTCTAGAGTTTCCGAGCGTCTTCTTGACGGGGCTAGAAGAGGGCGTCTTTCCGCACAGCCGCACGCTTACCGAGCCGGCGGAGTTGGAGGAGGAGCGGCGGCTCGCCTATGTTGGAATCACGCGCGCGATCGATCGTCTCTTTTTCACCTACGCTTCGCGCCGCGCGCTCTTCGGCAACACCTACGCCTATCCGAAGTCGCGCTTCTTGGACGAGATTCCGCTGCTCGAAGTTCTTGAGAGCGATAGCATTCCGCTTCCGCGTCCCGCCGGGGGCCGCTGGCGCGAGGTCGCGATTCACGAATCGGCTGGTGCCGGCGTACATCTCGGCCTCAAAGACGGGGATCGCGTGCGTCACCCGAAATGGGGTGAGGGACGAATCGAGAGCATCGTCGGCGCGGGCGGTGACGGCCTCGTGACGATCGACTTTCCCAACGTCGGTCAGAAGATGCTCATGCTCAAATACGCACCGCTCGAAAA
>JBARKF010000021.1:0-7991 GCA_049800655.1 Candidatus Cybelea sp.
GCGAAGGACTGGATTGAAACGGCTCGCCACCCTAAATTCGAACGCCTCTACACGCAATGTGTCTATCAACCGATGCTGGAGCTGCTCGAATATCTACGGGCAAACGGCTTCGAAGTCTATATCGTTACGGGCGGTGGCATGGAATTCGTACGCCCGTGGGCGGATCGCGTGTACGGCGTACCGCCGCGACGAGTTGTCGGAAGTTCGTTAAAGACAAAGTTTGAGATGCTCGACAACCAGCCGGTGCTCATCCGCACCTCCGAGATCAACCTCGTCGACGACGGTAATGGTAAGCCGGTCGGCATCCACGAGTTCATCGGGCAGCAGCCGATCGCAGCCTTTGGAAACTCCGACGGCGATCTGGAGATGCTGCAATGGACGGCGTCTGGCAGAGGTGCTCGGCTGATTCTTCTCGTGCACCACACCGACTCGGAGCGCGAGTATGCGTACGATGCTCACTCTGCTTTCGGCAAACTCAGCACGGCGCTCGACGAAGCGAAGGCCAGAGGTTGGGGTTATTGTAGACATGAAACGCGACTGGAACACGATCTTTCCGCCCGTTTCGCAGTAGCCGATTTCGCGCTCGAACGCTAACGCACGCTGATCGCCGCGCCATTCGGAAGCAGCTGCCCGCCGGAAACCGCCTTGATCGGGCTGCCCCCCGACGGGTATGCGTAGATTTCCGTCCGTAAGCTGCATGGATCAGCGTCATGGTAGCGTTCGAAAGCGTGCGACCATCCCGGCTTCGAGGTGGATGTTCAGATGACAATGGTAGAGCCAGACGCCCGGATCGTCGGGAACCATGTCGGCGACGATCATGCCCATTGGGCCGAGCTGCGCCGTATCGGTACGCATCCCGTTGATAACGACCGTTTCGCCGTGCCAGTGAGGCGCATGGAAATCGAAATCGCTCATCGTCGACATCACGTACCAGCGGGTGCGTTCGCCGCGGTGCACGTCGATGAGCGGCATGTTCCCAAAGACGTAGCCGTTGATCGAAAACATCGTGTTATCGTCGACGAAAGCGGGCGGCCCCGGCTTGACGCCGCGCGGATTAATCGTTCGATCGGCAACGTTCTCGTTGAATAGCCGGCTCTGGCTCTCGTCGAACTGCGCGAACATCGTAAACACCTCGCGGTCGACGTCGTTTGGAGAACCATCGCTGTGTGCCGCGCCGCGCCGAGTTACGACGATCGGACCGACGAGGCCCGTGTTAACGTCGCGCAGCTCGTCCGTATGCGAGTGGTACATCCAAAGAATCGAGCTCTGGTCCATCGGGCCCGGGCCCGATCGTTCCGGAACGTCGAAGTAATACGTGTACGTTGCGCCGGGAGCGACGGCGTCGCCCGGTTTATCGGCCGATCCGCTGCCGTCCCGATACGGTGCACCCTCCGAGGTCTTCAAATATCGTAGCCCGTGCACGTGAAAGCTCAGCGGCAAGCTCGAGTTATTTCGAAAGACTACAACGACCGAATCGCCAACAACGGCGCGAACGAGGGGGCCGAGCAACCCCATATATCGTTGGTCGGTATTGCGCGTTTCCAGCGTACGAAATGTCGCGTCGGTGTAGCCGTGGTAAAGGATCTTTCGGTACGCGTAGCCGAGTTGCGACTTGTTCGGCTTGAGCCGTGCGCCCGTGAGCTCGTTGGTGCCGCTCGGGGCGTAGTTCCACACGGCTTCATCGGCCGCGATGTAGTATGTGCGCTCCGCCGCCAGTGCCGGCGCACAGCAGAGTAGAACCAAACCAAGCGTTCGCAGCATCTTCTATCATCCTTTCTGATCTCGAGTCTCGGCAAGGCGCGCCTCGATGAAGTCGGCGACCTCCCGCGTTTGGGTAATGAAGAGTCGCCGGCCCGACGCGACCTCGTGCACCGATCCGCGCCACTCGCCTGTGCCGCCGGTTTCTTCCATGAGCCACATGCGCACGAGGAACGTCGTCTGACGTCGTCTTCCGTTCACGCCTACGAGCGTACGAGGGCGCCGTGCCGGCAGCGTGCCCCGGGTGCCGGCATCCGAGCCAGAGCTGCAGCAGGCGCCCGAGCCTGGTTCGCCGGAACGGTTGCTTTTATGAGTGTCCCTCAACTTGAGGTACGGCTCTTCGGCCAGCCCGAGGTCCGCTACGCCGGCACGGCGATCAAATTCGCCAAACGCTCGACGACGCTCACGATGGTGGCGCAGTTGATTCTCAGCCGCGGCCGTCCACTTTCCCGCGAGTCGCTGGCATTTTCACTCTTCCCAGACAGCGACGAGGCGGCCGCGCTCGCCGAACTTCGGCGCTATCTCTATCGTGCGAATAAAGCGTTGCCGGAGCGAAATCGCGAGCCGTGGATTCTTAGCGACGCTGATACGGTGCGTTGGAACGACGGTGCCGAGGCTTTCGTCGACGTGTTCGAGTTCGAGAAGCTCGCGAGCGATCGGGCGACGCAGCAACAAGCGGTCGAACTGTACTGCGGCGACTTGCTGGAGAACGTCTACGACGACTGGGTACTCGTGGAACGCGAGCGGCTGCGCGAGCGATATATCGCTCTGCTCGACGAGCTCATCGACCGCCTCCGCGCCGAGCGCAACTTTGGCGTGGCGATAGGATACGCGAAACGCATTCTTTCGAACGATCCCTGGCGCGAAGATGCGCTCCGTTCGCTCGTTGCCCTGCGTTATGAGTCGGGCGATACTGCCGGCGCGCTTGCCGAATATGACCGGTTCGCGCGGCGCCTGCGCGATGAGCTCGCGATCGGACCGATGCCTGAAACGGTCGCGGTACGTCAATCGATCCTGCGCCAGGAAGCCATACCGGGGGCTTTTGCCGAGTCGTCGTTCGATAGTGCCGAGAGGCAGCGGCGAACCATCTCGATTCTCCCATTCGTCGGGCGCGCAAAGGAACTGGCGGTCTTATACAGCGCGTGGAGCCGCGCCGCGCGTGGAACGGCCGGCCTCGTAGTGATCGCGGGTGAGGCGGGCATCGGCAAGACGCGCCTAACCGCAGAGCTCGCGCGCACCGTCCAGTCCGAGGGTGGCCGCGTCTTCGTCGGGACGACGGCATCGCCCGAGTCGATGCCGTATCAGGCGATTGTCGAAGCGCTACGGTCTGGATTACCGCTCATGCTGTCGCGGCAAATCTCACACGAACGCCGCACGGTTCTTTGTCCGCTGCTGCCCGAGCTCCGCGAGCCCAACGTTCCCGACGTAATTTTCTCCGACGATTCGCCGGAGCGGGCGACGGCACGCGTTTACGAAGCATTGTCGCACGCCGTGCGAAGTCTCGCGTCGCCACGACCGCTGCTCCTCGTTTTGGAAGACTTGCATTGGGCCGGCTCGGCAACGACCGAAGCGCTTGGGAGCATATTCCGCGACGCGACGCGATCGCCGATGCTCGTCATCGCGACCTGCCGCCGCGAAGAGACGCCGCTTGGACACCCGCTGCGCGCGCTCGTGCGATCGCTGGTCAACTACGCCGGTATCGAGGAGGTCGAGCTCGAGCCTCTCGACGAAGCACAGGTTGGCGAGCTCGTCGGACGTATCGAAGCGCTCCACGGCAGCGACGAACATCTGGCGCACTCGCTTTACGCGCAGTGCGAAGGCAACGCTCTCTTTCTCGAGGGCGCGATTGAAATGCTGCTTGAGAGCGGCACCCCGGAGCTTAAATCGACGACGATGGCGGCCACGATTGCGAGCCGCATCGAGCGGCTCGGCACCGAAGCACGCTCGTTGGCGGAGATCGCCGCCGTCGCCGGCGCGGGCTGCAGCGTTCCACTGGTCCGTGAAGTCTCGAACCTGTCGAGCACATCAATTGCGCGCGCTTTCGACGAACTGCTGGACCGCCGGATCTTACGCGAAGCGGGCGCGCGCTCGGGCTACGATTACGTTTTTAGTCATCACCTTATCGCCGACGCGGTATACGTGGGGATCGAGCCGGCCTTTCGCGAGCAACGCCACTTCCGAGTAGCGGAGTGTTTGGCGTCGATCTTCCCATCGAACGCCTCGATTTCGCCCCGCGAAATCGCGCGCCATTACGAATCGGCTGCCGCCCGCGATCATGCAGCCGTATGGTACCTGACAGCAGCACGCGCGGCCGCAGCCGTTCACGCACATGGCGACGCGATCGAGCTCGCCGGACGGGCGCTTGAAAACGCGGATGCAGACGATCTGCGGCGAGCGTCGCTCGATATTCGCGAAACGGCGCGTGGCCGGCGGGGTGACCGCGATGGGCAACGCCACGACATCGACGCGCTCCGGCAGTTGGCCGGTGACGATCGTTCGATGCAATTCGACGTCGTGCTTCGGCGCATTCTGTTGGCACGGGCACTCGGCGATTCAAACGACGAGCGCGATCAGATCGCGCAGCTCGAGGCGCTTGCCGAGCACCTCGACTCGCGGGCTCGCGCAAAGGCCCTTGCACAAGTCGCAACGCACGCCGGCCTGCAAAGCCGGTCGGCGGAGGCCATCGAACCGGCGCGTCAGGCACTCGCGATCTGCGAAGGAGCCGGCGACGTGCAAGGACAGCTCGAGTCTCTTTGCTTACTCGTCGAGGCCACGACGAACGTCGGTGATCTGCAGGGCGCTCGCCGGTACCTTTCCTCGATGCGGGAACGTGCGGCCAGCTTGAGCGGCCAGACGATTGAAGCCCGCGCTCTCGCGGTCGCGGCGGTCGCAGCGCTATTACGCCAGGACTATCGCGAGTGCTACACGCTGACGGAACGTTCGCTCGAACTCCATTTAGCGCTCAACGACCGCGAAGGCGAAGCTTCATCGCGCGGGCGATTGGCCGTCACCGCTGTCTGGTTGGGCGACTATACCGTCGCCTTGCGCGAGTTCGATGCTGCTGTCACCATCTACGAGGCGCTCGGACACAAGCGCGGATTGGCAACCTCGCATGCGAACCGGACGCTGCTGCTCATGCGCCTCGGGCTGTTTACCGAAGCATTGGAATCGATCGAACGCTCGAATCGGCTCTTCGATAAAGTTCAGGAGCGGCGAACGATTGCCGCTAATCAGGTTAACGCAAGTTTCGTCAATCTACACCTCGGAAGAGCCGTCGAAGCCAAAGCGCTCGCGATGTCGGCGCTGCAAATCACGCGCGAGATCGCTTATCCTGTCTTCGAAGCCGCGGCGCTGGCGAATCTTGGCAATGCGGAACGCGTGCTCGGTGAGATTGACGACGCTATCGCCCATATGGAAGCAGGCCTATCGATCCGGCGCTCGATCCAGGAGTCAGGCGATTTTGCCGACGATCTCGCCGACTTGACGCTCGCATATCTCAACGCCGCGCGAAACGACGACGCGCTCTCGACCGCGCGCGAGCTGTTCGCGATCGGCTCGGCTTCGTTCGACGGTGTTTTTTGGCCTCATTATGCGTGGTGGGCGGCCGCGCACGGACTAGCCGCGGGCGGTGCCGAGCGCGAGGCTCGTGAAGCCTCGGCGCGTGCGCGCGCCGAACTGAAAGCGTTCGCCGAGCGGATCGCCGACGAGCGCATGCGTGCCGCATTTCTCCTCGTCCCCATCAATGCCAGAATCGCTCAAGGAGACTAATCGCCCGCCAGCCTAGGAACTTCCAAGAATCGCGGAGAGCGTTTGGCCCTTCGCGAAGCTGTTCTCGCGCAGCCAAGCATCGTTGAAGATACGCGAGAGGTAGCGCCCACCGCCGTCGCAGAGGATCGTAACGACCGTCGAGCCGGCGGGAATTTCTCGTGCAATCATCGCGGCGCCAACGACGTTGAGCCCGCTAGAGCCACCCACAAAGATGCCCTCGTGTTCGAGCAGCCAGTGCGCCATCGCGATTGCCTGCGCATCGGTTGCGCGAATCGCGCGATCGACCGGAGCGCCTTCGAAGTTCGCCGTTAAGCGCTTGATACCAATGCCTTCGAGATCGGAGTCGCCTTCCGGCTTTAGTTCGCCGTTGGTCACGTAATTGTAAAGGGCAGAGCCCATCGGATCGCAGAGGACGGTGAGAATTTCTTCCCTTCGCGCCTTGAGCGCGCTCGCGACACCGGCGATCGTTCCACCGGTACCGGCCGCTGCGACGAATGCCTCGATTCGGCCGCCGCTCTGTTCCCAGATCTCGGGGCCCGTCGTTGCCTCGTGGGCGCGGCGATTCGCAATGTTCTCGAATTGGTTGGCCCAAAACGCGCCAGGCGTCTCCTGCGCGATCCGGCAGGCGACGTGGTAGTAGTTCTCAGGATTTGTAAACGCAACCGCAGGAACGACACGCACGTCCGATCCGTAGGCACGTAACAGCTCGATCTTCTCACGTGACTGATCGTCGGGCACGACGATCACACTCTGGTATCCGCGCTCGTTTGCGACGAGCGCAAGTGCGATGCCGGTATTACCGGCCGTCCCCTCGACAATCGTGCCGCCGGGCTGCAACGCGCCGCGCGCTTCAGCATCGTCGACGATGCCACGAGCGGCGCGATCCTTTACCGATCCGCCGGGATTAAGGAACTCCGCCTTTCCCAACACGCGCCGGCCGAGTTCACGTGAGAGTTCGCGCAACTCGATGAGCGGCGTGTTGCCGACTGCTCCGGAGAAACCACTGACGACCATGGCCGCGGTTACTCGCCGGAATGCTCGATTTCCCCTTGCGTGAATGAATGTCCGGCCGCCGGCATCGTCGTAAGCTTGAAGATCATCGGTAAACAGACGTGAGCGATCGATTCGTTTGGCTGACGCTTTTCCTACTCGGCTGTTATCACGGCCTCAATCCCGGCATGGGGTGGCTCTTTGCCGCTGGACTCGGCTTCCAAGATCGCAGCGCTGCGGCGGTGCTGCGCGCAATCGTGCCGTTGGCATTAGGCCACGTCATCTCCGTCGCGCTGATCGTACTCATTACGATTTACCTGGCCGCTCAGATACCGCATCGCGCCGTGCACTTCGCAGCCGCCGCCATTCTCATCGGTTTCGGCGTTTACCGGCTCGTACGTGCGCGGCACGTTCGTTGGGTCGGCATGCGCGTCGGGTTCTCGGGGCTGACGCTCTGGGGATTCCTGATGTCCAGCGCGCATGGCGCAGGGCTTATGCTGCTGCCGTTCGTCATGGCCGGTCGCGCGCAAGCTGAGAGCGGAATGGCGATGCCGATGCCGAGGATCCACCCGGCGCAGGGTGCGCTCTTCACGGGCTGGTTGATGGTCGGCGTGCATACCCTCGGGTACGTGCTCACTGCCACGGCGATCGCGCTGCTCGTCTACACAAAGATTGGCGTGCGGTTCTTGCGAACGGGTTGGATAAACTTGGATCTCGTCTGGGCCGTCGCGCTCATCCTCACCGGCCTTATCTCCCTCGTCACGTGAGAAAAAGGAGACCTAGGTCAATAAATCGGATAAGGAGCCCCCTATGCAGCTTTTGAAGCCCGACCCGACCTTTTACGCCTCCCCGAAGGACGCAATCAAGGCCCCGCCCGAGACGCTGGCCTACGTCGCGCTGCTGAGCGCGACGGCGAACGGCGTTCCGGACCGGCTCGCCGTCGTGGACACCGATTCCGCCTCCCAGCGTTACGCGCAGGCGATTGGGGGCGTCACATTACCGAAAACCGGCGACGAGCTGCACCACTTCGGCTGGAACGCTTGCAGCGCGGCACTCTGTCCGTTTTCCCCGCACCCGCACGTCGAGCGGCGCTACCTCGTCGTGCCGGGGCTGCGCTCTTCGCGCATCCACATCATTGATACGAAACCCGATCCGTCGCAGCCGCGCCTCGTGCGCGTGATCGAGCCGGAAGAGGTGATCAAGCGCACGGGGTACACGCGCCCACACACCGTGCACTGCGGTCCCGATGCAATCTACATCAGCGCGCTCGGCAACGCCGACGGCGACGGACCCGGCGGCATCTTCATGATGGATTGCGACACGTTCGACATCATCGGCCCGTGGGAGAAGGATCGCGGCTCACAGTATCTTGCCTACGATTTTTGGTGGCACCTCAACCGCGACGTGATGATAACCAGCGAGTGGGGAACGCCCAAGATGATCGAGAATGGCATCAACCCCGAGTTGCTGCTCGG
>JBARKF010000022.1:0-16326 GCA_049800655.1 Candidatus Cybelea sp.
GGTTGCATGATGTTACTCTCGGCGATCAGCTTCGTTCTGCCGACGGGTCGCGTTGCCGGCTTCGATGCGCTCTTTTCGCGGCGGTCGCCGCGCCGGCAGGTGGTTGTGCCCGAAATCGTACCCGAGCGCCCGCTCGACGGTCCAACCGCGCCGCGGTAAGCCTGCTCCCGGCACCATATCGTACCGATTTTTGGAACGCGCTTCACATATGCTGACTACCGGAGGCAGTGAAACTACATGTACTTTTTGAATACACGCTTCGGGAAGCGTTCTTTAGCCGCGGCCGGTGTCGCGGCATTGTTGACCGCCTGTTCGGGCGGCACGTCCCCGTCGCCGATGACTAACGCTCCGGTCGGCGTCGGGAACGTTCCGATGGGTGCCGACGCGCACGTGCGCGCTGACTTGCTCGCCGCCAGCGGGCGCCGGTTACCGCCTGGAACGCACGGTGTGGTCCGTGATGGCTGGCTATCAGCAGCGGCCAAGGCCGGCTCGCACGTGATCTATTCCGGCAGCTACGACAGCAGCACGATCACGATCTATCCGTCCAAAGGCAACAATCCCCCACCGATCGGAACGATTTCAACCGGATTGACGAATCCCGAGCGGCTCTTCGTGGACCAGAATCGCAAGCTTTACACGACCGATGAAGGGTCACCCACGTCGATCGTCGTCTACAAGCCAGGCAAGACGTCGCCCAGCTTAACCATCACCGACGGCGTCAACTACCCGACTGGTGTCACCGTCGGCGCCGACGGCACCGTCTACTGCGCGAACACCGGTAACGGCACCGTGACCGAGTATCCGAAAGGCCAGACGTCGCCGTCGCTGACAATTACGCTGAGCGCTGAAACGCCCGAGAACCTCGCCGTCGACGGTTCCAACAACCTCTACGTTCAATATCTCGGCGGGACGTTAGGCAGCGGCGTGATCGAGGTGCCGCCCGGTCAAACGAGCGGCACGGATCTGAATCTGGTCATCGGTTCAGCCAGCGCGCTCTCGGTGGATAAAGCGGGCAACATCGTCATCATCGACCAAGGCTCCTCGTCGCTCGACGTTTTCCCGGCCGGTCAAACGACCCCGTCCAAGACGCTCGCGCTCGGCAATTACGCCTTTGAATTGTCGATGAACAAGGCCGAAAGGCAAGTCTATGTCAGCAACGACCTCGGCAGCGCGTTCGAAATCCAAATCGTCGACTACCCAAGTCTCACGAAGCTCAAGGCGAAGATCGATCCGACGCTGGGTGAATGGCCGCTCGCCGTCGCGCCCGACAACGCGCTCTAGCCGTCCATCACCGGCAGGCATGAAGAGGCGCGACCTAAAGGTCGCGCCTTTAACGCTATGCCAGGCGTCGGTGCAGCGGCCGTAGCGACCTGGCCCAGCGGACAGGTAGTGACCCGGTCATCAGCAAACGTGGGCAGGTCGCTCTAGCGGGTTCTGTTACACGGAAGCGAAAACACGGAAAACTTCGCAAAATAAGCACTGACGGGGCCATGGAGAGGTGGCCGAGCGGCTGAAGACGGCGGTTTGCTAAACAGCTACAGGCTCTTCAATACGGCCTCGTAAGCGCGTTTTATGCACGAAACGTAGGCGTGTGAGTACCTATCGTGGCGTGTCACAACGAAAACCGTGAACAAATCGGTGAACAAAGGCGGCCGCTAGGGAAGAGCCTTCGATGACCGCCATCGCGATGGAACGACTCCCGTCCCTGCTGCGTCAACTGCGGCCGGTCTGACGAACCTCGTCGGGTCTCGAAGAGTTAGCCCTCTGACTCGCTTAAGGGTGAGGGTGGCGACCTGCTCATAGACCAAGACCGCGATAACGCCAATAGACGGTTTGATTATCGCGGCGAGGTCACGTCTAATCCGCTCCAGCTTCAGCCGCCAAGCGATAGTCAATATTATGGGCTATATTGTTTCGTATCACCGCGAACCTTAGTAAGAGCCTTCTCATGTCTCGCGGCGACCACTTTTGGGGCGCGGCGATTCTGACGAGCCTTTCGAGTGTAAAAGCGAAGCCTTTGTTAGGGTCCACACGAAAGCCGCCGAGTTGAACTCCGATAAGCAAGGCCCTTTCGATGAATGCACTCGTGACAACGGCCGAGACGAGTTCTTCAAACTGCTCGTCCCTAAAATGTTCTACGAAGAGGGCATGACTGCGCTGAAGGCGTCGAATCCATTGCCCTAACATTTCCTCCAGCAAAACCTTCGTGTGATTCGACTACATCCTTGGAAGTCATCGCGTTGCAACCAATGCTGTATTGGAGTTCGCTACATAGACGGCAAGCGCTGAGGCCAGTAGCGTTGAGAACCAAGTTCCTCTAGTCACTGTCAATCCTTACGTTAGTCGAGTTGCATTTGGTCTTCATTTTCCAATAGCAGGAATGGTAAGGGTTCCAGTTGGCGGCGTCCAAGCGATTATTGCGTCCTCCCCTGGATTTATGAAAAAACTCCCTTGAAGAAGGGTGGTCGTAACCGTACCTATTTTAATGGAGCTTATTGTCACGGACGCGCCCAGGACATAAAATTCGAGTGGTCCGTAATAACCAAGGTTATACCCGTGAAAGTTTGCCAGGCCGCCGCTCGGATATGAGTGCGTAAGAGGAACGCTCTGGTCGTTGTAACCGGCGCAACCTGTCACTTGAACCGTCGTCAGATTGGTTGCTGTCCCGGTAATGTGAATGGCATCATCGTAAGAGTTGTAACCTGTCGCGTCGCAGTTTCGTATAAAAACGTTCGTTACTGCCGCGCTTGAGCCGTCCACAATAATGCCAAAGCCACTGGAAAGCCCATTACCCGTAACATTGCACGAATCAATAAGTACCTCCGTAGTCCCGCCGTTTACGTAGATGCCCGTGTCTTTGTTTTTTCGAACGTCGCATCCCGCTATCAGGATGTCTGACGCTCCTGCATCAACGTATATGCCCACGTATTGGTGTGGCGAAGTTGTGTTACTACCAATCTTTACATATTCATATTGCCCGACGCAGCTTACTCCGCTAAGCCGGACTCCTGTACTTAGCCCTAGATAAATCCCGCACGAGATATTATTGGCCGTGTCAGCGTTGAAGTTGCCTGAGTACATCCCGCCCAATACCTCGATATTTTGGGGAGTCCCACCGTCGGTCGCCCCCATAATCTTCAGGCCCGGCCCTGGCCAGCGAGCGGAATAGCACGAAACGAACCTCACAGTTTCAATGTTCTCGTTGGTCGCGTCAACGAGAATTCCCGGTGTCGTAGAGCCGCTGCCTGGAGCTGCGCTTCCGTCGTCTGGCTCGAAGAAGCAACTCGTAAACACAATTTGCGCAACCTGATGACTGGATGCCTGAGGCTGAATCGTTACGGCGCTCTTAAGCACTCCGCTTCCACCTTGGTCAGGTATAGGATACACCGTGACATCTGTAAACGTATGACGTAGGGCATTGTTTCCGTAGGGTCCAGGGATAATCTTTATCCCTTCATACACACCGTGCATGTCTGTGCTATCTACCCGAATATGCTCGCTGCCCTCAATTACTATGCCCGTGGTGTTACCGCCGGAGCTACTTCCAGCTATTACACAATGAGAAATGTGACACTCCTTAGCCTCGCCATAATTCCCGCCGGGCAACATCGTGTCGCCTGCACCGCATTTTATGGCTATGCCAAAATTGCTTGACCAATCGAAAGTGCAATATGACACGGCGCATTGGAGCGCATTGTCAAGCCACACACCGATAGGGCATTCCTCGAAAACGCACCGATTAATGCGAAGATTCGTTGCCGCGGTGATGTGAATGCCAGCGACATCATAAGCCGTGGAAAGCGTCGTAGGAAATTTAATGGTCAAATCTTCAAAGAGCATGCCGCCCATGTTATCGCCAGCGGATGTGTCCACATCGAAAAAATGGCCTGGAACTGGGTCGACTGCGGCACCCAAGAACCGCGCAGTCAGTTTCGCATTTCCTGTCCCTGCTATCTTAATAGGCCAATTGCACTGAGTAAGGTCTATCACGGGGGTTGTGCCATCTCCCGGCATTTCAAAAAAATATTCAGCGCCGCCATCTGTATCGTGAGTGCCGTCTTGGTCGGGGACAGCGGCGTGGCCTGGGATTATGATTGTGGCCCCCTAAGGGTCGGAGCCGCAGGGTGAGGTTTGCGCGAGTTCAATTATCGCCTGGAGTACGGCGCGATTGACTGCGAGAACATCGTCGGAAGTAAGGTTTGCGATGAGCCCCGTGTTGCCATGGCCGTGTATGGTATCGTCATACCATTGGTCTTCGGCGTTGAAAACGCCCGGGGCTGAGTATTGAATAATGGGCGCGGGCATCGGGCCACCTTTCTCGAAAAACTAGCATGTGGATTGCTTCGTGAGGTGTCTTAGTCGTGGCTGACTGTGACGGCAATCACGGTTGTAGCGTTTGTCTGTCCAAAGTTTCCGAACTTCACCACAGCCTTGCCGTTTTTGGGATAACGCCAGGTCCCTATTTTATTCGTAGAAGCGCCTTTTGTGGCATATGGAAGAACGACCCGATTGCCGACAATCCAGGACTGGCCCGCTCGGTTAGGATTTTTGAGATTTGTTTTGCTCACAACTGAAGCGGCTGAACCGGAAATGCGAAGCCTGGCGATCGACACGTTACGGTTATCCAAATTCTCAAGAGTGATGTAGGTGCCGTCCCATTGAACCTGACCGGGACCGCCTGGATTTCCGTTTAGAGTAATAGGCACAAAGGTCGAGCTTCCATGTGGTAGCTCCGAAAGCGCACTGCTCCCATTTAGTAAACCAGAAACGAAAAGGTTACCATGATTATCGTATCCGCAATACATAGCACCTAGGTTAGAATCGTAAACAGTAGGCTTACCCGTGGCATTCAGGTAGACTGCAACGTTGCCGCCGCTGTTTCCGCCAAAGCCACAGACTGCTAGATTTTCGGTAGCGGTGTCCACGGCGCATGAATTTGCATTTATGCCCGGCAACGTAAGCGTTGCTATAGGGGTCGTTCCGCCGTGCGCATATTCTAGAATCTGAGAGTTGTTGGTTACAAAAACGTTTCCGGCACTATCGGAACAGTCGCCTTCTGCTCCCCCGTCTACGGTGATTTTAAATTTCAGGGTGCCTTTTGGATAGGTGAATACGCAGATACCGCCGCACGTTCCGCTCGTAGCATAAACAAGGTCGTCGCTCGTTTGTTTGTCCGAAATCTGTGGGTGAACGCTCAGCGCTGTACGTACTGGCGCAGCAGCCGTTTGTGATCCGCCGCATCCGGCAAGAATAAACAAAGCCGCGCACAACCCGACGGCACGGCGGCTAGAATCTGTTAATGACATGACCGGGTCCTCCTGAGCAAGTAACGTTCGGAAGCCGCGCCATATTTCCCGGAAGACTTCCCCGGTCCGGAGCCTCATTTACGTAAAAGTATTAACCTGGATTAAGTTCTAAGTGCGCTCTGGCCTCCGCCGTAGAGTCTTTGCAGCAGCAAAAGCGCCAGGCTTCAAGGGGGGATTGACATGAAGCATGCACCCCCAAAGGGCCTTGCTAAGCGTTCTTGTTTCGACATGAAAAACGCAAGCCGTTATCATTCGACGCCGCGGCGATGGTCGAGACGACGCCAAAATGAGTCAAATGAGTCTGTGAACGATTGCGGAAGCGACATTTTACCTGACGCCTTAATCGCGCGCATTTCAACCGGAACCTCGTCCTGCCAATGCTCCACGGAGAACATTTGAAGGACGCCGACCTGGACCGCTTAGTCGTGGCGCGCGGCGTAGCGTTCTGCCGACTATGGCAGCATTGGCTGCCTCGAAAAGTAGCCTGGTACTATGACGTTAAAAAAGAGCCTGTCACTAAGCCTACTGCACTGTACGTAGAGGCTGTGCGCGGAGGTTGGAAGGTGGACCCATCGTGGCCGGAGTTCGATGAAAAGCGGCACACTTGGGCAGCGACGGCTCAGGCGGAACAGCGTCGTCGCAAAAAGTACAAAGCGCGCGGAGCAAACGCCACCGAGAAAGAGCGTATCCAACGCGACGCTACCGACGATACCGACGCGAACGCTGAAGACGAGTGTTTCGGCTGTAGCACAAAGCTCCGCAATGTAAAACCGCCCAGAGACTCGACTCCGCCGATAAGTGACGCCGCTGACGACGCGGAGTTCGCTTTCTGACTCTTAGAGCCGTTTCGCCAGTGAGGCGGCTCTTCCGCTCAGGTCATTCGCTGCGGCTGTGAGCGCATTTCGACCCACGGACGAAACCCGAACGCGCGATACATCTGAAATGCAAGCCGCAATCGGAGCGTTACTTTGCCCAACGGAGCGCCACAGAAGAGTGCCAACTCGCGCCCTAATGAACTCAAGAACGCAACTAACCACAAAGGAGCAACCTATGCCTAAGCTAACCCCCGCGCAGAAAGCACTGCGCGCAGACCGTGAAACGCTATCGACCGCGATTGATGGAATGAAAACAGCCCAGACGCCACAGGCCGGAGCCTCAAGCAGGCTCAATGCAGAAAGAGTAATACTGAAGCCCGTTATTACAAAAGGTCTTAAAGTTCCATACGTCCCGAAGCTCGCGCATATTGCTGAAACGCTGAGCGATGCTCACAAAAGCGGTTCTTATGACGGAACCGGCAGTTTCGACGACTTCGATGCCGCACTCGGCAAGTCAGCGCGTACACACGGCGTAGAGCCCGCCAGCATTGCGCCGGTCATTCAGGAACAGCTAAAGAGACTCGTGTAGCTGACGAGCAGGCTCACCAGAAGAACCCCGCACGGGATGCGGGGCCGTAGCCGCCCGGAAGTGCGGTAACAGAGAGACTAAACATTGAAAGGAATCCGTGGCCCACTGACGTGGGAAACCGCCCCGGACATTTTAACCGTTGAAGAAGCCGCCGAACTCGTTCGCATTCCGAAGAATGCAGCCTACGAGGCTATTCGGTTAGGCTTCCTTCCCGCCCATAACTTTGGCGAGCGTCGTACAAGGGTCGCCAAGTCAGCCCTGCGGCAGGTGTTCGGTCTAAAACCGCAGGATAAGGGCGCGACCGCCGCCTTCAGTCACACTGGAGGCGAACAATAGATGCAAGGTCACTTAGTACAACGCGGAAAGCGAGGAGTTTGGTACGTCTACTTCGACCTACCCCGTG
The DNA here is from genome assembly GCA_049800655.1 of Candidatus Cybelea sp. Classification (GTDB taxonomy): domain Bacteria; phylum Vulcanimicrobiota; class Vulcanimicrobiia; order Vulcanimicrobiales; family Vulcanimicrobiaceae; genus Cybelea. The sequence continues at coordinate 7,114 of JBARKF010000022.1, forward strand.
AGCAAGGGCAACAGCGGGAACAGCATGGAGTCAAACTTGGAACCATGCCAAAGACCCACGCCCAAGCTCGAATGCGGGAACTTCTCCGTGAAGTGGACGATGGAACATGGAAGCCGCAACGCTGCGAGCTTACCGTCGAGCAACTTATCGACGCGTGGCTCGAAGCGAAGAGCGACCTGGCCACGAACACGCACGTGCGGTATACCGGCCTGATGAAACGGCACGTCATCCCTCGCATCGGCAAGAAGCAGGCGGCGAAGGTAACACCAGACCACCTTAGGCAGGTCTACAAAGCTGTTGAAGAGGCAGGGCTTTCACAACAGACTAAGCTGCACGTCCATCGCGCTCTTCACACTGCATTTCAGTATGGAGTGCAAGAGAAGGGGCTAACGGAGAACGTGGTGAGCCGTATCAAAGCGCCGAGGGTCGAGCGCGGCTCAGGTACCGTAATAAGTCGCGGCAAGGTGCAGAACCTCATCGACACAGCAAAGGGGACTCGTCTCGAAGTGCCGGTCATGCTCGCTGCCCTGACAGGCCTACGGAGGGGCGAGCTTCTTGCTCTGAAGTGGGACCGGATTAACTTCGAGCGAGGGACTCTCTACGTCGCTGAGGCCGTTGAGCATACGAGACGGCACGGTATCCGATTCAAAATGCCGAAGTCGCATACGTCGCGCCGAGTCGTTCCCCTCGCGGCGGAGTGCATCGAGCTATTGCAACGACATAAGATAAACCAGGATGCAGTGAAAAAGACCGCAGGGGACACTTACTGCAACCTCGGTCTCGTCGTTCCAAACCCTGACGGCTCGCCTTGGCCGCCAGACTCGTTCTCGGTACAGTTCGCAAGGCTCGCGCGCACGGCAGGATGCCAAGGCTTCCGGCTGCACGACCTGCGGCATGCCTTCGCAACCCTGACGCTTGCTGATGGAGTCAGCATTCGGGACGTGTCCGACATGCTCGGTCACTCCTCGAAGGCGTTCACCTTGGCGACGTATGCCCACGCTATGGAGCCGACCGGCAGAGCAGCCGTGAGCAACCTAGCGCGGACGTTGCTTAGGGCGGAGGTGGCCTAGTGGCCGTGAACAAATGGTGAACAAATCTTCAGACCGGGGGTCGCTCGGCTGAAGAGATAATAAGGAAAACCCCGTAAAATAACGCTTACGGGGCCGTGGAGAGGTGGCCGAGCGGCTGAAGGCGGCGGTTTGCTAAACCGTTATACGGTGTAAAGTCGTATCGAGGGTTCGAATCCCTCCCTCTCCGAAGGCACTTTGTGCGGAGGCGCGCAGCGCCGAAGTCGAAGGATGAAGGGCGTGCGGTCGTAGCTCAATTGGATAGAGCAACAGGCTACGAACTTGTAGGCTGGGGGTTCGAGTCCCTCCGACCGCGATTTCTCCCCAACCGCGGAGGTGCTGCGTGCAAGTTTTCAAGAGCGGAAGCCGGTGGCTTACCGCCGCAGCGCTCTTAAGCCTCTGCGCGTGCGGCGGCGGTGCGGTTCCGTCGAACAGTGGTGCCGGCACGTTGCAAGCGGCGAGCGATGTTCGCGCGACCGATACGACGTCGATCCTCAAGCAGCTGAAGAAGAACGTCGTGATCGGTTCGACCATCGACCCGAAGAACGGCGACCGGGGCCCATTCGGCATCGCGGTCGTTCCCGGGAAGAAGACGCTGCAAAAAGGTCAGCTGCTCGTCTGCAACATCAAAGACGCTAAAGGCGTGTCGGGTGACGGGACGACCATCGAGCTGCTCGACTCCAAGCCTGGCTCGAATCCGGCCACGTTTGCGCGCTCCGCCGCGCTGGCGGGCTGCGATGGGATAACCATCGACTCCCTCAACACGGTCTTTGCGACCGCGTATACCGCGAAAGACCTCGCGATTCTTACCAGCAAAGGCGCGGTGAAGAAGCAGTACTCGGGTCACTACATCCATGTGCCGTTTGGGAACGTCTTTGCGATGCAAGGGAGACATTACCAAGCTGCCTACGACTTCATCGCCGACGTTTCGACCGGATCGATTCTCAGTCTTAGTTACGATCGCTACGGCTCGGAAAAGGTGCAACAAGTCGCGACCGGGTTTGCGGTCAACCAGAAAGGGCCGCTCGCAACGCTGGGACCTTCGGGGCTGCAGTACGACAAAAAGCAGGACATCCTGTACATCGTTGACGGCGTGGACGATACCGTCGTCGAGTTTACCCGCGCCAGCGACTTGCTGGTAAAGAACGAAATCGTCGTCGAGCCCGGCGGCAAGACCTTTAAGTGCAAGTATCGGAAGGTGACCTGTGGCAAGCTGATTTATAGTGGGGATCCGCTCGACGCGCCGATGGCAGCGACGCTGCTTCCCAACGGGAACCTGATCGTCGCCAATACGAAAGGCGGAAACACGCTGGTCGAGTTAACGCCCGCCGGCCAAATCCTCGACACGAAGATCGTCGACAAAAACAAAACGGCGGGCGTCTTCGGTCTAGCCGCGATCGGTACCAGCGACTCCGATACCGAGATCTATTACACCGACACGAACACCAACGACGTTGAGGAGCTCGAGCGTTAGCGTCTACTCTTCATCAACCGGCTCGTTCGACGGGGGTTCGTGGAGGAAGTACGACGCGGGGTACTTCGTCGCGAACGGCGTAAAGGTGCGCGGCGGCTGCGAGAAATCGAAGCTGTCGTCGAGGCTGTTGGCGCGCGTGTCGGTGTAGCCCTGGGCGCTCGGACCGAGCGGGCTGAGATTAAAGACCTCTTCCATGAACTTCAGGATGCTGCCGAACTCGTACTGCGTGTCTGACACGTAACCGGTCGACGACGTCCCTTCCTTTGCGTAGGGCGAGATGATCAGGCAAGGAACGCGCATCGCGAGGCCGCGAAAATCGAGTTGTGGCGGAGGTGCGTTGTCGAACCAGCCGCCCCAATCATCCCAGATAACGACGATCGCGGTCGAGTCCCAGTACGAACTCTCGCCAATCGCATTGACGATCGACGTCACCCACGGTGGACCCATGTCGCTGTGCGCTCCGGGATGGTCCGAATCGAGATGGCTAGGTGTCACCCAACTCATCGACGCGAGATTGCCGTTGGGAATATCATTGAGAACTTGCGTCTGTGGAGCGATGATGTCGTTCTTCCAATCGCTGCCTTTGCGAACGTACTTGATGGCTTCGAACGGCGACCAGATGCCGGCATTGAGGAGCTTCGTCACGTAGTATTTCCACGAAACTCCGGCCATGTCGAGCGCGTTTGCGGCTGAATTGAACTGCGTGAAGCATGGGAATGGTCCGTCGCCGCGCCCGACGACCCGGCGCCGATTCACAAGCGAGCTCCTCGTGCCCGGCGGCGAGTCGCAGTCGTTGGGATGATGCGTCGGATAGTTGACTTGCGCGTGGCGGAGATCCATGTTGTCGTTTCCGGCGACTGCCGTAAGGTGCGCCGTGAAGCTCCCGCCGAACTCCGTCGGAAACATCGCGTCGGCGAGCACGTACTGCTGCGCCATCTCCCAGTAGAGCCGTACTTCCGAGCGCTGGATATACGCGTACGCTGAGTAACCCGTGCTCGGCCCCGTACGGAACCCATCCATTTTTCCGTTATCCCACCCGCCGATCGCCGCTTTCCAATCGTGCGGCAGGTTGTCATTCGTTTCAAACGTCGTCTTACGGAGCCGGACCTTCACGCGTTTTGTGCCGCGCAACGCATAGCCGTACATGGGAGCATTTGCGCCGCGAAAGCCGGCGAAGAAGTTCTCGAAGCTTCGATTTTCCTGAATGATCACCACGAGGTGCTTGATGTAGTGGCTCGCCTGATGCCCTCCGAGCGAATTCGCGACGAACGGGAGCGCCGGGGACGCGACCGGTTGCACGCTCGACGAGCATCCTGCGCCAAATGCAAGAAGAGCCAGGACGAGGGCGCACCTAGCTTTCATAAACGACCTCCTAAAGCAGCACGAGAGATCCTATGTCAACCTTCGCGGGGTTGGCTTGCTGCCCTGTGTGAGTGTCAGTTGCCCCGCGGGCTCGCATATGCGATAATTCGGCTACCGGTTGCAGAGGGCCGCGCTTTTGACGTTGGTTATTGACGTTGGTTATTAGTTGACATTGCTTATTAAGGAGGTTTTTACGATGCGAATGGAGCTTCGATCGGCCGCCATCGTGGTGGCAAGCATCCTTGGGACTGCGGGTTGCACGATGAACCCTTCGCAAGGGTTGCCGGGATTTTCCAATTCCATTGGGTCGGATCAGGTTAGGCTGCGCGCGGCAAGCGGCTCGTCTGCTTACATAAAGCACGTCGTAATTATGCTCCAAGAGAATCGCAGCTTCGACGATTTGTTTGCGACGTTCCCCGGAGCGAACGGCGCGACCAGAGGGAAGATGAAACTTTCCAGCGGTGACGTCTGGGTCACGCTAAAGAACGCGACGTTCGCTTCCGAGGATCTGGACCATCAGCACTTCTCGTTCCTAGCAGAGTACGACAAGGGAGCGATGGATGGCTTCAATCTCGTTAAGCGGGTAATCCGCAAAGGCGTGAAGGTTCCGGCCGGCAAGTATCCCTACCGCTACGCCAATCCCAAGCAGCTTGCGCCCTACTGGGATATCGCGAAGAACTACGTACTCGCCGATGATATGTTCTCGACGCAGAGCAGTAGCAGCTTCACCGCGCACCAGGACTGGATCGCCGGAGGAACGCCGGTAGACGGTGACAATGTCATCGACTTTCCGATCCCGCCCACGTGGGGATGCAACGGAGCTCCCGGAACGGTGACGGATCTGATCACACTGCAAGGGAAAGAGATGCGCGGCAAAGGGCCGTTCCCATGCTTTAAGTACGCGACGCTTCGCGATCTGCTCGATAACGCCAGTCTCTCGTGGCTCTACTTTACGAATCAGTCGAATAACTCCGTCTGGAATGGATTCGACGCGATCGATGCCGTGCGCAACGGCCCGGAATGGCAGAGCAACATCGTCCAACCCGAAACGCAGATCTTCCAAACGATTTCGAATGGCCAGCTGCCGGCCGTCTCGTGGGTTATTCCCGACGCCGTCACGTCCGACCACCCGGGAAATCACGCTCAGTTGGGTCCGGAGTGGGTGGCGTCGGTCGTCAACGCGATCGGCGAGAGCCAGTATTGGGATAACACGGTCGTTGTCGTCGCTTGGGACGAGTGGGGCGGGGAGTTCGACCACGTGCCGCCGCCGCAGCTCGACGGTCAAGGGCTTGGCCCGCGCGTCGCGATGTTGATCGTTTCGGCCTACGATCGTGAAGCGTCAGCGAGCAAACCCGGCTACATCTCGCACACGCAGTACGAGCCCGGAAGCGTGCTGAAGTTCATCGAAAAGAATTGGGGCCTCGGTTCGCTCGGCACGTCCGACGTGCGCGCAAATAGCATCATCGATTGTTTCGACTTCACGCTCCCGCCCCGGCCCTTTGTCCCGATCGGGTCGGACCATTCGAAAGCGTTTTTCGCACACATGAAGCCGTCGGGTTTGCCGGTCGACGACAACTAAGTGCAGAGCACGAGCCGAATCCGCGATGCATTGAGCGTCTGCGCCGCCGCAGCAATTCTTTCGGGCTGCGGTTCTTCGATCGGTGGCCCTTCGATCGGGCTCCGAGCGGGCACGCCGATAGGCGTGGCAGTGCAAAAGCAATCGGGAGGATACAACGTGCTTTACAGCTTCGGCGGCTATGCAACCAATGGCGTCGACCCGGAAGCAAGCCTCACCAACGTCAACGGCACACTCTACGGCACAACGATTGGCGGCGGCTCGGGATGCTACGCAAGCGGTGGTTGCGGCACGGTTTTCGAAAGCTCAACCCCTGGGGCGGAATCCGTGCTTCATAGCTTTGTCGGCGGGGCAGATGGCGCGCTGCCGTATGCGCGCCTCACAAACGTCAGCGGCGTGCTCTACGGCACAAGTGGCGGCGGCGCGAGCACGGATGGAACCGTGTATTCGATCACGACGTCCGGCACGGAAAGCGTACTCCACCACTTCCAGGGTACTCCCGACGGATCCGACCCGCACGCGGGGCTGCTCGACGTCGACGGCACGCTATACGGTAATACGGTCTTCGGAGGTTCGCTGCATCGGGGGACGGTATTCGAGATTGCAACGTCGGGCGGGGAAAAAGTACTGTACAGCTTCATCGGCACGCGCCACGGGCATCGGGACGGCAAATTCCCCAACGCGAGCCTTCTCAACGTCAACGGAACCCTTTACGGCACGACCTATAAAGGGGGCGACATTGACCGCGGTACCGTCTTCAAGATCACGCCGTCCGGCAGCGAAAGCGTGTTGCACAGCTTCAAAGGCGGAAAGACGGACGGCTCATATCCGCGTGCGAGCCTCGTCTACGTCAACGGCACCCTGTACGGTACGACCACCGGAGGCGGCAATGCATCGTGCAGCGGGTGCGGCAAGAATCCCGGCGACGGTACGATCTTTGCCATCGCGACAACCGGTAAGGAAACGCTGCGCTACAAGTTCAACGGCTATCCGAGCGACGGTGCCGTTCCGTACGGAAAACTCATCTACGATCACGGCGTCTTCTACGGCACAACGCAGTCCGGGGGCGCAAACTGTGCCGTCAGTCACGGCTGCGGAACGATCTTCTCGATCGCGCCGCGTGGCACGGAGAAGATGCTCTACAGCTTCCTTCCCAAAGAAGGTTCCTTTCCGGTTGCGGGTCTTGTCGACGTAAACGGTGCGTTGTACGGTACCACTCCAAGCGGCGGCGCGTACAACCACGGAACGATCTTTTCGTTTTCGACGACAAAGAATGGGAGCGGCGCAAAATGAAGCGCTTGCATCTTGGCCGATTCGCGCTGGGCTACGGCCTCGCTTCGGCACTACTGGCGGGGTGCACGGCCGATGCGAACGGCACCTCGCCGATCGGCTTATCAGCGGTGCGTACGCGCTCGGGCTCGGCGTACCGTGTGGTTTACGACTTTGGCTCCTACCCTACCGACGGCGAAATCCCAGAAGCGGGTCTTATCAACCTCAATGGCGTGCTCTACGGCACCACGATCAATGGCGGTTCGGGCTGCTACTCGAGCGGTGGATGCGGGACGGTCTTCGCGCTTACGACATCCGGCACCGAAACGCTTCTCCACAGCTTTAACGGCGCAGCGGATGGCGCGTTGCCTTATGCAGACCTCACGAGCATCAATGGCACGCTTTACGGTACCACCGCCGGAGGCGCGAGCACCAGCGGCACCGTTTATTCGGTCACAACGTCCGGCAAGGAGAGTGTCCTCCACCGTTTTCAAGGAATTCCCGATGGGTCGGATCCGCAGGCGGCGCTCGTCGATGTTAGCGGCACGCTGTACGGTACGACGACCTTCGGAGGCGCGCAGCAGAACCGCGGTACCGTATTCCAGATCACGACATCCGGCCAGGAAAAGCTGCTCTATCGCTTCGTTTTTAAGACGCAGGGCGGCCGTCGAGATGGCAAGTATCCGGAATCGAGGCTTCTCAACGTCAACGGCACGCTCTACGGCACAACCTATGAAGGCGGCGAAGGCAACCGCGGTACCATCTTCAAGATCACGCCATCCGGCAGCGAAAGCGTGCTGCATAGCTTCAAAGGCACAAAGACCGACGGCGCGTACCCGCGTGCGGGCCTCCTTTACGTCAACGGCACAATTTATGGCACGACCTCGGGCGGCGGCAACGGATTATGCGAGGGGTGCGGAAACCACGAGCACTTCGGTACCGTCTTTGAGATCACGCCGTCTGGTAAGGAAAAGCTGATCTACAAGTTCAAAGGCTACCCCAACGACGGTGCGGTTCCGGGGGAGCTCACGTACGATAACGGCACTTTTTACGGCACCACCGTATCGGGCGGCGCGAACTGTGCCGTAAGTCACGGCTGCGGGACGATCTTCTCGATCATGCCGTCGGGCTCGGAAAGGATGCTCTACAGCTTCCTTCCTCGGGAGGGCGCTGAGCCGGTTTCTGGTCTCGTTGACATCGGTGGTACGCTCTACGGCACGACGCCGGATGGCGGCACCTACGACGAGGGAACGGTTTACGCGTTCTCGCCCTGAAATGCCATACGCGTGGCCCTTGGCGCCGGATTGTCCCGCCGGACGGGTCCTGATATACTGCGGGACGTATCGGATCCTAGGCGGCGATGGCTCGGTAGCTCAGTGGTAGAGCAGGGGACTCATAAGCCCTTGGTCGTAGGTTCAAGTCCTACCCGAGCCAAAACGAAAAGGGCCCGGCCGCCGCACGAAGGCGGCCGGCTTCATTCCGAGGTGTTATCTCATGTCCACGATTCCGTGCGATTTCTGCCCTCATCCGGTCGATCGCGGCCAAATGGAGGAGATCGAGATCTCGCATTACGTGCCGGATAGTTCCGGCGAAGATCTGGCTTACGCGCGTACGTATTTCTTTGGGCATCCCGATTGCGTGCGCAAGTTCTACCGGACGCTGGTCGATCACAAGCTCGACCTGTTCAAACACATTCCAAGCGCGGGATCCTCACCGGATGCACCTCGTTGATGCCGAACCGCGTGCGCCCGTAGCGTAGCTGGATAACGCACAGCCCTCCGAAGGCTGGGATCGGGGGTTCGAATCCCTCCGGGCGCGCCATCCTACTGCCGAACGTGCGAGCCGCATGAGCGACGATGAAACCTATCTCCGCCGAGCGATCGAGCTAGCCGGCGAAGCCGAACGTACCGGTGACGTGCCGATCGGCGCGGTTCTCGTGAGCGGCGACCTCGTGCTTGAGGCCAAGAACGAAAAGGAGCTCCGCTGCGACGCGACCGCGCACGCTGAAATGCTGCTCTTGCGTGAAGCCGCACAACGCCTCGGCGCCTGGCGTCTTTCCGAGGCCACGCTGTACGTCACCAAAGAGCCTTGTCTGATGTGCGCCGGCGCAATCATCGCCGCGCGCATTAAGCGGCTCGTCTACGGCGCTGCCGATCCAAAGGGCGGCGCCGACGGCGGCGCATTCGACGTACTGCGCTCACCGAAAACAAACCACCGCCTCGAGATAACCTCAGGCATCCTCGAATCCGAAGCGGCAGAGCAACTGCTGCATTTCTTCCGCAGCAGGCGCTAACTCTTGTCATCCCGAGCCCTTCGACTCGCTGCGCTCGCTCAGGGTAAACTGCGGCGCGCAGCGCCGTAGTCGAAGGACGATGAGCAAAACGCCCCTTCGACTACGCTGCGCACTTCGTGCTCCGCTCCGCTCAGGATGACAAACTTAGACGAAGATCTTCAAAACTTCGTTG
>JBARKF010000023.1:0-6139 GCA_049800655.1 Candidatus Cybelea sp.
GCCCACGCCACGGCCAACGTCGGCACCGTGGAGACCCAATCGTCCACCGCAAGTTCGTCCACCCGGCGCTGGTTGGAACCGGCCGACGTGGGCAAACCGCCCGCGTCCGTCATGGGCGCGTAACAACGGATGGCGACCGAACTACACATTGGTAAATCCGCGCGCCTTTCCAAATGCATGGGGTTGGAACCGCGGGCTGCGATGGAATGCCAACGTCAACTACTGGGGCGGCGGATTTTGGGGCCCATTTACGCCTTTCGCGCTTGCAGCGGGCGCGGCGATCTGGAATCAGAATCGTTTCTTTGAACCGGCGGTGGGCAGCCCCGGCTGGTGGCTCTTCCAGAACTACGGTCTCGTGCCGGCCCGATGCGGTCCGCAGAACTTGGTCTACATCTACGGTCCCAATGACGGCGTGATGTGCGCGTTCCCGAACATGTACGTCCCCGCAGGCTTCTACTATGTCGATCCCGCGACGCTGACGCTTTTCGTCATGTGACGCTGCATTTTCATTAGGCGGGACGCACCCTCACGTGCTAACTCATATGTTCCCTAAACGAGGGGGTTCGGCGGACGCCGGACCTCCTTTGATCCGAACAGGTCTGCTCTTCGGGAAAACTATCGCGGTGCAAGACTGATCGTTGTACCCGCCGGCTCGCTCGAACCAGAGCCGCTCTCTACGGGCCTCCCCCCCTTTGGGTATCGCCAAAGGTCAATGGTGGAGCCGCCGCTCAAGTCAAGGCAACTCGAGGTGACCCTCGCGCCCGCAATCCACGTTTGCACCGGCGCGCAGGAAGACGGCTTCAGGCGGGTCTTGCCGATAACCGATCCGGTCGAACCGGAGATCTTTAGACGATAGATGGCATTGTCGGTCGGCGCTTGCGGCGTCGTGGTCATATGGTGGCCGTCCCACTGGACGCTGCCGGGGAAACCGATCGGTACGTCCAGCGTGATGTTGGTGAACGTGCTGCTGCCCTTCGGCAGCTCCGCAAACGTGAACGCACCCGCACTCGACATACCGTCGACGTACAGGTTTCCAATGTTGGAATACCCGCAAAAGTAGACGTAGTACATGCTGGAATCTTGATAAAGCGACGGCGATCCCGAGGCGCCTTTGTAGACGGCTACGCTGCCCTGTCCACTGCCAACCGTGAACAAGTTCGTGACCGCGAGGTTGCCGCTCGACGGGTCGACCGAGCAATTTACGGCATACGTGTTCGGGTCGCTTAGTATGGAAATCGGGGTTGTGCCACCGTGCGCATACTCAACGATTCGCGACGCGTCCGTAATCCACACATTGCCGCGGCTGTCGGAACACTCACCTGCCGGGTAGCTGAAACCGGCGAGCGTTCCGCTCAGTTTGAGGTCGCGCAGGCTGTAAACGTAAACGTCGGCTGACTTGGCGTCGGAGATGTAGAGCAAGTCGCCGCCCCTTGCGTTGGGCGACATCCAAGATCCGCGCAGGTCAGCGCGCGCTTCGACCGCGCGACTTTCCGGGATCGCGGCAGCCTGAGCGGAGTCGAGCGGAAGATGGCCGCACCCCGCGAGCGATACCGCAGCCGCGAAACTCGTTACCGCGTAGGTGCCAAAGTTCAAAATTCTCATGAGCTCTGCTCCTAGCTCCGTGAGGTCGCGGCGCCCTCCGCCGGCTTTTGCTTCGCGTTCTGCGCGGAGCGCGCAAGCGCCTGGATAGCAGGGCGTGCGTTTACAAGTAGCGTTCGATCCAGTCGAGCGTTACGCGGTCGTAGCCTTCGATATGGACGGGGTCGTCCGGAAAATGGTGCGCTTGGGGGATTGCCACAAACCGCACGGGTATGCCGCGATCGTGGAGCACGTGGTAAAGCTCGTACGACTCCGTCGCCGGCACCGTCTGGTCGGCAGTGCCGGAGATGATCAACGTCGGCGTCGTAATCTGGGTTGCGTAGGTGATCGGTGAACCGGCACGGTAGAGGTCCGAGCTCGCCGCGTCCGTCGGTGTGCCTCCGAGCGAGTCACGCGTCCAGGCGAGGTTGCCGGCGGCCGAGTCGTCATACTCCTGGCGCCAGTCTACCATGCCGTCACCGACGACGGCTGCCTTCCAGACATGCTCGTGTCCGATCAGCCACGTCGTCATATATCCGCCGTAAGAATGCCCCGTCACTGCGAGGCGCGCCGTATCGACGATCCCAAGCCCTTCGATCGCTTTAATTCCCGCCATCACGTCGTCGCCCGGCCCCGAGCCCGGATCGCGAAAAATCGCGTGCTCGTGCGCTGAGCCGAGATTGTCGCTGCCGCGGTAATTTGGCTGAAAAACCAGATCGCCCCGACTGGCAAAAAGCTGGCGCAACACATCAAAGCCACGCCCCGTCGAAGCTTCGGGACCGCCATGAATCCGCAAGACGAGCGGATAAGTTTTTCCCGCAACGTAGTCAACGGGATACGTCAGCACCCCATCCGATCGTTCGCCGTCGGGAGCCTTCCAGGCGATCTCGTCGCTGCGGCCATAACGGAATCGCTCGAAATAGCGATTGGCGAACGTCAGCCGCCTCGGCGCAGAAGCGTGAACCGACGTCACATAGACTTCGGCTGGAAGGTCGTTACGGCTTGCGACAAATGCGATCGTTCCGTTTCGCGCGACGCTGAACGACGACGGCGAAAGCGCTCCGACCTCGAGTCGCTGCGGCTGGCCGCCGAGTGGCATAAGCCAAAGCCCATTCGTGATGCCACGCGGCGCAAGCAGCAGCAACGCTTCGCGTCCAGGAACGAAGGCGGCGTGCACGACATCCGCGTCAAGGTTGGACGTAACATCCTTCTCCGCAGGCACGCCGGCGACGAAAACGTTGAGAACGCTGATCGGACCTGGGCCTCGCGGCGACAAGTAAGCTACGGCATCGCTGTCCGGCGAGAAGACCGGTTGATACTCGTATTTTGGATGGGAGCCGATCTTTCGAATCGCGCCGCTCGCAACGTCGACCGCCGCGATCGTCGTTTGATCGCTGTCCGAATCGTCCGCGTCGGCCTGCCTCGTAAAAACGATCGATTTTCCATCGCGCGACCATGACGGGTCGGTTGCAGCTCCGACGAAGGGTGGTGCCGCCTCGAGCACGCTCCAGGTTCCGTAGGTGAGACGCCGAACCGAGCCGCCACCTGCAGCAACGAGCCAAATATGCGACGGCAGCGGCTTCGCCGCAGAGAGATAGCCGTCATCGTGCACGTCAAAGAGATCTTCACCAGGCGCAGTATTGTCCGCAGGATCCCGCGTTACGAATGCAACTTGCGTTCCGTCGGGACTCCAGGCAATCTGCTCCACGTCATTAATGGCATGCGTCAGTTGTAACGGCATGCCGCCGCCGGCGGCAACGACGAAAAGCTGGTAGCTACCATTGACTTTTGCGAGATAAGCTACCCTGTCGCCCGACGGCGACCACCGCGGTGATGCGATCTTCGACGTTTGGAATGCGATCGCGCGCGACGCGGCGCCGCGCACGGAGACCACCACTAACGAGTCGCCATAACGGTCGTGAGCGAAATCGGGTACGCCTTGAACGTAAGCGACGCGACTGCCGTCATTCGATATCTGCGCGTCGTCGATCGAGACGAGATCTAACGTCAGCGAGCGTTAAAGTCAGCGCGGCGATCAAGAACATCGTCGTGACGGACTTCGGCGCCCTACATCGATATTGCTGCCTCGATCGCCTCGTCTTCGGTCATCGTTGCACCCTCGGCCATAAGGCTCGTGACGGCAGGGGCGCCCATCTTCTCATGCAGCAGGTCGAGAACGCGCCGGTAGTACGGCTGCACGAACGGTAACCTCGCCGATCCGATTGCCTTGAGCCGAGCGTCGGAGTAGCCTAGGATGCGTGCGGTGCGAGCACATAGTGACGTCTGAGCTTCGCGCGCGTCGTCGGACCTCAAGATCGCGATGGTTGCCAGATGCTCGACGCACCACGCGACGTCTGCTACGAAATGATGCTCTCGCGCGATATCGAGCGCCTCTCGCGCACGTTTCGCCGCCTCGTCGTATCGAGCGATCTGGGCCAGACACAGCGACACGGCGTATAGTGCGGTGGACCTCGCAAACGCGTTTCCAACCGGCGCAGCGGCCAGTGATTCCATAGCGTGCGTCAGAGCCAGTTCCGGGTCGCCCGCGCCGAGCTCGCACTCGCTGAGGTCGAGCAGGCTCATAGCGAAACTGGTTTCGTGAGCGAGCGCCTTATGGTGCCGTATCGCTTCCTCTATCAAAGCGCGCGCGGCAACCACGTCGTTCTGCGTGGCAATAGCGAAAAGGCGCAGAAGACAGGCATAAGTGAAACGGCCACGCTCACCCACCTGCCGTGCGATCTGTAGCGCCTCCTCCAGCATCGCCGTCGCCTCGGCTCTTCGCCCGAGGTACAGCAGCGCATGACTGAACGTCGTCTCGGCTCGCACGATGCCCAGCGCATCGCCCACGGCGCGATAATAGCTCAAGGCATCTCTGCTGCACGCCAACTCGGCCTCATACTCCCGCAAAGTTCCGGCGATTCTCGCTTGCGCGTACTTAAGGGCTGCGGACGCGCCGCCAGGCGTCCTCTCATTGACGAGTTCGAGCGCCTCAGCAATCCAGCGACGTCCTTCCATGTGCCCGAAGAAAAACGCGTTGCGTGCCGTTGCGAGAGAAAAAGAGAAGTATGGGCCCAATTTGCCTGCCAACTCCTGGCCCATGACGACGTCATGACGCTCGGCCAGCGTCCACTGGAGCGCGGCGCGCCAGTTGGGCTGCTCGTGGCTCGCGCGAGAACGCACCGTCGTCGCGACCTCGCAGTCGAACGCGCTGTTGAACCATTCGGCCATGCGGAGACACGCTAGCGCGTGACGGCGGGCAGCCGCGTCCTGTTCACCGCGTTCGGCTAGCTTCGCATATGCGTATTGCCGAAACGGCTCCAACATCCAGTAACGCGGCTCACCCGTCTCCAGATCGGTCAGCACGAGCGATTTTTTTATCAACGAGGCTAAAAGGTCGAGGAGGGCAGTCTCCGAAACGCCATTCGTTACGCAAACCTCCGTTGCAGCGGCCAGCGTACAACCGCCGACAAATACCGACAGCCGTTCGAAAACGCGGCGCTCCTCCGTCGAAAGCAGATTGTAACTCCAATCGATCGTTGCACCCATCGTCTGCTGGCGCGATAGGGCGGTACGCTCGCCCCCGATCAAAATGCGAAGCCCGTCATCGAGATTTGCGGCCAGCGCATCCAGGGAAAGAACGTCAACGCGCGCCGCCGCGAGTTCGATCGCCAGCGGGATTCCTCCCAGCCTACTGCAGATCTCGCTGACGGTGGGTGCGGTGCGATCGCTGAGGGTAAAATGCGGGTCGATCGCTTGCGCCCTGTCTGCAAAAAGCGCAGTTGCATCGCTCGCCATCAATGGGGGCAGCCGATACGTTCGCTCGCCGCCGATCGTGAGGGCTTCACGGCCGGTCGCGAGGATCCGAATTTGCGGGCATTTGAGCAGCAGCGTTTCGGCGATCAGCGCGGCGTCGGTGATAACGTGCTCGCAGTTGTCTAGAATCAGCAAGAGCGTTTTGTTGTTGAGATAAGCAATCAGCGTTTCGATCAGCGGGTGACGAGGGACCGGCTGAACGCCGAGTGCGCCCGCGATGGCAGGCGCTACGAATGAGCTATCGTCGATTATCGCCAACCCCACGAAAGCGACGGCGGCATTCGGAGCTCGGCTAAGTCCCGCTGCCACTTGCAAGGCGGTCTGCGTCTTCCCAATGCCTCCCGATCCGGTCAGCGTCACCAAGCGATGCGCGCGCACCAGCGCCGCGATCTCATTAACCTCCGCCTGGCGTCCAACGAAGGACGTGAGCGCTAGAGGCAAGATCGACGCCGGTTCCGGCCAAGGGCCGACCGTGACCGACCCGATACGCTGCCGAGGCTTCACCCGACGCGTCGCCGCGGCCTCAAATGCCTGGCGCTGCGGGTCGTTGAGAGCAAGCGCGCGCGCGAGTAGCGCCAGTGTTTCGCGCTGAGGTGTACGCCGGTAACCACGCTCTAGGGCGCCGATTCCGTTGGCGCTCATCCGTGCGCGTTCAGCAAGTGCCTCCTGCGATAGGCCTGCCGCGAGCCGATAGCTGCGCAGCAGGGTCCCAAAGTCTGACAAGCCCACGACCCTCCGCGACGGTCGC
>JBARKF010000024.1:0-6416 GCA_049800655.1 Candidatus Cybelea sp.
ATCTCGCGCAATGGGCTGATCATGACTAACCATCATTGCGCGGTGGGCTGCGTGGCATCGCTGTCAACCTCTGCCGTGGACTACGTAAAGAACGGATTTTATGCTAAATCGCGGTCTGACGAAGTGAAATGCCCCGGCTTGGAGGCCGACCAGCTCCTTACTATCTCGGACGTTACGCAGGAGCACCTCGCGGCGACCAAGGGTAAGACCGGCAAGGCCTATACGGACGCCACGCGCGCGGAAAACGCGAAGTTGCAGAGGGCGTGCGTCAGCGATCCGGCCTTGCGTTGCGACGTCGTGTCGCTCTACCAAGGCGGCGTCTACGACGTTTACACCTACCGCCGGTATCGCGATGTGCGTTTAGCATTTGTGCCGGAATACAGTGTAGCGCAGTTTGGTGGAGACCCAGACAATTTCAACTTTCCGCGATTCGATTTCGACGTCGCGCTTCTGCGCGCATACGACAAAAGCCAGCCGGCCTCGACGCCGGAGTACCTCCATTGGGGTCCCCACGGCTCGAGCGCCGGGCAGCTGGTTTTCGTCGCCGGGAACCCCGGCAGAACAACTCGCGAAAACACCATAGCGCAGCTCGAATACCTCCGCGACATCGCCCTGCCGTGGTACTTTGGCAATCTCGCCGAGCTACGCGGACGGCTCGCGGAATACGCCGCACAGAGCCCTGAGGCGGCACGCCGCAGCAAAGATCTGCGGTTTGGTATCGAAAACGAGTATAAGCGCCAGTTCGGCGGCCTCGAGGCCCTGCTCGATCCCGCATTCTTCGCATCCCTGCAAGAAAAGGAGCGAATTTTGCGAGCCGCCGTCGCGGCGAGGCCCGCTCTGCAAAGCCGGTATGGGAATGCCTGGGCCCAACTCGCCGCCGTGCAAAAACAGCGAGCGCGGCTCTTTCTTTCCTCGTACTACAAATATCCGAACGGCACGTATTGGAATTTCGCCCAGACCCTGGTGCGCCTGCCCGTGGAAAAGGCCAAGCCTGACGCGCAGCGTCTGCCCGAATTCAGTGATGCCGCGCTCGTCACGTTGCCCGACGAACTCTTCGATCCCTCGCCGATCTATCCCGATCTCGAAGACGTGCAACTCGAATTCTTTTTCGATGACCTGCGGCGCCAATTCGGTCCGGACGATTCGTACGTAAAGCTTGCGCTTCAAGGACGCTCCCCTGAAGCGCAAGCTCAGTACCTTATTGGCAACACGAGACTTAGCGACGTCGCCTACCGCAAGACTCTGTATGAGGGCGGCGAAGCGGCGCTAGAATCTTCGACCGATTCGTTCATCGTGCTCGCGCGTTCGCTCGACGCGCAAATGCGAGCAGTACAAGCCGAATATGAAAATATGGTCATCAACCCAACCGACCAGCTTTCGGGGCAGATAGCGAAGGCCCGCTTCGCGATTATGGGCACGAGCGTGTACCCGGATGGCACGTTTTCGTTACGCCTGAGCTACGGCGCGGTTGAAGGATTTTCCGACGATCGGGGAACGTTCACCCCGTTTACGACCATCGGCGGACTGTTCGCGCGAGCAAGCGGCGCCGATCCGTACGTTCTTCCATCGAGCTGGTTGAACGCGCGTTCGTCGCTCGATATGGAGACGCCGATGAATCTAAGCACGACGAACGACGTCATCGGGGGCAACTCCGGGAGCCCGCTAATCAACACGGATGCGCAGGTCGTGGGTCTCGTGTTTGATGGAAACATTCATTCACTCGGAGGATACTACGGTTACGATCCGCGGCTTAATCGTACGATTTCCGTGGATAGCCGCGCTTTGATCGAGGGTCTGTCAAAAGTCTATCACGCCGACAGGCTGCTCGCCGAAATTCTGGGAACTAACCCGTGATACGCCGGTGGTCTACTTGAATGTCTCTAATCGATCACGGACCTGCTGCCATCGACGATGCCTGACAGTATAAGCATTGTTGGCAACGTACGCTGCCGACGAGCACGTGCGTGTCCTGCGGGCATACGGAATCGAGATTAGCACGAGCGGTGCAGTACGCCGTCCGAAAATGCGATCTGCGAACGACTCATGTGCACGTTCAAAGACGAGGAAGTCCTGATCCGTGACCACGCCGACAGGTGTCGAGTTCCCGAGGGAGTCACATCACAGCCTCCGACATCAAGGCGAATAACGGGTGAAAACAAAGTCGGTGGCTCTTTCTGGGGCGTGACACGCGAAGCAGCTGCTCGGTACAATGTGGTCAGGTCTGCCGTTGGTAAATTGGAAGAAACCCCAGCCGCCAGTCAAGGCGTATTTCTTTGAGTCCTTGATCATAAACTGAACGTTCGTCGGTGGCCCAGCCCCGAAAGATGTATCGAGCAATTTCTGAAGTGCAGCTGGACTCAAGTGTTCTGCCGATGGATCTTGGCGAAACGCGTTGTTGTTTACCTCCGATTGCACCTGTTTCCAAGCGAGGCGTGCAATCATTGCCCCATCCGGGAACGGGATCTTCGTTTTTCTGAACGCGCTGATCGCGAGATCGTTGCCCAGTTTGGCGCGAATATCGTTGAATGGCGCTCCGAGGATGGCCACCGAGATCAGTCTCCAGTCGCGATATCCCGGCGGGATTTTGAAGCCATTGGCTCCGCTGCTGCGAGCAGATAATCCGAGCGCCAGACCTGCGGTGGCCGCGCCGACAATGAGCCAGGTTCGCAATCTAACCTGGCTATTTCCGGAGTGATCTGAAACCGGCGCGAACCTCTTCGGAAAAAACTTGCGGCTGTTCCCAGGCCGCAAAGTGTCCGCCTGCGCTGGCCCGGTTGTAGTAGATGAGTTTGTGAAACGCGAGCTCCGTCCAACTGCGCGGCGCCAGATAGATCTCGCCCGGGAAGACGATTGCGGCAGTCGGGAGGGAGACGTTGGCGGCGTTGAATGGGCTGGTCTGATTTAACCAATAAGAGCGCGCCGCAGAAACCCCCGTTTTTGTCAGCCAATAGAGCGTGATGTTGTCGAGCACGTCGTCGCGTGTCAGCGCGCCTGCGCTATGTCCGTCGACGGTGTGCCCAGCGACTGCTGAAACGACGGCCGCCGCGGGTTGTCCCCAACCGTCGCCATGGTCCAGAAGCCAGCCTGCGAGGCCCGCGGGCGAATCCGCCAACCCGTACAGTGTTTGCGGCCGTGTGTGCATGAACGCGGCATACGCGAATTGCTTCCCATACAGGAGCTGCAGTTGCTGGTAGGCGTGCTTCTCGTCGGCTGAAAGACTGGCCGGCGGAGGGTCCCCGCAGGCCAGCGACTTTGCAATGGCCGGCGGAACGGTTGCCGGCAAGCTGGTGTTGATCCCCAATAATCCGGGCGGCGCCTGTTTGGCCATCAACGTCGTCACCACCGAACCAAGGTCGCCGCCCTGCGCGACGTAGTGCGTATAGCCAAGGCGTTGCATCAGCACGGCCCAGGCGCTTGCGGTAGTGTCCGTCTCCCAATTGGGTGAGGTCGGCTTTCCCGAGAAGCCGTAGCCCGGTATCGAGGGAATGACGACGTGAAAAGCATCTGAGGCGCTCCCACCATGTGCCGTCGGCTCGGTCAGCGGCTCGATGATCTTCAGTTGTTCGACGATCGAACCGGGCCAGCCGTGCGTGACGATGAGCGGCAGCGCATTTGCATGTTTCGACTTCACGTGAATGAATTGAATGTCGAGGCCGTTGATCGTGGTTACGAACATCGGGAGGGCGTTCAACTTGGCCTCGCATTTTCGCCAGTCGTAATCGCTCGCCCAGTAGGCCGTGAGCCCCTGAAGCATATCAAGTGGCACGCCTTGCGAGTCGTCCTCGACGGTCTCCCGCTCGGGCCAGCGTGTCGCCTTGATGCGTCTCCGCAGATCGTCGAGATCCGCATCCGGATAGTTCACATGAAAGGGACGAACGGCAGGACTGCTCGTGGATGTCTGCTGCGCAACTTCAGTCATGGCGTTAGACCTTTCTACAGAACCCGAGAGACTGAGTGGACCGGCGACAACGGTTGCCGCTGCAGTACCGAGAAAGCCACGGCGATTCAGGCGAGCCATCATGCATTACTCCTTTGCAGCGCTCGGAACGAAGCGTTGCGGTTGCTTTAGACCAGCTCCTTAGTGCCTGGTAGAGTTCGTACGGGAATGCGCTCACACCCGCTACACTCGGTGTGATGCCGGTGCTACCGGAGGTCAGCGCTCGCTATCGAGTTGCTTCATATGTGCCGCTGGGTAGCGGGTGCCTTCGACCGTGTCTTTCGGCAGCAACGCCTCAACGGCGGCGACGTCGTTATCGGACAATGGCCGCTCGAGCGTTGCGAGTGCGTCTTGGAGTTGCTTGCGCGTACGCGCACCGATTACCGGCACGAACGCAGGCTGCTTCGCCAACACCCACGCAACGGCGAGCTGTGCTGGTGTCATCGCGCGCTCAGCGGCGAACGCATGGAGGCGCGCGATGGACGCCGCGTTATGCTCGCCGGCTTCTCCGCTGAAGCGAGGCATGTGCGCGCGGTTGTCGCCTTTGCCGCCGACCTTGCTGCCCGTCAGCAACCCGCGAGATAGTACGCCATAGAGCGTCGCGCCGATGCCCAACTGCGTCAGCGCGGGAAAGATGGCCGCCTCCGGTCCGCGCGTCACGATGGAGTACTCGATCTGCAGATCGGTAATGGGGTGCACTTTCGCCGCGCGCCGGATCGTCTCGACGCCGACTTCGGAGAGTCCGACGTGCCGCACGTAGCCCGCCTTCACGAGGTCCGCTATCGCGCCGACCGTTTCCTCAATGGGCACGTTGGGGTCGAGACGCGCTGGCCGGTACACGTCGATGACGTCGACCCCGAGCCGCGTCAGGCTGTAGGTCACGAAGTTCTTAACCGATGCCGGGCGTGCGTCGAACCCGAGCGGGGCGCCGTCGGGGGCGCGCATCACGCCGAACTTCACCGAGAGCTGAACCTTTTCTCGCAGCCCTTCGATACCGCGACGGACGAGCAGCTCGTTGTGGCCCGCAGCGTAGAAGTCGCCTGTGTCGATCAGCGAGATGCCGCGCTCGACGGCCTCTCGAATCGTCGCGACGCTTTCGCTTTCGTCCGAGGCTCCGTACACGCCGGACATGGCCATGCAGCCAAGCGCGATGGGGAAAACTTCTGGGCCGGTATTGCCGAGTCTGATCTTCACCACGGAATTGTTACGTTTTCCCAGCGCGTGAACGTTCCTGACGGGCCGTCCGGGCCGAGCAGCGCAACGCGCACCACTTCACGTGAGCCCTCCTTGAGCGACTCTGTGCCCTCGTAGCCATTGAGATTCGTTTTGGTGAAGCCGGGGGAGACCAAGTTGACCTTGATTCCGATCGACTCCAGCTCGATCATCATGGCCAGCGTGATCGCGTTGAGAGCCGTCTTGGACGCGGGGTACACCGGGCTGAAGAATCCACGGCGGGGGTAGGCCGGGTCCGCGTTCACCGTTAGCGAGCCGACGCCACTCGATACGTTGACGATGCGAGCGTCCAACGACTCGCGCAGGAGCGGCAGCATCGCCTGATAGACGGCGAGAACGCCAAAGACGTTCGTCTCCCATACCGCGCGCATTTCATCGAGCGATGCATTGCTCGCGCGGGTTGTCTGCGCATAATCCTGGAGCGACAGACTGCCCTTTTTCGTGTTTGAGATCGCCGCGTTGTTCACAAGCAGATCGAGGCGGCCGAATTTCTTGCCGATGTACTCTGCCGCGGCCGCGATCGAAGCACCATCCGTTACGTCGAGTTGGAGCGCGACGGCGACTGGCCCGATCTCCGTGGCGGCCGCCTCGCCGCGCGCGGCGTCGCGCGATCCTAGCAGCACAGTGAGGCCCTTCGCAACGAGTTCCTGTGCGACTTGAAGACCGACCCCTTGGTTAGCCCCAGTGACCAGAGCCACGCGTGTATCGGGCATAATAACCTCCTTCGTCTCGACGTATGGCCAACGCCGCTTAAGTATGCTAATTTCAGAGAGAAGTATAAACGGAACCGAATTCCGATTATAACCGGAACGAGGTTCCGTTTGCAACCCGTGGCTTGATGAAAAAGAAACTGCCCCCCGATCACCCGGATCGACACCTACGCGCCGATGCGCAGCGTAACGTCGAGGCATTGCTTCGGGCGGCTATGGCCGTGTTCGTTCGGTCCGGGGTGGACGCCCCGGTGCGGGAGATCGCCGAAAAGGCCAAAGTCGGGGTCGGCACCGTGTACCGCCATTTTCCGCTGCGATCAGACCTCATCGTGGCCGTTTTCCGTCACGAAGTCGACGCCTGTGGGGATGCCGCGCAGGCCTTAGCGCTCGATCACGCGCCGGGCGAGGCATTGGCTCTCTGGATGCAACGCTTCGTCGATTTCATCACCGCCAAGCGCGGACTCGCGGCAGCTCTCCACTCCGGAGATCCCGCATATGACGCGTTGCCTATCTACTTCGAGACGCGGCTCCGGCCC
>JBARKF010000025.1:0-8884 GCA_049800655.1 Candidatus Cybelea sp.
CGGCAGCACTCAAGGGCGGGGGCGGAGCCGGCGGTGGCGGCGGTTACTATGGCGGCGGCGGTGGCGGCGGCGGATCTTCGTACGTCGAGCCGAGCGCAATCAAATCCCGCGTCTGGCCGGGATGGAAAGACGCCACCGGAGACGGCCTGATCGTTATCGACTGGCAGTAAATCGATTCGACCGGCACGTAGGCTCTAGCAGCAAGCGATCAGCCTCCAGGTTCGCAATCGGGGAAGGGCGAACGAAGACGACCCGAGATGGCGAAGTATATCTTCTTCACTGGGGGCGTAGTGAGCTCGCTCGGTAAGGGCATCACCGCTTCCTCCCTCGGACGGCTCCTCAAAGCGCGCGGCTTGAGCGTTTCGATTCAGAAGCTGGATCCATATATCAACGTGGATGCCGGCACAATGAATCCGTACCAGCACGGTGAGGTCTTCGTGACGGAAGACGGCGCGGAAACCGACCTCGATCTGGGACATTACGAGCGTTTCATTGACGAGAACCTCCAGCGCGCGAACAACGTGACTACGGGCCAAATTTATAACTCCGTCATCGAGAAAGAGCGCCGCGGGGAGTATCTCGGCGCGACCGTTCAGGTGATTCCGCATATCACCAACGAGATCAAGGCGCATATCAAACGCGTCGCCGAGGCGAGCCATACCGAAGTCTGTATCGTCGAAGTCGGTGGAACCGTCGGCGACATCGAATCGCTGCCGTTCTTGGAAGCGATTCGCCAGATGCGCTACGACGTCGGCGATGAGAACGTGATGTACGTGCATCTCACGTTGTTGCCGCATCTCGGCGCAGCGGACGAGCTGAAGACCAAGCCGACGCAGCACTCGGTGCGCGAGCTCCGCGGCATTGGAATTTCTCCGGACGCGATCGTCTGTCGCACGCAATCGGCGCTCCCGATGCCGCTCGCGCTCAAAGAGAAGATCGCGCTCTTCTGCGACGTTCCGCCGAGCGCCGTCGTGCAGAACTCCGACGCCCGCACGATCTATCAGGTTCCACTCAATCTCGAAGACGAGGGTCTCGCCCAAGCCGCCGTGCGCAAGCTCAACCTTCCCACGGTGGCACCGCAGCTCGACGACTGGGCCGCGATCACTCAGCGGCTCCTCCATCCGCGGCGCCGCGTCACGATCGCGCTCGTCGGAAAGTACGTCGAGCTGAAAGACGCCTACATCTCGATCAACGAGGCGTTGGCTCATGCCGGCATCTTCCATCACGCGGGAGTCGAAATCAGACGGATCGACTCGGAGTTGATTGAAGAGGAGGGTGTTGAAGTGTTGCGCGGAGCACACGGCGTGCTTGTCGCGCCCGGCTTCGGCGCGCGAGGTGTGAAAGGCAAGTTACGCGCGATTCAATACGTCCGCGAGCGGCAGATTCCGTTCCTCGGCATTTGCTACGGCATGCAGCTTGCCTGCGTGGAGTTCGCCCGCAACGTCTGCGGTCTCCCCGACGCGATGACGAGCGAGGTGGACGAAACCAACGTCGATCCAGTGATCGATTTCATGCCCGATCAGCGGAATCTGGAGATGTACGGCGGTACTATGCGGCTCGGAACCTACGCGTGCACCCTAGAGGAAGGTAGCCAGGCTGCGTACGCGTATGGCGAGCTCGAGATCAGCGAGCGCCATCGCCATCGTTATGAATTTAACAACCGCTATCGGCCGATCTTCGAAGAGCACGGCATGCGCTTCACCGGCCACCACGCGATCGGTAAGACTCGGCTGGTTGAAGTAGTCGAGCTTCCCCTGGAAATGCACCCGTGGTTTGTTGCCACGCAGGCGCACCCGGAGTTCAAGTCTCGGCCAAATCGTCCCGCGCCGCTCTATCGTGCCTTCATCGGTGCGGCACTTGGTCACGAGGAGCGCATCGACGGCCGCACCGGCGTTGCTGAGGCGGCATCCTGGACCCAAGCCTAGTCACCGCGGTCGTTCTCACCCGCGACGAAGAGCGCAACCTGCCGCGTGCCCTGACGAGCCTCCCGCGCGGGATTGCAGTCTTAGTGCTCGACGCCTGTTCGCGCGATCACACGGTCGAGTTCGCGCGCGGCGCGGGCGCGCGCGTGATCCAACGCGATTGGACCGACTTCGTCGACGCTCGCCGCTTCGCGCTGGCGCAGGTGACGACGCCATGGACGCTGATGATCGACGCCGACGAGGCGCTCGACGACGTGCTGTGCGAGGCGATTCTGCGGGCGCCGGAGCAGTTTGACGCCTTCCGGGTACGGCGCACGACCTATTTTTGCGGAAAGCCGATGCGCATCTGGCGCGGCGAGGCGTTGGTGCGGCTCTTTCGCACCGACCGTGTGACACTCGATGCCCATCCAGCTGCGGCGAGCACGGCGCCGGTGCACGAGGCCTGGAACTGCGACGGTCCGACCGGTGACCTCGCCGGGATGCTCTTGCACTACTCGTATCCGGATGTTGCGACGTACCAGGCAAAATACGATCGTTACACATCGCTCGAAGCGGAGAACATTAAGCCTTCGCCGTTCGGCGTTCTCGCGGCTTGCGCGAGCGGCGTTGCACGAGCAGTATGGCTGCTCTTCGCGCGAGGCGCCTTCCTCGACGGCCCACGAGGATGGTACGTGGCGTATCACTCGGCGCTCTACCCTGCCGTGGCCGCGCGAAAAGCGCTGATCGGGTGAGCCCGGCGCGCGTCGGGCTCGATGCGCGCTTGACGCGCCAACTCTCGGCTGGAATGAAAACCTACGCGCGCGAGCTGGTCGCGCGTCTGCCGCGCGTCGCGCCCGAGTACGAGTACGTCACGTTCAGCGAAGGCGCCAACTTTGGTTGGAGCGAGCAGATCCGCCTTCCGCTGGCGATCCGGCGGGCGCGCCTCGATCTCGTGCATTTTCTCGCGCAATACGTTCCGCTTGCGCTGCCGGCAAAGTTCGTCATGACCATCCACGACCTGATTCACCTGCGGTTTCCGCAGTATTTTAAGGCGAAGGTCGGACCATATTACGCAACCGTCGTGCGATTCGCATGTGCGCGCGCCGCGCGCGTGATCACCGACGATGCGCGAACCGTTGAGGATCTGGTCAGGTTGTTGGGCGTGGAGCGCGCGAAGATCCGCGTCGTGCCGCTTGGCGTGGACGAGCGCTTTCTCGGCGCCGCTACGCCGCACGCGGCGCGGCGCCCCTACCTGCTTTACGTCGGCAATCACCGCGAGCACAAGAGTCTAGCAACGCTCTTCGAGGCATGGTCCGCGTTGCCGGAATCGCGGCGCATCGATCTCTATCTCACCGGCCCCGACGATTTCGGCGGCGAGTTGCAGCGACGGAGCGGCGATACTCGCGCGATCGTCGCGCTCGGTGACGTGACGACGCAAGATCTCGTCGCGTACTATGCCGGCGCCGTAGCGTTGGTGCAGCCCGCGCTGCGTGAGGGCTTCGGGCTCCCGATGCTCGAGGCCATGGCGGCCGGCGCGCCGGTCGTCGCCTGCCAAGATGCCGTTCCCGGTCCGCTAGCGCCGGCTGCCCTGACGTTCCCCCCGCGCGACGCGCGCGGGCTGCAGGCGCAGCTTGAACGCCTTCTTGGCGACCAGGGGCTGCGCGCACAGACGGTCAAGTCAGGTAAGGCGGTCGCGCGGGAGCTGACTTGGGATCGCTGTGCCCGCATCACCGCGGACGTCTACCGAGAAGTGTTGGAGCAAGGTTGAAGCGGATTCTAGCCGTCGTGGCACTCACGTTGCTCGCGGCGCAGCCACGACCGATCGCCATCGTCATCAACGGCAACACGCTATCGCTCGAGCCGCCGCCGCGCTTCGAAGGCGGCCTGCTATTCGTCCCGCTACGCCGCACGATTGAGGCGCTCGGGCTGGCGTTCGCGCGTTCCGGGAATCGCATAGCGACGCAGATCGGGTCGAAGACCGTGACCTTAACGATGGGAAGCCGCGTCGTGCAGATCGATACCAGCCGGCTGATGCTCGATGCTCCACCCAAGGAGGTCGACGGGGTGCTCTACGTCCCGCTGCGCTTCTTTACCGACGTCCTCGGCGCGCAAGCGCGGTTCGACCGGCGCGGCAACTCCGTGACGATCGTCGCGCAACTCGTCGGGCGGACGTCGAATGGCTTCATCACGATGAGCAACGGCTTCGAACGATTCGGCACGGTTGCGGCGGTTGACGTGCTCTCCGATCCGCCGACCCTCACGCTGGAGATCAATGGCGGCATCAAGACGATTCCGATTGCGCCGAATGCCACGATCGACGTCGAGGACGTCAACGTGAACGTTACCTCGCCCGGCGAGCTCGTCGATCTGCGCCCGGGAGACTTCGCGCGGGTGCAGATGCGCAAAGACGGTCGCGTCGAACGCATCGTCGACGAGTACGGCTCGCGCAACGGCCGTATCGTCGCGGTTGCGCGCAACCAATTCGTTTTGGCCGGCGGCCAAGTGATTGCGGCCGGTCGAACCACCGAGATCTCGCTCAACGGAAAAGCAGCCTCGTTCGGCGAGCTGCAGGCTGGTGACGTGGTCACCGTTAGATACAACGTTGAAACGAACGAGGTGCGTGAGATCCTCGCCAGCCGCGCTGTCGCCAGCACGGCAGGGAGTGCGAAGGTTCAAATTGCCGACGTCAGCAGCGACGCCAACCATCCGTTGCGGGCCGGCGACACCGTCCACGTGACCATGCACGGAACGCCGAACGCCTCGGCGACGTTCGACATCGGGTCGGACGTTGCCGATCAAACGATGATCCAGCGCTCGCCGGGCGTCTACGTCGGCAGTTACACGATCCCGCGAGGTGCAAACTTCGCCGACGTCGCCTTGATCGGGCGTCTTTCAATGGGCGACGATTCGGCCCAAGCGCCGGCGCCGCAGACGATTTCCGCGTCGAGCATCGGTCCCGGGATTGCCGATTTCGCGCCCGATGCCGGCTCGGCGATCAACACGAATCGCCCCGCCGTTTACGCGAGCTTCGCCGCCGACGCGGTGCCGGTCAATCCGGGAAGCGTAGTGCTCTGGATCAACGGACGCGACGTCACCTCGGAAACCGTTCGCACCACGCAGTTCGTTCAATACCTGCCCTCCTACACATACCCCGACGGCAAGATTCACGTCACCGTCCGCGTCGGCGATCAAGCCGGCAATACAACGACCAAGTCATGGGACTTCACGATCAGAACGCACTAGGGAAACGACGGACGACCGTATCTCCCACTGTCACCGTGAGCGCGGCGCATAACATTGTCATCCTGAGCGGAGCGAGGCGTAGCCGAGCGCAGTCGAAGGACGGAATTTGAGATAAAGGAAATGGCAGACGATTGTATCTTTTGTAAGATCGCGAGCGGCGAGATTCCAGCGAACGTCGTGTTTCGAAACGATACGGTCATTGCGATCGAGGATGTGAATCCGCAGGCGCCGACGCATTTGCTCGTCCTGCCGATCAAACACTACGAAACGCTCGGCGATGCTACCGCGGTCGCCGGTCGAGATAGCATAGCAGCGGAATTGTTCGAGATCGCGACCCGCTTAGGAAACGAACGTGGGGGCGAGCGCGGCTATCGCCTCGTCGTCAACACCGGCCCGGACGGCGGACAAACCGTTGGCCATCTGCACATTCACGCGCTCGCCGGCCGGCGAATGACCTGGCCGCCGGGCTGACCCGCTTGGGTTGGCGATTTGACCCTAAGGCTTCCCTATGCTACGCTAGCCGAGGCCCTTCGGGGCCTAATTTTTCGTGCCGTTCGCGCAGCAGCGCCGGTACGCTGAAAGGGGGGTCGTCAATAAATGGAAGTTCGCATCTCACCGGGCGAAACGATCGAGAGCGCCTTGCGCCGCTTTAAGAAGGCCACCCAGAAGGCTGGTATCCTTGCCGAGGCGCGCAAGCACGAGCATTACGAGAAGCCCAGCGTCCGCCGGAAGAAGAAGTCGGCCGCGGCTCGCAAGCGCCGCGCCTAAGCGCTCGCCATGGGAACGATTAAAGATCGCATCGCCTCAGACTTAAAGGAGGCGATGCGGGCGCGCGACCAGCTGCGCCTCGATACGCTCCGTTCGGCGCTCTCCGGCTTCATTTACAAGCGCTCCGAAAGCGGTAAAGAGTTATCCGACGCCGACGAACTTGACGTCGTGCGGCGCCTCGTCAAGCAACGGGGCGATTCGCTTGGCGAGTTCGAGAAAGCCGGTCGCACGGATCTTGCTGAAAAAGAGCGCGCCGAACGCGAGATTTTGCTCGCCTACCTGCCGCCACAGCGATCTGCAGCCGATATCCGCGAAATCGTGCAGAGCGTCTTGGCAGAGCTTCCAGCCGACCAGCGCACCGCCGGTGCCGTCATGAAGGTCGTCATGCCGCAGCTACGTGGGCTCGCCGACGGCAATCTCGTCCGGCAGATCGTCACCGAGGAGCTGCAAGCGTAACCTTCGGAGTCAGGCCTGGGTAGCAACCGGCATGAGAGGATTCCGGTTAGCTGCGCTGTTCTCGTATGGTCTGCTGCTTTGCGGTCTCGGCGGATTGGTCGCGGGCGCTCAATTAGACCGGCCCGTTGTCGTCATACCGATCACGGGGACGGTCGACGACGGCATGGCGCATTTGGTCCAGCGCTCCGTTGACGAGGCAAATCAGGCGCACGCGCGCGCGATCGTGCTCGACGTCAACAGTCCAGGCGGGCTCGTCGAAGCCGCGTTCTCTATTCGCGACGCACTCTTTAACGCGCAAGAGCCGGTGATCGCCTATGTCGGCGAGCGCG
Organism: Candidatus Cybelea sp.; assembly: GCA_049800655.1. Taxonomy (GTDB): domain Bacteria; phylum Vulcanimicrobiota; class Vulcanimicrobiia; order Vulcanimicrobiales; family Vulcanimicrobiaceae; genus Cybelea. Next base: position 6,698 of record JBARKF010000025.1, read on the forward strand.
CCTATTCAGCCGCCGCGCTCATCTCGCTCTCGGCGAACCGCATCATCATGGCGCCGGGCGCCTCGATCGGGGCCGCCGAACCGATTCCGGCCACCGTCAAGATGATCTCCGGGCTGCGCGGCGAGTTCGAGTCGACGGCGCAGCGTAATCATCACGACAGCAAGATCGCGGGAGCGATGGTCGATAAGAATGTCGACCTGCCGCAGTATAAGCGCGCGGGCGCGATTCTCACGCTCAACACCGAGGACGCAGTCCGCTCCGGCGTCGCGACCGGCACCGCGCCGACACTCGACGCTGCGCTCGCACAACTCAATCTCGCAAACGCGCCGCGGACCACCGAATCGTTTACGTGGGCCGAGCGCATCGCACGCTTTGCAACCGACCCGGTCGTGAGCGGCCTCCTGCTCACGCTGGGCATGTTGGGACTTTTAATTGAAATGCAGACGCTACACGGCATCGCCGGCGTGATCGGCATCGGCGCGCTCGCGCTCTTTTTTGGAACGCACGTCTACGCGGGCTTTTCGAACGCCTTCGTGGTCGTGCTTGCGCTGCTAGGGCTGATCGGTATCCTTTGGGAGCTGCACGTGGTGCCGGGCCACGGCCTGCCGGGCATCCTCGGCGTGACCGCCTTGATGGTGGCCGTGCTATGGGCGTTCGGGCTGCCGTTCATCTTCGTTGGGATCGAAACAATCGCGACGGCGATCGTGCTGACGGTGATCGCTTTCACGCTCACCGTACGGGCCGTTCCTCAAAACGCGTGGGCGCACCGCTTGGCGCTGGCGGCCGCCCAGGGGCCCGACTACGTGGCCAGCGCCGACTATCGAGGCCTTCGCGGCCGAACCGGCACGGCGGTCAGTTTCCTGCGGCCGGCCGGCATCGCCGCGATCGACGGGCGACGCGTCGACGTGCTCACCGAGGGCGAGTTCATCGCACAGGGAACCCCTGTGCGAGTGGTCCGCGTTGAAGGCGCGCGAGTCTTCGTCGAACCCCTCTCTGCATAGGAGCATTAATGGTAGCCCTCAGCGGCATTGCCCTCGTTGTCATCATCTTCATCATCGTCATCGCATTCTTTGCGTTCCTGTACTATTTTCCGATCGGGTTGTGGATCCGCACGATCGCTGCCGGCGTACCGCTCGGCATCATCGCGCTGGTGCGAATGCGGCTGATTGGAATTCCTCCGAGCGTCATCGTGAACAACTACGTGCGCGCGCGCAAGGCCGGGCTGAATCTCACGGTTGACCAAATGCAGTCGCACTTTCTCGCCGGCGGTAACGTCGAGAACGTGACGCTGGCAATGATTGCCGCGCAGCGCGCGCAGATTCCGCTGGAATGGCAGCGCGCCGCCGCGATCGACCTGGCCGGGCGAAACGTGCTCGAGGCGCTGCAAACGTCGGTGAATCCCAAAGTGATCGAAACGCCGGTCTTTCAAGGCGTGGCGCAGAACGGCATTCAGCTCAACGTCAAGGCGCGGATCACGGTGCGCAGCAATCTCGACCGCTACGTGGGCGGAGCAGGCGAACCGACGATCATCGCACGCGTCGGCGAAGGCGTCGTCTCGGCGGTCGGCGCGGCGATCGATCACAAGGAAGTCTTGGAGTATCCGGATCGCATCAGCAAGGCGGTCTTAGCGAAGGGGTTGGATGCCGGCACCGCGTTCGAGATCGTTTCGATCGACATCGCCGACGTCGACGTCGGCAAGAACATCGGTGCGGAACTGCAGACGAGCCAGGCCGAAGCCGATCGCCGCATCGCCCAAGCGAAGGCGGCCGAGCGGCAATACGCAGCGCTCGCGTCCGAGCAAGAGCAGAAGGCGGAGACGCAGGCGATGCGCGCTAGGGTGGTCGAGGCTGAAGCCGCGATCCCGCAAGCGATCGCCCAGGCGTTCAATCACGGGAACCTCGGCGTCATGGATTACTACCGGCTGAAGAACATCCAGGCCGACACGGAGATGCGCGGCTCGATCGGCGCGTCGACCGAGAGCGCGGCGGAATCGGAACAGCACCCGCCGCTCGCAGGGCCAACCACCAAATAAGCCGGCCTCATGCGCGATCTCGGAATCCTCATTTGGGTGGCGCTCCTGATCGTCGGAGTGGTCGGCAGCATGGTTCGCCAGATCCGGGGGCGCACGCCGCAGCAGCCGCGCCGCGCCGCGGGCCTACCCCAGCCAACCCGGCCGCCGCATTGGGC
>JBARKF010000026.1:0-8859 GCA_049800655.1 Candidatus Cybelea sp.
TGGGCTACGTTTTGGCTTGGCGCCGTCTATCATAGATCACCTTGCGGGCGGGCCAGTGAAAGGGGCGCCTCATCTGCCCGAGCTGATGCAGAATGTTACGCTAGACGAGCAGTTAGACGCCGTAGCCAGAACCTTCAAAGGCATCGTTACGTACGGCGTATGCGTGCAGCCTAACGGCAAGAGCCTGTTTCGGCTCGGCTTTGTTTACGGCTTGTAAAGAAGCAGCCACCGGCTGCGCGCCGGGGCGAGCTTTACATCGGGGGCGCGGCCGACCCGTCGGACCACTTGCTCACAAGCACCATGAGAATCGCTTGCGGCTCGGGCGTAAGGTGATGCGTATTATCGAACACGATCGGGGATCCGTGCAGGTCCGCGCCCCAGCTCGCGCCATCGCGCGCACCGTACGACTTGGGCAAGTGGAACATGAGGTGCGGATACCAGTGGCCGACGCCTTCGCCCAGATTCTGCTGCTTGGAGAGCATATAAGACATCGATCCCGGCTCGGGCGTCGGCAGCGCCATCGCCTCGACTCGCGCGAGCATCTGCTCGCGGCTCAGCCCGGCGAGCGCGAGTTGCGTTCGTCGCAGCGTGTATTGAAGCACCGTGCGCGACGCCGGAGCGTTGTAACAGATCGGTGCGCGCAGGCGGGTACTCCAGAAGTCTTTCTGATCGAACGGCGGCATCCACCCGCGCTCGACGAGGCATGTGAATCCGTTCGTGCCCTTGTTCCCGACAACGTACCCCTGCGACGCAAGAACGAGCACGGTCGCGTCGCGTGAGATCGCGGCCGGCGCCGCGGTCTGGGCCAGGCTGATCTCCGCACTTCGGTCCATCGTGTACTGCGAAAGCGGGGCCATCTTCGCGTACTCGAATTGCGTGGCGGGTCTGACGAGAAGCGGGAGCATCGAAGCCGCGAGCGTCGACAGGACTAGACCAAATAACCGAGCACGCTTCAAGGGACACCTCCCGGCCGGCGCGGCCATACCTGCTCGGAACGTCCGACGCCGCGTCCCTGTGACCGAAGCGCGGCGACTCGTAAGCAGCCCGCGTGTGTGGGTGGGAATGTCCGCAGGCGTATTAGGGTACAGTGAACGCAACGACTAGCGGGGCTTGAGACAGAGCCGTTAGCTGAGCATCGCGCAAACTTGCTCGAGGACAACAGCCATGAGTACTTTTGAAAGCTTAATGCAACGTAACAAAGACTTCGCGGCTCGGCAGTCTGCTGCGGGCACGCTGATGCCCTCGCTTCCGAAGGCGCTGCCGAACGTAAAGGCAATCGTCATCGGCTGCGCAGATATGCGAATGGACCCTGCTTATGTGCTTGGAATCAAACCGGGCGAGGCCGTCGTGATCCGGAACATCGGTGGCCGAGTGACGCCGGGGATGCTGGAGCAGTTAGCGCTACTTGCGCGAATCGGTGAAGTCGCCGGCGAGATTCCTGGAGGTGGCGGAGAGTTCCACCTCATCATCCTTCAGCACACGGATTGCGGGATGCTTCGTCTCGCGCGGAACCCTGCGATGCTGGCGCATTATTTTCAGGTGCCTGAAGCAGATCTCAAGACGAAAACGGTTACCGACCCCCGCGCGGCGGTTACCACCGACGTTGCCGCGCTCCGGGCGATCCCCGGAATGCCTGGCGCGTGGCTCATCTCCGGCCTCGTATGCGACGTAGCTACCGGGCTTGTTGAGGTCGTAGTACCGCCAGCCCCGATCGGTACCGCATAGGTATTAGCCGCGTGCCGAACGTTCGTCATTCGACTGTCCAAATAGGCCCGGCGAACGTCTTCTACCGTGAAGCCGGTACGCAAGGACAACCGGTTCTGTTGCTGCTCCACGGCTTTGCAAACTCATCGCACTATTTCCGGCACCTGATGCCGAAGCTCGCCGGCCGATTTCACCTGATTGCACCAGACCTGCCTTCGTTCGGATTTACGACGATCGAAGAAGGAGAGGAGTATCAATTTACTTTTGCCGGTCTGACAAAGACGATTCAGGGCTTTGTGAACGAACTTTCGCTACGACGCTTTGCGATGTACGTGTTCGACTACGGCGCACCCATCGGCTTCAATCTGGCCGTCGCCCATCCGGATAGCATTACCGCAATCATCTCGCAGAACGGCAATGCCTACGAGGAAGGCCTGGGTGCCGGCCCTTGGGCTCCGTTGCGTGCCTATTGGAGGCAGCCTTCACCGGCCATTCGTGAGAAAATTAAGGAACGCATGTCGCTCGATGGGGTCCGTGAGGCCTATTTTCAAGGGGTGAGCGATCCCGCCACGATCGAGCCGGAGGCGTATTGGCTGGATGCGGCGCTACTTGCGCGCCCGGGGATGATGGATCTTCAGGCCGACCTCAAACTCGACTATAAGTCTAATATCGAACGCTATCCTCTGTATCAGCAATACCTCCGAACACACCGGCCTCAAGTGCTTGCGCTATGGGGAAAGAACGACAGCTTCTTCATTCCGCCCGGCGCCGAGGCGTTCAAGCGCGACGTGCCAAATGCGGATGTGCGATTTTTGGACACCGGCCACTTTGCTCTTGAAACCAACGTCGATGACTTTGCCGCGGCAATCCTGGAAATGACCGTTAATGCCTGACGCCGGATCGCAAGCGGCTCACGCTAGCGGGCGGTGAAGTTAAAGCGCAGCGTGCCGTCGGTGTTCTTCGAGATGGTTAACTCAACGCGCCCGCCCTGCATAACGATGCGAGTTGCACGCGTGGTTGGGCAGCGCGCGCCGAGTGCGCCGGAGGATTGATCGCGCTCGAGATCACGCGAGAAGCCGTAGATCGTCCGACCGCCGTTTGTCCGATTAAAGTACAAGACGTACGGCTTGCAACGCGCCGCGCCCTCGGAGTAGATCGCCAACCGGTCGCCGTTCCCGTACGAGATAAGCGCGCAAAGATCCGTCGCATAGCAGCGAGCGACGGCCTTTCCGACGCTGCCATCGCCGAACACAATACGCTGCGAGATCGGGGAAGCGAATGCGGGCGTACCGGCGAAGGGCGAGATCAAGATCATCGCACGCTGCGGAGACCTCGGTGTCGCGGCCTGCGTCAGCGTTGGCGGTGGCGGGGTGGATGACGGGCACGCGCTAACCGACGCGGTCTCACTGCGTGCGCCGGTATATGAGGGCGCTCCGGCTCCCATTGCGCCCGGGACGACGTACTGCTTGAAGAGTTCCGGCGTGCCGGCGGCGTCATTGTTTTGAAATTGGGTTACCGGAGCGGTCAGCGGTTTTACCAATAGCCATCCATTAACTCCGAATCTCGAATAGACCGCCGCGCTCCAAGCCCAGCGGACGGTAATGCCGGGCCGTGAGGAAGTAAACGTTGCGGTCCACGTAACCGGACCGCTATAACCCGGAACGAATGTCGCGGGTACGGCGTAGGGCGCCCCATCGTAGAAGGCCTCGGGGATTTGCGACGGTGCGTAGGTGACCGACCAAGACGAGTGTCCGACCCACCACCGTTCCGGTTCGCGGCTCGATGGATCGAGCATTATCGTGCTGTCGGGCATTGTGATAACATAGGGCCACAGCCCGAATGCGATGCGCGATTGCCGCACGTCAATCCGAACGGGCGTCTTCCCTAAATCACCGGCATCGCTCTGCACGCCCTCGAGCACGCTTGAGAACCAGATCGTTGAGCCGGTTGGAATCTGCGCGTTGCCGTATCGGTTGAAGAGGACGCGTATGCTGGACGTGCACGACGCTGCTTGTTGTGCGCGCGCACTGGCGGCGGACAAGAAGAGCAGCATCGCGACTGCAATCGTAAGGTACACGCGTAAGCTCGCCATTAGCCCTCCGGACGCGAACAGAAAGTAAAACACATCGTCTCTACACGGTGTCCGATGGCGGCTTGATTCTAAGTCGGCACAGCAAAAGCATGCTCGCCCGGTGGTTCGCCCACTGCGGTCCTGGCGATGGCGAGGAAATGACGGCGTCGGTATCGCAACTCAGTGCCCTTGCGAGCATTTCGTTGGTTTACCTCACCCGTGCGTCGAACGGAGTAACTTCCTATGCAATCCTCACGTCTTGCCACTTACGCGCTGGGCTTGAGCGCGGCCGTCGTCCTGATGGCGGGTTGCAGCAACAACGGGGAGACGGCATTTGGTGTGCCCTCGGCCATAAGCGCGCTGAATCACCCCGCTTCTCTGACTCCTGACAAACATAAGAAGAAGCACGCCCTATACCAATATATGTCGGTCTCCAACGCGATTCTTGAGTACAACTACCCAAAGAGCGACAAGTCGATCGGTCAGATACCCGTCGGCGGCGGAGCGGGCGAGTGTGCCGACGTTCTCTACGGCGCCGCGAAGCGCGACTTTTGGGTAACGGTGCCGGGTGCCAATGCGTACGACGAGTTTGCCCTCGGCGGCAACAAGCCGATCAAGACGCTGACCGAATCGGTCGGCTTAGCTGCGAACTGCGCGATGGATCCGACAACCGGCGATCTGGCGGGGACGATCTTGAACAAGGGCGATGTCGTAATCTTCGCGCACACGAGCCACGGAGGCACTACAATGACGACCGGGTTGTTCGAGGCGTACTTCGACGGCTACGACGCCAATGGGAACCTTTTCGTCGACGGCTTTAACGGCAGCCTTGCTTTCGCGCTCGTGGAGCTTCCCGAGGGCAGCAGCACGTTCGAAAACATTTCCATTAGCAACACGGTCACGTTTCCCGGCGCCGTGCAGTGGGATCGTAAGTACTTGACCGTCGGCGATCAGGAAAGCCGCGCGATTTATCGGTACGGTGTGAGCGGAGCGACGGCCACGCTGAAGGGCACCGTTTCGCTCACTGGGGCATCGGACTGTGGGCAAACGTGGATCGGCAGCGGTGGCGTGCTCTTCTGTCCGGATTCCGGCAACACCCAAGGCGAAGTCTATAAGTACCCGGCCGGTGGTTCGCCGATTGCGATCTTAACGACAAATGGGTACGGTCCGGGAGGCGTCGTCGAGGTCCGCAAATAGACGCTCAAGGTGCGTTTAGACCGCTCGTTAAGGGAATTGTTTCGTATGTCGAAGTTGATCTATATGACCAATACCTCTCTCGACGGTTACATGGAAGATGCAACCGGTGCCTTCGATTGGGTCAATCCCGAACAAATATTTGAGTTCATCACGGAGTTGTTGCGGCCGATCGGAACCTATCTCTATGGGCGGCGACTCTATGAGACGATGGCCTACTGGGATGCGCCGCTGGAGAGCTATCCACCCGAACGCCGAGACTTCGCACGGGTCTGGCAGAAGGCCCAGAAAGTCGTCTTTTCACGAACGCTGACAGGCGCTACGACGCGCAACGCGCGTGTGGAGCGGGACTTCGACCTCGAGGCTATTCGGAAGCTCAAGGGGGAATCGGAACACGACATCAATATCGGCGGCGCCGAGCTCGCGGGGCTTGCGCTCGAAGCTGGTCTCGTCGAGGAATGTCATCTGTTTCTCAACCCGGTGATCGTCGGCGGCGGTAAGCCGGCATTCCCAGCCGGCTTACGACAGAATCTCGAACTCCTGGAGACGTGCCGTTTTGGCACCGGGGTAATCCACTTGCACTATCGCATACGAGCTTCCAGACCATAAGCGCGACGGATGACCCGTACGGGTCCGATCACAAATCGTTCACCGAGACAGCGGGCGAGAATATACTACTTACTGAAGCGCGAGGACGTGCTTCACATGATCGTGGCCCGACAGTAAGGTTAAGGGGTCACGCGAAAGATCGTGCCGCAGCCGCCGAATCCGCTACCGGTGCAGCTACTGCCGCCGCCGAAGATCGTGATACCGTAGAGCGTGCCGTGCACGGAGGTCAAGCCTCCATCGGGCACCGCACCGTCCGTTCCGCCCGTGAAGTTATGCAGGACGCTCTCGCTGCCGGAGAGGGTCGCGGAAAAAATCGTGCCGTAGCCGTTCGTTCCTCCAAAATCAGTCGTTCCGTAGAGCTTACCGGAAACGGCGACCAAATCGCCCGCAGGGTTTTCTCCGTCGTTTGAAGCGGTACCGAAACTATACAGCACTTTCTCTTTGCCGGCCGTCGTGATCGAAAAGATGGTGCCGCATCCCTGCGAGCCACAGGCCGAACCTGTGCCGCCGTAGGTAGTCGTCCCGTACAAGACTCCATTGACGACGATCAGCCCCGCGACCGGCGTCCCACCGTCGGGTCCACCAAAGCTGTACAGCACGCGTTCCTTTCCAGTGCGCGTTATCGCGAAAATCGCTCCTTGGTCATTGGAGCCGCCGTAGGCCGTCGTGCCGTAAAGCGTGCCGCGCAGCGGCGTCACGGCCGCATACGGCGTCGCTCCATCGCCCGAGCCGCCTTGGAAGCTGTAAAGCACGCGCTCGCGGCCCGTCTCGTCGATGGTAAAGACGGTGCCGCAACCGCGGCCGCTGTAACAACTCTTGGCCGTACCGCCGTATCGAGTCGTGCCGTAAAATAAGCCCCCGAACTCCTTGAGTTTCGCGGAGGAGAAATCTCCATCGTTCGAACGGCGGAAGCGATGAATCAGCCGCTCCTTACCCAAGGGGCTCATAACGAAGACCGTGCCGTTGCCGACCTTTGAGGCCGCGCCCCCGCAACAGGTCGTTCCGTAGAGCGCCGACTCATCGCCTTGCAGGCCCCACGTCAGTTGCGCATAGGGAAAAGCGCCGTCGTGCGACGTGCCTTCGAAGCGATGCAGCACGCGATACTTTCCATTCAGACCTGCTACGAATACGGTTCCGCATCCCGCCGATTGGCATGACGGATCGCCGCCAGCCGAGGTCGTGCCATACAATTTTTTTCCGGCGCCCAGCAACGCGGCCGCCGGATACTCGCCGCCCGTCCCGCCCTGGAATACATAGACGACGCCGTACCCGCTCTTATGCGCCGACGGCGACCGCGCAGCCGATGTTTGCTGGAAGCTAGACGCGGGAACTGACGAACCACCGCAGCCTGCCAAAATGACGAGGCCGGTTCCGACGAGAGGCAAGAGATAACGCGCGAACTTTCCCATATGCGAATCTCCCGATCACTGAGCAAAGCGCCCGAAGATCTTCGCCGCCGGCAGCCTCAGTCCCCGCGGCAGCTACCCGCGCCGTCGTCAGCGGCGAGGCATGGGAAGCTGGGCTACGCGAAAGATGTCACTCGCCTCAATCATATCCGTCCGCTGCGTCCGCGGGTCAAGGCCGATCGCACGGAGGATAAACGCTGTGGCCGAAAATCGGAGCAAGACTCCGAAGTGCGTTCCGTGGCGCGTAACGACTTCGCAGAATGCGCCGCAGTGTTTTAGGATATCGAAGGAACTCATGCTGTTTACCGTACGACCATTGTAGCGCTTTGCGTTTGAACAGGCGATCCTCCGATCGGATGGATGATTTCAAGGCGCACCATCCGCTTGGATCATCCATTTGACGGACAGAAGGCAGGCCTAGGCTTTTTGCAGCGCCGCTCGCAGACCGATCGCGTTGATGACCCACGAGATGATGCCGAGCCAGATTGCGCCCCAGAAAGCCGCCCAGAAGCCGTCCACGTGAAAGCCCGGCACGACTCCTCCGACGAGCCAGAGCAGTAATGCGTTCAGAACGAACAGGAACAGGCCGAGCGTAAGGATGATGAACGGGATCGACAGGATCGTCGCGAGCGGACGAATCACGGCGTTAATAATGCCGAAGACGAGCGCGGCGACGATCAGTGCCGTTACCGAATCAGCATTGATCCCAATGTGGAAGAATGGCGCAATCCAATAAGTGAGGATTGCGAAAGATATCGCGTTGAGGAGCCAACTGATCAGAAAACCTACTAACATTGTTATCCTCCGAAAACCAGTGAAGCAGCCTTCTCAGAGGGACATAGGCGGTACCTTTTTGCCAAAAATCGACGCGCGACGAGTCTGCGCAAAGGGCCCGTCTGCGCAGCCGCCCAAGCGGCGCCAAATGATGCGCCTCTCACTGTTCGTGGCCTTTGTGTGTTCTGCATTCCTGGTCGCCGGCGCGACGCTCTTCGCTGGGTGCGCGGGTGGACTACCCGCCGAAACCGGAGCAAGCGTTGGCGCGGCACTTCCCATTTCACCGGCGTCCGTGCCTGTGCGAACGGGACTCCCCGCGTGGTACCGCGAGGCGCCGGCCGGCATGAAGAAGGGGCTCTACATCGGCGAGTTCTTTACCAGCGACATCCTCGGCTACGCGTGGGACGCTAGCAAAAACCTACCGCCAATCTGTGAGCTGCCGGCAAGCTTCGTCGTTGACGTCGCCACCGATCCGTCAGGTAACTTCATCGATCCCGACGGCGGCAGCCGCGACGTGATCGTCTACCACGGACCCGCAATGTGCGGTTCCGAAATTGGAAGCTTCAGCGATACCGCGGGTCAGCCATCGGATGTCGCGACACATGACGCGGCCACCGGCACGATTTACGTAGGCAACATTCAGGCGACGGGTCAGGTCTACGGGAACGTCTCGGTCTGCACGCTTGCCGCCGGCTGCAGCGCAGTGCTCTCGAATCCCGCCATCGGCGGGCAGCTCTTCAGCGTTGCCGAGGACAAACAAGGCAACGTCTACGCCTCCGGCTACGTGAGTCCGACAGGTGGCCATGGCAACGGCAGCGGCGCGGCACTCGTCGTCTGGCCGAATGGTACCGGAAGCGGCACCGTTATCAAGAGCTATCGGAACAAGTGGCCCGGTGGCCTCGAGGTCGATCGAGCCGGTAATCTTCTCGCCTTTGACACGTTTGCGAAAAATACGGGCGCGCTCTTTGTCTACACCGGATGCCCTAGCCAATGCAAGGCGCACGGGCCATTTCCGCTCAAGGGCGAGTCGGTCTACGGTAAGGTGAACCTAAAGTCGAACCTACTCATGGTGGGCGACTTCGAGTACGGCAAGGTTGACGT
>JBARKF010000027.1:0-2658 GCA_049800655.1 Candidatus Cybelea sp.
GGCGTTTGCAACGCGGTCCACATACGGTTCGCGTCTTCGGCACCATCGGGTCGGGCGCTCCATTTAACCTCAACTGGACGTTTGTCCGCGGGTAGTGCGTTGAATCGCCGCGCGCTCGTGACGGGAGCCGCCGGTGGTCTCGCCGCCGGCATCGCTCCCGCGCTGGCGCGCGACGGTTTCGAGCGCGTCGCGATTACCTATCGCGCCACGCCGCCGGACGCGACGGTCGATGCCATCACGGCGACCGGAGCCATTGGGACCGCCGTCCGGGTCGACTTTCTGGACGACGCCGTCGTCGTCGAAGCCGCGCTCGACGATGCCGTACGGCGATTTGGTCCATTCGACACGCTCGTTCACGCAGTCGGGCCGCTGGTGGTAAAGCGGTTTGCCCGTAGTACCCTCGAAGATTATCGCGAGGCATTCGACGGAAACGTCCGCAGCGCCGTGTTGGCGTCGCGAGCGCTATTGCCGGGGATGCGCGAGGCGCATTTCGGCCGCATCGTTTTCTTCGGGATGGTTGGGTCGAGCGAAACGCGTCCATTCCGCGCTTTTTCACTCTATCAAGCGGCGAAGAGCGGCCTCGTGGCATTTGCCCGGTGCCTCGCCGTCGAGGAAGCGGGTAACGGCATTACCGTCAACGTCGTCGCTCCCGGGGATATTCGCGAGAAGACGCTCGACCGCGCGCGCGCGTTTGAACGACCGGCGCATAATCCGCGGGGACGCGCGGGAAGTTACGAAGACGTCGCCGACGCCGTGAGGTTCCTCGTTGCGCGCGAGCGCGATTTTATTACCGGTGCGGTGATCGAAGTGACGGGAGGGCTGCAAACCGCCGCCGACACGTGACACAGGACTGAAGAACGCTCGGCTCGTAAGTCGGCCAGACACGATGCGCGACGAACCAAACGAACATCAGGCTTTTGCGCTGCCCGGGACGCGTCCACGTTACGGTCCCGACAAGATCGCTACCGTCGAGCACATCGATCTCCACCTGACGCCGGACCTCGCCGATGAATCTCTCGAAGGGGTCTGCACCATAACGGTTCGCGCACTCGACGAACCGGTCTCGCACTTGACGCTCAATGCCGTCGATCTCGAAGTTTCACACGTCGAGGACGCCGGCTTCGCTTCGCGCGACGGCGCGCTTGAGATCGAGTTTGATCCCGCCGTCGCGCCAGGCGAATCGAAAACATTCGCCGTTCACTATCGAGTGCGCAAGCCGCGTCACGGCCTGTTTTTCATCAAGCCGGTTCCAGCGCACCCGCAGCGCCCGGCGCACGCTTGGACGCAATGCCAAGACGAATACGCGCGATACTGGTTCCCCTGTCTCGACTACCCGGCCGAAAAACAAACCACGTCGACGACGATCGTCGTCCCAAAGGGCATGTTTGCGCTTGGCAACGGAATGCTGGTGGAGCGCAAGGACGAAGGGGGAAAAACGATCTTCCGGTATCGCCAGGACGTTCCTCACAGCGCCTATCTGACGACGATGGTCGCCGGGCCGTTCGTCGAAGTCGCACAGGGGAAGGCCGGAACGAATGGCGTGCCGGTCTTTTACTACGTGCTTCCGGGAAGAGAGAGCGACGGCGAGCGCGCCTTCGGCAAGACTCCCGCGATGATCGAGCGTTTCGAAGAACGGCTTGGAATGCCGTATCCGTATGCCCGCTACTCGCAGATCGCGGTCTCGGATTTCATCTTCGGCGGCATGGAGAACACCTCCGCGACCACGCAGACCGATAGAACGCTTCACGACTCGACCGCCCACCTCGATTTCTCGAGCGATCCTCTCGTCTCGCACGAGCTCGCGCACCAATGGTTCGGCGATTTGCTCACGTGCCGCGATTGGTCGCACGCGTGGCTCAACGAAGGCTTCGCGACGTTTATGGAGGCGGTTTGGAAAGAGATCGATCTCGGCCAAGACGAGTATCGCTACGAAATCTTCGAAAACTTCGCGGCCTACCTGAAGGAAGACGTTGAGCGCTACAGCCGCCCAATCGTCTGCAATACCTATCTCGCACCGAGCGACATCTTCGACCGCCATCTCTACCAAAAGGGGGCGGTTGTGCTGCACATGCTGCGCGGCGAGCTCGGCGATGCCCGTTTTTGGCGGGCGATGGCGCGCTACGTTCGCGACAACGCGCAGCGATCCGTAGAAACAATCGATTTCGTTCGCGCCATCGAGAATGCCACCGGGCGAAACCTGCGGGGCTTCTTCGACCAATGGGTTTTCCGCGAAGGTCATCCCACGCTCGAGGTCCGCGCCGATTGGGATCCTAAGCGCAAGGTCGTTACTTTGACCATCGATCAAAAGCAAACGATCGATACCGAGCACCCCGCCTATCAGTTCGACGTCGAAGCCGGATTCGACGATAGACTCGTTCGTATTCGCGTGGAGCGCGGGCATGAAACGATCACGGTGCCGGTTGACTCCGAGCCCCAGCTGGTGCGTTTCGACCCTGGCGCATTTCTGCTCGCGGACGTCAGGTATGCCCTCGGCGTCGATTTCGCAGCCGCAGCGCTGCAGCGGGAGCCCAACGTTGTCGCCCGCATTCGCGCGGGGCGCGAATTAGCGCGCGACGGCGGCCGCGAAGCCCGTGACGCGATCGAAGCCGCCTTCGCCCGCGAGGCGTTTTGGGGCGTGCTCGTGGAGCTGGCCGCAGC
>JBARKF010000028.1:0-10296 GCA_049800655.1 Candidatus Cybelea sp.
GTTATATCTCTGACCTCGGTCTCACGCACGAGCACTGGCAAAGCGACGAACATTCCATTGGTTCAACCGCACGACTTTGGCGTCGAAGGTCGCCACGACGCTACCGTGCCGGTCACATTCGACGGCGCGCACGTACTCGTCGGCGTCAAGCTAAATGGCCACGGGCCCTTCCGGTTTATCCTAGACACCGGCGGTCACAACATCATGAGCAACGAGGTCGCCCAAGAATTGCGCCTGATTGGCTTGCATCCGGGCACGAGCGGTGGGATTGGATCGGGCGTCGTAGCCGTTGCCCGGACCACCGTCGCACGCATGGATATCGGCAACGCCTACATTCGCAACCAGGCGTTTAAGATTATGGACATCGAGAACGGCTTCGGGCAGTCGTTCGGCGAACGAATCGATGGTATCATTGGCGTTGCGCTCTTGATGCGTTTCCGGGTCACGATCGACTATGCCGGCCATTTCCTGACGCTTTCCACGGAAAGAGCGCCGCTTGCCAATTCCATTCCGTTAACGTTCCTTGGCGATATGCCCGCGGCGAGCGCCTCGCTTGCGAATCGCCCCACCTGGTTCGGCATAGATACTGGAAGCGGTGCTTCGATGATCCTTCTGAAGCCATTCTGGTCCGAACACTTCTGCCCATCGACGACGCGCGTGTACGGCTCGCTTGGAGTCGGCGTAGGAGGATCGCAGAATGCCTGGTTTGCTCCGGTTACTTCATTCCGCTGGGCCGGCTTGACGTTTCCGAGGCTGATATTCGACTTCGCCGACGCCGATAAAGGGGATCTAGCGACCTCGTCGGTGGCAGGCTACATCGGCGGCCGGCTACTGGCCCGATTCACGGTAACCTACGACCACCGCTCGCAGACGCTAAGGCTCGTTCCGAACCGTAACTTTTGGACCCTGGATTCCTTTAACCGATCCGGGCTAGTCATTTCGTCACGCGGAGGCAATAAATTTATCTCCAACGTCCTCACCGGATCACCGGCCTATGCTGCCGGCGTTCCAAGTAACAGCAAGACCGTTTCAATAGACAAAAGAGCCGCCTCGAACCTATCGCTCGCCGAAATTAAACGCATGCTTGGGAAGACCGCGGGCAGCGTCGTCTTGCTTCGCATCGGTCTAGGCAGCGTCGAGCACTCTTATCGGTTCGTACTAGCAGATTACATCTGAGCTAAGCGCCGGGCCCCACTCTTAGCACAAGGCTCTTAAATCGGGGGGCAGCAGCGATCGGCTCGAACCATGGCAAGCTCTTTAAGAACGGTAGCGTCGCCTCGCGCTGGTCGTAGGCCGCTTCGAGATACGACAGCGCTTCGTCGAGGCGCCCGAGGCCGCTCGCCACAATGGCGAGATTCCAGAACGCGACGTAGTCCGTCTTTGCCAGCCATTGCAACGTTTCCAATATCTTTTGAGCGCGCGTGCAGTCTCCCAATTCCGCGTAGACGCGCCCGAGCATGGGCAGACGAAAGCTAGGATCTTCGCTGCGCTCCTCGGGTAAGAGCTGAAGATCAGCCAGCGCTTTCTCCGGTTCACCGTTGAGAAGATACGCCTGCGCCCGGTAGCGGCGGGCAATGTAGAAGCCTGGATCCGCCTCCAAGAGGTTTGACATCATGTCGGCGGCATCGCCATAGTCTCTGGAATGTACGAGCACGCGAGCGAGCAGGAGCTGGAGCGGAAGCGACGATGGGTCCATCGTCAGCGCAAATTGCGCTTGGGCGAGCGCTTCGGCGTAATTGCCCAAACAGACGTGCAGCCACGCCGCATTGTTTCGGACGAACGTCGACCCCGGGTTCAGCCGGAGCGCCACATCGATGGCTTCTTTTGCACCTTTCCAGTCCCAATCGGCAAAGCACAAAAGCCCAGAAACCACCGCGTGAGCCGACGCGGAACTGGGGTCGATCTCGAGCGCTCGGGAAATCGCGCGCTTTGCTGCCGGGAACGACAGGTTGGACGGAGCGTGCCAATATACACCGAGCAATGAATGTGCCCGCGCCAGCCCGATGAGCGCCGGAACGTAATCCGGATTCGTTAGCAACGCGCTGTCGAAAAACTCGATCGCTCGCCGAATGTGTGGCGCGGTACGTTGCTCGAGGAAAAAGCTTCCCCGGCAAAAGTTGCGGAAGCACAGGCTCGCTGCACCCGCCGTAGCGGATTCATTGAGAGCCGGATTGGTCATGGCGACGGGGGCCGCGAATCGGTACCCACGTCCTTGCACGGAGAGAATGTACGAATGATCGCGGGCGCGGTCGCCCAACAGGCGTCGAAGGAGGTAGATGTGTTGTGCGAGATTTCCGTCGCTCACCGCTTCTTGCGGCCACACGCTCAGGGCCAGCGTTTCTTTGCCGACGACGCCGCCGCTCGCTCGAAGCAAATGAGTCAGGAGCAAAGCGAGTCGCTCGGGCATCGGGGTAACGGCCGAGCCTTGGAACAGCAGCCGTCGAAGCGAGTCGAATCGGAAGTCGCCGAAACAGTAGATCCGCGACGCGGCAGCCGGTATCGATTCCTGGTCCGTGGATTACCTCTTAGGCATATGACGCGAACGGGTCTTGTTTGACTTCGTCGCAGAAATTGGGAAGATGAAATCCCGGAATCATACGGTAGGCGACGTCGGTCACGAACGAGTTACCCGTCGCCTGAGGCTTTTGCTTCGCTACGTTGGCGACCGCATTGAGAAAGACGGGGATGAACCCATTGCGCGGAGCGGCGTGCAGGACAGAGACGACGTCGCCGCGCTCCATCGCATCGAGATATGCGCCGAAGTCCGCCGCTACCCCGGCGTTAACAAGCGTCACCTCGGTGGCCTTCCACCTAGCGATATCCCCTTGGTCGTGTAAACTGATCGCGTCCCAAATCAAATCGGCGCGACTCCCGGACACGCCGTAGGTCGCTAGGATCTTTCTGGCAAGGTTCGCACCGTCGACCTCAAAGCGCTGGCTTCGACTCATGTGCGCCGGCGTCAACCCGGTGTCGTGCAGGATCGCAGCCACGTAGACGGCTTCCACGTCGTGAGCGAGCGCTTTGCTCTTCGCAATGAGTTCGGCGAAGAGAAACGTGCGCAGCGAATGATTGAAAATCTCTGCAGGCTCCGAAGCACGCGCAGTTTCGGTCGCTTCCCTTGCGAGCGGCGTGTCGGGAATCTCCAGGCCCGCTACCCTCCTCGGCGCGGCGGCGGAGAGCGCTCCCGAGGCGATGGCGCAACAAGCGTTGAGGAACTCAGCACGGTGCATCGCTGTAAAAGAGTTTGGAAGCTCGAGCAGTTATCCTGCGCACGCATACCGATGCGCGCTATTTATCAAATGTTATCAAACTCGAGCATCGTCAACCGACGAGAAACTGCCGGAAGTTGTCGCGCGGCCATACGCGCTCAGCGACGGCTAGCAACGCGGCGTCGAGATGGTACTCCGCCTTGGCCCGCTCGTTGGGCTGGGCGATGGCTTGGAGAACGGTATGGATGACAGCCCGCGCTTCTTCCGAGAAGCGGGCGAAATATTGAGCGAATGAGGGTGCGTTGGTCTCGAGCGCTGCGATTGCGTTCTCGAAGCGGTCGGATTCGCGGGTGTGCCCCAGGGCAGACGCGATCAGTGCGCCCAAAAACGTTCGCGAAGCTTGCCCTTCGACGTGCGATGCTGCGCGGAGCATCGGGACGGCGGTCAGCAGGCCATCATAGATTAAGCCGGTGAGTTCGCTCTCGGGCCCGCATCGGAGCGCCGCCGATAACTCACGCTGCTCCAGCGCAAAGAGGTCGCAGCCGACGGAGAGATCCCGCGTGACGACCAGATGCGTCAGCGCTCGTAAACGCCACGCATGCCTTCGCTGCGTCGTCGTCCCAAAAGTAGCGCCGACCGTTGCCGCCGCCCGCGCCGCTAGTCCAGCATATTTCCGATCGGCAGCGATTTGAAAGGCTTCGAGCGCGCATGCCCGCGAGCGTTTCACGTCTCCGGCCGCGAGTAAATGACGTGCGCTTTCAACGTTCAACGCTACTCGATCCCATGCCGGCAGCGCGAGGGCGCCGATATCCTCCGGACACGTCCACGATTCGCCCAAACGCAGGCGCGCGCGCGCAACCAACCCCTGACATCGGTAGGCGCCGAAGTGACGCGTGCGAAGCACGAAGTAGGCCCCGGTCGCCAGCCTTTCGGCTGCGGCGTCGTCGCCTCGCTGGAAGGCAATCTCGCTTCGCAGCACGCTGCTGCACGCGAGTTCGGTCAAAGCAAACGTTCGAAGAGCGCGCCGTTCTGCCGCATCGAGGATCGACGTCGCATCCCGCAGACGGCCACGCCGGATTTTTGCCTCGGCATCGGCTAAGAGCGCCCGCAGAACCCAGGGAAGCCGGTCGCCGGCGAGACGCTTGAGGTTGCGAGCGACGCGATCCATCTGATGCGCGTCGCCGCGCTGGCGGGCACGGAGAAAGGTCAACCACTCGAGTTCGAACGGTATCTCCGTTGGATTGCTCGGTCCGCGAGTTAGCCGGCCGAACAGCGGCCACAGCGTGCCTTCTGCAGCGCTCTCCTTCCCGCTGATGAGCTGCGCTTGTGCCCTCAACACGGCGACAAGCGAACGATCGTCGTGCCGATCGAAGACTTCAGCCTCGTCGAAATCGGCGCCCATTTCGGCACGCTCTCGAACCAGCAGCACTCTCGCGTTTGCTACCGACTGTGGGCCACCGAGCCGGAAGATGCGCGAAGCCATGGCCGGAGCGATGTTGGATACGAGCTCGGCGATCGCATCGAGCGGATCGAAGGGTTCGATAACGGCGTCACGCTGATCCTCGACGCTCGCGATCGTCGCGACGCCGAAGACTCTTCTGATATGCGAGGCAAGAATCGCTACCGCTTTTGCTCGGCGGCGCTGCAAATGACGCCTCGACACGCGGGAGACATCGGGGGGTTCGCTCTCGCGCGCGGCCTTTACGGAGGATAGAAGCATGTCGCGCAGGCGCGACTCAGGGAAACCTTCCCCAAACGCACCGGCAATGACGGATTCCAGCGCTCCTTGGGGGTTTTCGATGCCCGTGGTCTCGCATAACGCTTGCGCCAGCGGATTTGCGGAAAGGAAAAACGGGTTACGCGCCCGTCGCAGCATCCGGCGCACCTCGGCCTCGAATCGCGGCTGAGATGGTACGTTCGGCGCCGAGTGCGTGGAAAGCCATGGCAGGATAGTCACTCGCTTTAGTATAGGCCGAGTTGCTAAGCGTAGTCATCAACGAGCATCAAGCGCGTCGCGGGTTTCGGTGCGATAACTGACGATGATTTTGTGAGAAGTTTTGATGAGACGAACCTGCCGCAATCGCTTAAAAGCGACCGCGTTTGTGACACTTTCCTCAGCTTTATAGGAAGCAAAGTTGCGCAATACAAAGGCGCGATTCAAGGAGGAAATCACTACGCATGAAACGATTTTCGCTGCTTCAATTGCTGATTGCCGCGACGACGTCGCTCGTAATCATTGCATGCCAGGAAACGTGGGCACTGGCAGGCGTTACGGGTAACATCGCCGGCACGATTACCGACTCGAAGGGAGCCCCGATTGCCGGCGTGCAAGTGCAGGCAGTCGCCCCATCCGGAAGCCGGACGGTTACAACGGACGCGGGAGGGCACTTTACAATCCTCTCGCTTGGCCCCGACACGTATACCATCAGCCTCACTAAGTCGGGATATCAACCCTACTCCTACCCAGGCGTCGTGGTCTTCGCCGACCAGACGCAACAGGTCGCCTACCGAATGACGGCAGCGCTCGCGACGATCGCGCGCGTTACGTCATCTGCGGCGGCGTCGCTGGTGAAGTCCGGCGTCGGCTCCGACCTGTATAACGTCACCGCCGCGCAGGCGGCTGCCGCACAGTCACTCGGTGGAGGCGGTAACCTCAATAACACCTACTCGGCGCTGGCGTCGGTGCCCGGCGTCCAGACGTCGCAAGGCGGCATGGGCTGGGCCTTCAATGCCGCCTACATTCGCGGTCAAAACCAGTACTATTCCGCGTTCGAATACGACGGTATCCCAGTCAACCGCGCCTTCGATAACTACAACTCCTCGACTGAGTCCAGTGCCGGGTTGCAGGAGCTGCAAGTCTACACCGGTGGCGGACCAGCGTCCGTAGCCTCTGCCGGCACCTCGGGTTTTATCAATCAGGTCATCAAGACCGGTACGTTCCCCGGGTTCGCGACTGCCAACCTGGGTCTCGGGACGCCGCAGTACTACCATCAAGCCGCCGTCGAAATCGGCGGTTCGACGCCCGACCGAACCTTCAGTTACTACGTCGCGCTCTTAGGCTACAACCAAGATTACCGCTTGCTCGACAACAGCAACGGCGCCGGATACATGACGCCGGGCGGAATCTTCTCCGGTAACACTTTGGGATTTCCCATGGGATATGGCGGCGTTGGCAATCAGATCCTCGGCGTCGGGTATATGTGTATTGCAGTCGCCACATGCCAGGGCGTCAAGCCGATGTGCCAGACCGCCGGATCAAAGGGTTTCTCCTATCCGGATCAGGGCTGCTGGCAGTATTACAGCGGTCTGTCGGCCAGCCCCAGCATGATCGCGGATCGTGAAAGCGTCATCAATCTCCACATGGCGATTCCGAAGGCCAATAACCTTCGCGACGACGTGCAAGTTTTGTGGAGCGGCTCGGCGCTCAACAACTACTTCTATAACAGCCTAAACGAGATGGGACCGGGTGGCAACCAGTTCATCTACGCGCTGTATGGTACGAAGGCGGCGGCGCCGACCTGTGGTCCTGAGACCATCGCGCCGGGGCTCACGGTCAATGGATGCACGAGCGCCGGACAGATCCAGGCGCTCTTGAATCCGAACCTGCTCGCCTACCAGCGAGGCTTCTTAGGTCCGGGCTACATCAGCCGACCGCCACCGTATATTTGTCCAACGAACCCCATCGCTTGCGGCCCAACCTACTTGGCGTACGCCGATAACGTTGCGTACAACGTGCCGTTTGGAACGCCGATCGCGAGGAGCGCAACGAGCATTAAGGCCCCGGGAGTCTACATGGCTCCCGATACCCCCGCTCATGATTTCCAAGGACCGATTCCAGCAAACAGCGAGGGCCTTACCTCGAATCAGAACGACACCGGAATCACGAAAGTCCAATACACGTACGCGCTGAGCCAATCGGCCTATCTGCGAGCATACGGATACACCTTCTACTCCGATTGGCTCATGCAAAACCCGTCGTATGGTTCGACCGACGGTGAAACCCCCTCGACGCTTCCGGCACAGTACCAGCTGATGACCCACACCTCGGGCGGTGCGCTGGACTTTCAGGATCAGATCAGCGACCAAAACCTGCTATCGCTCGATGGTAACTATACGAGCGCCGGCGTGATCCGGTTCAGTAACAACTCGGCGTATGCGAACTGCCTCAGTGGATGCTCTCCAATCGGCTACATGGCGCCGTCGGCAGGTGGATTCACGTGTTACGACCCGGCGAGTGGTGCAAAGCAGATCTGTTTGGCCGCACCCAACTACTACAATACGAACCTGTCCGGCACGACCTCGGGAAAGCCCTATAACTGCTCGGTAAAGGCCGTCTCCGAATGCACCGTCACCCCAACCTGGACCAGCAGCGCCCAAGCCGGCCCAACCGGGTTCGGTGGTCCCAAGAACGCCACGTGGGATAGTCTCTGGGCCGGAAACGCCACCGGCTCGTACAACTCCATATCGCCAAGGTTCACCAACGCCTCCCTCTCCGATCAGTTCCGCCCCAACGACCGGATTCTGATCAATGCCGCGATTCGGTACGACAACTTCACCTACGATCTCCCCAATTCGGCGACGCCTGCCAACGAGTTCTACGCCAACATGACCGCTAACTATACCTGCGTCTTGGCGGCAACCAACGAGACCCTCGTGCAACCGTTGGCGCCGGGGCAGGCGCCGCCGGCTTCAGCACAATATGTCGACGGCAACTGTAATAAGGCGGCTGCGGCGCTCAACCCCGCTGGACCGCACACGGGATGGGTTCATCCCAACGGCACTACGCAAAACGGAGTCGCGGCGCCAAACTTCACCGCGGCCTCGCCGAGCTCGTATTCCCTTAACTATTGGCAACCGCGCTTCTCGGCGACGTACACGCAGTCGCCCGATGTCGTCTGGCGTATTTCGGCGGGACGCTTCACGCAGCCGCCGATCACGGCTTCGATACAGTACACCAGCCTTTCCGGAGACGACCGATCGGTCTGGAACAATACGATGAATCTGGGGTTCTACTCGCCGTTCCACCCGATTCCGGGAATCTCGTCAGGGCAGTACGATCTCTCGTACGAGCAGCACTTCCGTGGAACGGACATGAGCTTTAAACTCACGCCGTTCTTCACGTGGGTCTCGAACTGGCAACAGCAAACCTACATCGGCTCGGGTTTCGTCACCCAAGTGCCGGTCGGCGTGAACCGCAACCAAGGCGTCGAGTTCCAGCTCAACAAGGGTGACTTCACCCGCAACGGTCTCTCGGGACAGTTGGCCTTTACCTATACGGACTCGAAGGTGCAGTTCCAGAACGTTCCGACCGCCACGGGCGGCGTTATTACCAACCAAGTCGTGGCGCTCAATCAGGTCATCGCAGCATACAACTCGCTAACCAAGAGCGGCGGCGGCCGCCCCTGTTATCAAGGTTTGAACGGGGTTCCGTGTAACACGAAAAATGCGAGCGGCCAGGATACCATCTTGAACCCATACTACAATCAGCCGTCCCAGCCACTTCTCAATACCGGCGGCTGGTACAACTCGTTCTCGACCGCGATCGCGCCGAACCTGAACGCCCTATTGGGCAGCTATGTCTCGCCGATCGTTTCGTCGTTGGTCCTGAACTGGCGCCACGACAAGCTGGCGATTACGCCCACCTTCTCGTTCCAGAGCGGCGGCTACTACGGCACTCCGCTGGATACCAACGGTCTCGATCCGCGTTCCTGCCAGTTTAACTCCGCGGCGACCGGCATCACAAAGGTCTCGCCGAAGACCAACCCGCTCCAGTGCAACGTGCTCTACGGCACCGGAAACGGACTGGGGCAGTTCGGATACCTCTACATCCCTGATCCGCAAACGGGATCGTTCCTCTTCGATAACTACCAAAACCCAAGTTCGATTGTCGGGAACCTCCAAGTCGCATACGACGTCAATCCGACCGTCAGGATATCGCTCTTGGGGGCGAATCTCTTTCACTCGTGCTTCGGTGGTACCGCGGCGCCCTGGACGTCGGCGAATCCGCCGAGCAACGTGATCTGTGGATACTCTCCCGCGGGCGGCAACTTCAACACTTCGCTCTACCCGTCGAACTTCTACAACGGCACCGGTATCGGCGATCGCGCAGCTAACAAAGCAACCACGCCGTTCACGCAGAGCTACCAACCTAGTGGGCTCATTAACGCGGCAATCGGTGGCGCGCCCGCACCGATCAACCTCTACGTCAACGCCCAAGTCAAGATCTAACGAAGACCCCGTTTATTCCCGAATGTACGAATGAAGAACGGGACATCCCCCGGGACGTCCCGCCCATCCACTCAAGCGCAACGCACCTTGTGAGATAGCGGGTGCTTAGATCGGAGGAAGCATGGTGGCCACGGCGTCTTCCTCCGAGTCACTCGCAACATTGCAGCCGCGCCGGCGTTGCGCCGTCCAAGCCAGTGCAAGCAATCCCACTGCGAGTGCTGCAGATCCTATGGTCACAAACAGGCTTGGCATTAAAGCTCCTTTATAAGGTGTCGCTAAAGTATATCACAAAGCGCCGGCGTTTCAGCGCTTTGCAAAAAGCTGCTTGTCATCCTGAGCCCTTCGACTCGCTGCGCTCGCTCAGGATAAACTGCGGCGCGCAGCGCTGCTTGTCATCCTGAGTACAACATGGCCCGGACGGCCCACCCAATACTCCATGGAAATGGCCGCTCCGCGCCTTCGCCGGAGCTATTTCCACATCAGCGGAGCGCCGTAGGCGCGTAGTCGAAGGACGCGCAGCTTGTCATCCTGAGCGGAGCGCCGTAGGCGCGTAGTCGAAGGACGGGCGAGCTTCTGCCCCTGGATTCGATTCAGTTTACGTCAGCTTCTGAATAAAACGCGATCGCGCTGACACTGAGGGCAGTAACGCACCATAACGCGCGCCGATGCCGCAGTCTGGCTTTGCGGGCAGCTAGATCTACCGTTAGACTAATAAGCGAGGCCCGTTTAGAGATCGACGAAGATAGACGGCTAGCCGGTGGCCTTGGCAACGTAGTTCGTGAGATCTTCGACATGCTGACAGTGCGACGGAAAGAGCTCGAACGAGTTCGTGTACAGATGCCGACTCAACGATTAGGCG
>JBARKF010000029.1:0-29017 GCA_049800655.1 Candidatus Cybelea sp.
GAATAAGGTCCTAAAAGCCCGCTCGTGATCGTGACAAACGACGAGGTGTCGCCGAGATGGAAACCGAGCACGGAGTTGTTCTGGTTGTTTGCGACCCAGAGATTGTTTTTCGGATCGATCGCGACACCGACGGGGTCGTCCAGTCCGCTAAGGCTGAGCTTACTCGGCGTCGTCGAACCCTTGGGTACTTTCCAAACGACATTTTGAAGGGCGTCGCCGACGTAAAGGTTGCCGCCCTTGTCGATTGCCAGCCCTACCGGGAGATCGAATCCATTGATCTCCTCGCTTGGCGTCGAGGCGCCTTTCGGGTAGACCAGCACGTAGCACGAGCCGGCGGTCGCGCCACTCGTAACGTACACCGTACCCTTGTTGTCGACGGCGATGCCGTTGGGGAAAACGAGTTGCGTTCCGCTCAGCGTCACGCTCGGGCTCGTCTTACCGAAGGGGTACTCCGTAACGGTGCTGTTCCCGTTATTGGCGACGTAAAGCATGCCGTGCGGATCCACGGCGACGTTTATGGGCAAATTGATGCCAGTGGTAATGCTGCCGTTTTGCTTCGGATTCTTCTTGTTCGCCGGGAAGAGGCGGATGGCGTCAGCATCGAGGTCCGAAACGAACAGGGTCGCCTTGTGTTTGGCCGCATGCAGGTATCCGTTGCCGCGTCGCGCATCGGCTGACTCGATCTGCTTCGGAGTTAAGCCAAATCGGACGTCCGCTCGGACCGACTGCGCAGCGGCACTCGCGGGCGCTTGCGCAGGAGTCGTCGCCGACTGAGACGCGCAGGCTGCCACGAAGGGCACCACCAGCGCACCGGTGAGTAAAACGAACCGAGATCGCATGAGGAACCTCCATAGGAAGCGCGCCCAATCGGCGCGCCAGTTTGCTCAAGAGCAATCGCAATGCTCTTTGCGATCGGCCGAACCCTCCCGGCCCCGTATCCAGCGCCATAAAGTGAGCCGCAGCGCCTGAGGATATTGGTCTCGTATCGCTCGTTAGGATGCTGCAAGGATTTTTTGGTAGCCGCAGCCGAATTCGAACCACTATTCGATGCGCGCAGCGGCGGCTACATCAAAATCGAGGGTCGAGCCTTGACCAGAGTTGCTCCTTTTTACGGATTATCGCTGACGGCGGGGTGCGTCGACGCGATCTCCTTTCTCCGCTTCGGAAACGTGTTCACCGCCAATATGACGGGAAACACCGTGCTGCTGGGTATCGCCATCGCGTCGCGTTTAGGCTCAGTGTCCAATAGTGTAGGAATCGGACCGCCGCTACTTGCTATCGCGGCATTTGTCATTGGTGCGGGCGCGACACTGCCGGTGTTCCGCGCCGGATTTGATCCGCGTCGCGCCGCTTTGTTGGTCCTCGCGGAAGCCGTTATGGTCGCGTTTGCGGGCACCGCATTCGCCATTTTTAAGAGTCAGTTGGTTATTGCGCTTTGTATCGCACTCGTGAGTTTTGCGATGGGCATGCAAAGCATCGTTGCGTCCAAGGCGGGTATCCCAGGAATCTCAACAACGTATGTTACCGGCACGCTCGTTACGGCAGTGACGCGCGTCTTTGCAAACGGGCCGCGCGATGGACGCCGCCGGGACGCGGAACGCGACGCACTGGCGTGGCTCGCCTATCTTTGCGGCGCGGCCCTGGGTACCGCTTTGCTCATGGTGTTTCATCGCGCGGCGCTGTTGCCTCCGGTGATCCTTTTCGTGGTTATCGCGGCGTGGTTCGGCCGCTTGACTAGCGCGGAAGCGTGCCATAGTTGCCGGGTGGAATCGCGTCGGGCGTAAGCGACTAGTTGTGTCGGAGCAGAAGGCTGGGTCGCCGTGGGCACCGTTCAGGTATAGCGCTTTCGCGGCTATTTGGAGCGCTACCGTTATTTCGAATATCGGCGGATGGATGTACAGCGCCGCCGCCGGCTGGCTGATGACGAATCTTACTACCGATCCCTTCGCGGTTTCGCTCGTTCAAGTGGCCAACAATCTGCCGATGTTCATGTTTGCGCTCGCTGCCGGCGCGCTCTCGGATATCGTCGACAAGCGACGTTTTCTTCTTGTCGGAGAGATCGCCACGACCATCCTATCCGCGATATTCGCGGCGATGGTTTGGCTCAACGACGTCACGCCTACGT
This sequence comes from Candidatus Cybelea sp., assembly GCA_049800655.1. Taxonomy (GTDB): domain Bacteria; phylum Vulcanimicrobiota; class Vulcanimicrobiia; order Vulcanimicrobiales; family Vulcanimicrobiaceae; genus Cybelea. The sequence goes on from JBARKF010000029.1 coordinate 2,126, forward strand.
CATTATTGTGGTTCTTATTTCTCATCGGCGTCGCGGGCGCCCTCACGTCTCCCGCCTGGCAATCAGTCGTTCCGGAGCTCGTTCCGAAGAAGGCGCTCGCCGCGGCTGTCTCGGCGAACAGCGTCGGCATCAACATCAGTCGCGCCATAGGCCCCGCGCTCGCAGGGTCCATCATCGGTCCCTTCGGCATCGCAGCACCTTTCGTTATCAACGCGGCAAGCAACCTTGGCGTCATCGGAGCCTTAGCATGGTGGCGGGAGCCCGAGAAAATGACAAGTGCACTGCCGGTAGAACGCTTCGGGGGCGCGATTCGAACGGGCTTCCGGTATGCGGCGAACAATCCACTGTTACGAGACACGTTCACGCGAACGGTGGCCTTTTTTCTCTTCGCCAGCGCGTACTGGGCACTTCTCCCGATTGTCGCGCGCAGCCGCATCAACGGTGGCCCCGGAACGTATGGCATTCTGCTAGGCGCGATCGGACTCGGCGCCGTCGCAGGCGCGTTTGTGATGCCCTCATGGAAGGCGAGAATCGGACCGGACCGGCTTGTTAGGGCCGCCAGCCTCGGCACGGCCGGCGCGATGCTGCTCTTTGGGCTCGCGCGGGAGCCGATTGTGGCCTTGCTGGCAAGTCTTATCGCGGGCTTTTCCTGGATCGCTGCGGTAGCGACCCTGAATGTGTCTGCGCAAGTCGCACTGCCCAATTGGATACGTGGGCGCGGTCTGGCGATGTATATCACCGTGTTCTTTGGATCCCTGACGATCGGCAGCGCGATTTGGGGGCAAGTCGCGGCCCTGACGAGTTTGCCGATGGCCCACTTTGTGGCCGCAGCCGGTATGTTACTCGCGATTCCCCTCACGTGGCGCTGTAAGCTGCAAAGAAGCGAGGAACTCGATCTCACCCCATCCATGCAGTGGCCCGCACCGATCGTTTCGCAGCAAGTCGAAGGTAGTGATGGACCGGTTCTCGTGACGGTTGAATATCGATTAGCCCGGCAAGAGGATCGCAAACCCTTTCTTGCCGCCTTGGGCGGGCTGCGACGCGAACGGCTGCGAGACGGTGCCTACATGTGGGGCGTATACGAAGATACCGCCGAACCTGGGAGATACTTGGAAACGTTTTTAGTGGAATCGTGGATGGAGCACTTACGCCAGCACGAGCGGGTAACGGCCACGGACTATCTTTTGCAGCAGCAGATTCAGGGCTTCCTGAAGGGGGAGCCGGTTGTGACGCACTTTATCGCCCCTCCCCCATAAAATGGCGTTTCAGGGTAAAAGGCGGTAAGCCAAGTCAGAGGGGGACCTCATGAAAATCGCCGCCCTGCACGATGAAAGCGCGTACGGTGCGTCAGTGTTCGAGCATCTGACCGCCCGTTTGTCCGATCACGAACTCATAACGTGGCAAGAACGAGAACCTTATCAACGCGACCGCGCTCGCTTCGATGAAGCGCGGTGCGATCCTCATCAACGTGGCGCGCGGCACGCTGGTCGACGAGCCGGCGCTTACTGCCGCCCTTGAGAGCGGACAGATCCGGGCAGTCGGCCTCGATGGTGCTACGCAACGAGCCGCCGTCGATGTCGGACGCGCTCGTGGCCGCGCCGCACAGCTTTGTCACGCCGCACATCGCGGGTCCAACCGACGTATCGATCGCAGGCACGGCGCGATATGTCGGCACCGTCATCGACGCGTTTGCGAACGGCCGGCGCTGGAACTCATTGCTCAACGATCCGCCGAGGCCACGTCGACTGCTTCGGGATCGCGCCGCCACGGCGCTACCCGTGTGAGGTCTCAAACCCTCACGAACATCTGTCACATCGAAGAAAGGACTGGAGTAAAATGGCAAGCAACTCCGACGCGACGCAATCTCACGAGCACAAGAGCCCGCAGTGTAAGACTTCTGACGCAGGTGCCGTCTGCCACGAACAGGCTTGTCTGCACGATCATCATGTCTCGCGCCACGTAGAGGTTAGCTGCACACCGGTGAAAGGGCAACACGAGCTCTTCAACTGCGTTCACTCAACCTCAGAAGGAACCTAGCTGGCTGGTCTGCATCACGCCGGCGACGCGAGATTAGGCGAGCATCTCACGAACGAGCGGAATAACGTTCTTGCCGTAGAGCTCGATGCTGCGCAGCAGCTTCTCGTGCGACAATGGACCCGCGCTGTATTTGAGGTCGAACCGGGCGATACCGAGCGTTCTCGCGGTTGCTGCAATCCTCCGCGCGACCGTTTCGGGCGAGCCGCAATAGAGCGAGCCTCGATCGGCTTCCTGGTCGAATTCGGCGCGGCTGATCGGGTCCCAACCCCGTTCGGCTCCGATCCGATCGCGCATGATCTTAAAAGCGGGCCAGAGCTCGTCTTTCGCCTGTGCGTCGGTTTCGGCCACGTGGCCCGGTGAGTGGACGCCGATCGGTAAAGTTGGTTTTCCGAGCTGCTTGAGGGTTCGATGGTAGAGCTCCACGTAGGGCTTGAACCGCTTCGGATCGCCACCAATGATAGCGAGCATCATCGGCATGCCGTAACGCGCCGCGCGGACGACCGACTCGGGACTTCCCCCGACACCAATCCAGGTCTTGAGCGAGCCGGACTCGATCGTCGGAAAGACACGCTGCGTCGTCAAGGCTGCCCGCGTTCTGCCATGCCACGTCACCGGCTCTTGCGTGATCAAGGCTGCGAAGAGATCGAGCTTTTCGGCAAAGAGCTCCTCGTACTGGCTAAGATCATATCCGAACAACGGAAACGATTCCGTAAACGAACCTCGCCCCAGAATAACTTCGGCTCGTCCACTCGAGATCGCGTCGAGCGTAGCGAAGCGTTGGAACACGCGAACCGGGTCGTCCGAACTCAGCACCGTAACGGCAGAGCCGAGGCGAATGCGGCGCGTGCGACCCGCAATCCCCGCAAGCACGACTTCCGGCGACGATATCGCGAAGTCGCCGCGGTGATGTTCGCCAACGCCGATAAAGTCTACGCCGAGCCCATCGGCAAGCACCGCCTCTTCAACGACGTTGCGTATCACCTGGGCGTGCGGCAAGAGCCGACCGGTCGAATCGGCTGTGACGTCGCCGAACGTATCCAGGCCAAGCTCGAGATGCTGCTCCAACTTACCGCGCCGGGGAGGCTAAGAGGTCCGCGAGACCTTCTCGAGCGCCTCGGCGGCGTAGCGCCTCCGCCGCGGCCCTCCTTCCGATGCATGAAGGAACTCGATTTCGACCTGCGAGTCAGGATGCACGGCCGTAACGATCGCTTCCTCGTCCTCGCCCCTCACGACAACATGATCACCAAGGCGAATCAACTTGCAACTCCATAAACATCTCCTATGCTCGCTTAGGCTACCGCATTCTACCCACAAGAGCAACCGCTTGCGCGATGCACTCACGGCCGGGACTCCGGCCCCGGTATCGAAGTACGCTCGCACGCGCACCGCCCCTCGAGAGGGACTTGACGATGTCATTTCGATTCATCCGCCCAAATGCGTATGCGCTATGCGTAGCGCTCGCGATCGCGACGACCTCGACGGCAAGCGCAAAAGGGGTGACGCTGATCCAGCAAGCGGACGGCTCGGTACGGACGTACGTTGATGTTAACATCCGCATGGTTGGGCAAACGCTCTGGCTCCAAACTGCCGATAGGAAGGGCGTGCTCAAAATCGATAACGCGGCCTGCTCGTTCACGGGAGCAATTGAGCGCTGTCTTCCGTACGCGGTTACGCTGATTCAGAATGGCAAGAGCCGCCGGATCGCGATTTTACATGGAACGGTCTTCGTGAACCCGTCGAACGACGCACAGCGAATGTCGCTCTCGTCGCAGGAATTGGCTCCGCGAACGATACTCGCCTTGTGGCACACGGTTCGCGGAACATACGTCACGATAAAGGGCACGCTTGACGAGGTGCGACGGTGAAAAGATCTTTAGGCTGCGCTCTGGCGTTCGTCCTTATCATCGAACTGCCCGCGGTTGGGCTCGCGCAAAGTCACGGCGGAGGCGGAGGCGCCGGCCATGTCTCGGGCGGCGGCGGCGGTGCACATGTCTCAGGCGGCGGCGGGGGTGCACATGTCTCGCCCCGAGCTCCTGTGGCACAAAGCCCGCATGGTTTTAGCTTCCCTCACGAGACCAACGTGCAACCCATTCCGCCGTCGCGGCCAGTCGCGCCACCGGTGTCATCCGCAACGGGCGCAGGTCACACGACTGCGACATACACGCGTGTGCCTTTCAACCGGAACGTCACGGGCGGCCCCTATCACGGACAGTTTCATGGGCCGCCGATTCACAACCCGCACCACGGGCCGCGGTGGGGATGGAACCACGGCGTCATCTGGTATCCGGCTCCGATCTATTGGGGTGGCGGCTTTTGGGGTCCGTTTGCGTTCGGTGGAGCAACCGCGGGCTTTCTTTTCGGATCGATCATCGATTACCAAGACCAGGCCATCTATCCATCGTACGAAATCGCGCCGACCAGCCCCGGAGCGGAGCTTTTGCAGAACTACGGGCTAACACAAACGGAATGCGGACCGCCGAATCTCGTGGTCATCTGGGGGCCCGATGATAGCGTGATCTGCGCCTATCCGAATAACCTCGTGGCACCGGGTAACTACGAACTCGATCCCGCGACGCTAACGATCGTATCGAAGTGATGCGGAGAAGGCCTTCACGAAGGCGCGACTAGGGCGTTGCGGCGGGATCTCCGGAGGCGTCCTCGATTGTTACGATCTGATCCCCACCATGGATGAGTTCCCGGACGGGATGCTCACCCTCACGGATCGGATCAGAGATGACTGCATAGTGCCGGTGACCATGCCCGGATTCTTCGGAGCCGTGGAGAACGCCGGCGAGCACCCGCCGGTCGGCCAGAGTAACGCGCACGGCTCTGCCGAGAAAGGGTTTAATCTCTTGATCGGTCATGCTTCCGGAAATCGCCTGAGGGTCGCCAGAGGTTGCGCCCAACCAGCGACGAGCGCGCCGCTGAGGAGCCCAGAGACCCAGAGCGACCCCAGGGAGAACATACGAAATGGAGGTTAGTCGAAAATAGTGCAATCGCATCAGCCTGGCGAAGAACGGTTTAAGGTGATTCTTCCAGAGCAAATCGACTGGAAACCATTCGATGCATTTCCGCGCGGGGTGCTCCTTGCGGTTATCGTGGGCGATCCCACGAAGGAAGGACCGTACCTAACGCGCGTTAAGGCTCCGCTGAACGCAAAACTGATGCCACACCGGCATCCTGAGGATCGCATCTACACGGTGATGTCGGGCGTGTTTTACATCGGCTTTGGTGAGACATTCAACGGCGATGCCGTGACGGCATATCCGCCCGGTACCGTGCTCGTTCTTCCTGGAGACACTTGGCACTTTCACTGGGCGAAATCGGGCGAGTACGTTACGCAGATCAGCGCAATCGGACCGCTCGGCCTCGAGTATGCGAACGGCGCTGACGACCCACGAAGAACTATGCTACCGCATCGCTGAACGGCAGCTGACGGACCCGCTTCCGGGTCAGTACGAAGATCCGTAAGGTTTCTGGCGGCTGCGCAGCTCTTGTCGCTGTCGTCGCGGAAACCGGCCCCCCTCGCACAGGAGAGCGACGTTGAATACTGATTTTAGTGCTACTGATTCATGGCCATCGCTGCCGTACGATGAGATGGCGCCGACGGTTGATCACCTTCATCGACTCAGCCAGATCGCCGGAAAATACACGCTCGATCAACCTTTTGAAGCGTATTGGGGCGACATCGCCCTGCTGGTTACGCCGCGGGGCATCGCGACACGGACGCTTAGAGCGGATCACATATTGTTCGACGTCGAATACGCGATCCTCGATTCTCAAGTCGTGGTTACGGCGTCGAGCGGCAAAACTACCCTCCCGCTTGCGAGCGGCACGGTAGCGGAGTTCTACAGGAAGTTCGTCGATGCGGTTGCTATTCTGGGAATCCCGGCTCCTCGCACGACGTTGGAAACGGAGATCCCCGGCGCGCTGCACTTCGACTCGGACAGCGTCGATCGTCCATACGATGCCGGCATCGCACGGCAAATGTGGAGGGCTTACGCGAGCGTCGCAAGCGCGTTGAGCCTTTGGCAGTCGGCCTACATCGGACCTCGCCCGCCCGTCGGGATCATGTGGGGCGGGTTCGATCTCTTCGCTCCTCGATACAATGGCCGATCGCTAGTTCCCCCGCGCGACCGGCCGATATTTCAGCAAAACAGCATGAACGGTGAAGTGGTCGCCGTCGGATTTAGCCTCGGCGATTCGCAATCGCGTGCGGCCGGCTTCTACGCCTACATTTCCCCGCCTCCAGTCGGAATTGAAGGCGCCGATTTCGGCGTTAAGGAGGCCGCCTACGAAGCCACGGCCGGGCTGGTCGCGCTCCCCTGGGAGGTCGTGCGCGCCAGTAAGAATCCACAAGATACGGTGCTACGGTTCGCCGATGCCGTTTACGCGGCCGCCGTTAAATTGGGAGGGTGGCCGAATGACTGGGTCAATCCTCGTCACGACGGTTGGTATGCGAGTAGCCACCTGATTTCCGACTAAAAACCCGGCGCGACAGCAGAACCAGCGCTTCCGATGATGGACATGGGGCTCGAAGCCGTCGATTGCAAGTCATTGGATTCGCCGTAGTCTTCGATAGCTAGTCGTTCAGAAGGCTTCCGCTTGGGCATTGCGTTGAGGATGGCGGCTGGAGCTGCTCGCGTATTTCGCGTGCAAGTTCCTTTGCCTTTGAAAATACGAAGGACCGAAATGCGCTCGGCGCTAGCTCAGATATGGTTCGGCGATGACCGTTGCGCATTTGGCTCGTTAGATTGTTAAGCTCACACGGTACGAAGTCGCTGCCGTGCCGTTCAAAACCGAAGGCAAAGCTTGGATATGTTTCGCCTAGGAAAATGAAACCGTCGGTTAATGCGAACCCACTATTAGCGCACTGGTCATCGAAAACGAATGTGATTGTTCCAAAAGCGGGATGTTCTACGGTGAAAGTCATCGACGCTTTGGTCAAGCGCCCTCACGCGGGGCTCATCGTTTTCGGCGCGGGCTCGTTAGCTGATTCAGGTTCGGCAGCCGCTAAGATGGGAACCGGAAAGACAAAAGCGATAGTCGCGTCGCCCAAGTGGATCCAGCCTGTTTGCAGCCCGACTCTTTCAACCACCACGTAAACACCTCCGTAGCTTTCGAGGAGGGCCGACGAGCCAGGAGCGGCGGCTCGCGACGCCTCGGCGGGCAGCTTCGCTGAAAGCTGACCAAAGTCATCTTTTGCTGACCGAGTTGTTGAAGCGGCAGGCGAGCGGTCTATTAGCTGGAAAGCGTAGCAAGCATCCGCTACGCCTTCTAGGCGGCGTTATCGTCAGTCCTGACGCACAGGGCCCTTGCTGAAGCTTTCCGCTTAGGGGGTTCTCGCGGTCATTCGCGATTGCAAGTCCCGGCGGAAGTTGCGGCTCAGCCGATGTGTGCTGCCGTCCTCGAGGCGAACTTCGTAGTCGCCGTTTTCGTCAGGTCTCATTTCGCAGACCCGCGCAAGGTTTACGATCGTGGACCTGTGGATGCGGCAAAACTCGTAGCCTTCGAGATCTCGTTCGAGATCGGCCATGCTCCGCCGTAGCAAATGAGTTCTCCCGGCGACATGGAGGCGTGAATAGTAATCGGCCGCCTCAATCCAATCGATACGGTCAACGCGAATGAACGTCACGGATCCGTTGCGCTTTATGGCCAAAGTCCCTGGCACTTTCGAGTGCGTATTGGCAGCCTGAATGCGTTCCTTGGCGCGGGTTACTGCCAGTTCGAATCGCATATCGTCAAACGGCTTCAGCACGTAGTCGAGGGCGCCGGCATCAAACGCTGCGAGAGCGTACTTGTCATAGGCAGTCACGAAGACGATCACCGGAGCCGCTTTCGACCCGAGCATCTCGAGTACGTCGAATCCGTCGCACTCAGGCATTTCTACATCCAGGAAAACCAAATCCGGTGACAGGCGCTGGATGTCGGCCAATGCATCGGCGCCTCCTCCCGATTGGCCGACAATTTCGATCTGCGGATCTCGTTTGAGAAGCGCGAGTACGCTGCTGCGAGCGAGAGGCTCGTCGTCGACCACGAGCGTTCGGATGGCCATCAGCTCGTAGCGGTGCGCAGCGGCACGGTGATTGCGACCTCGACGCCGCCGAGGCTTCGCGCGTTCATCACGAATGATGCGGCATCGCCGTAGAGCGCCTTCAGGCGAGAACGCACGTTGGTTACGCCGACCCCTGTTGATGCGGTCTCCCAGCCGGGCGCCAGCGCAGGCCCATCGTTCGATACGCTGATGTGCAACTGGTTCTCTTCCGATGATGCCGCGATGCGCACGGAGCCGCCCTCCTTGCGCTTGGCGATGCCGTGCTTGATTGCGTTCTCTACGAGCGGTTGGAGAATGAGGTTCGGGATCGCCGCATCTTGCAGTTCCGTTGGCACATCGACGCTCAGTTGTAGACGTTCGGCGAAACGCACCTTTTGCGTAGCCAAGTACTGCTTCACGAAGTCCAACTCTTCGGAGAGTGGTACTTCTTGACGATTCGAGTCCGAGAGCGTTCGGCGCAAGAAATCGCTTAGGCTCACGAGCGTGGTGATCGCTTCGCTGGATTGGTTCTCGCGAATAAGTCCGGCGATCGAATTCAATGCGTTGAAGAGAAAGTGCGGTTCAATTTGACGCCGTAGCGCCCTCAATTGGGCTTGCGCGAGCTGTTCGTTGAGCTGCGCGAGCTCCATATTTTGTTTCACGAGGCGCTCGCGCGACTCGAAGAAGTTATTCATTGTGAGGATGAGCGCGTAGAAGGCGATCGTCGTGAGAAGATTATCAGTGAAGCCGCTGAGAAAATGCGGGAACGGGCGGTTGGGGAAATCTGGACCGAATGGCCGGAAGGTTACGACCAGAAACGTCGTCCATGCGGCGAAGACCGCATTCGCGCAGAGAGCAGTAAAAACGTGGGCGCTCCAGGCCACAACGCGCGGTGCGGATCGAAGGCGCTGCACGAGCGCAATGATGAACCATGTTGCAACCGCCCAGGGCAGCCAGCCCAAAGCCTCGATCACAAAAAGCACGGGCCAATCGTGATGCATCCCCTCCGATCGCATCACCCCAACGGTCTTTGTTGCGTCGAACAACGCGAGGGCGAGCCACCAAAGAGGAATCCAGAGTCGCTTCACCTGCGGCTATTCTACGAGGTTTTTGCGGAATCGCAAAGCGTCTTGCAGCGAGATGCCGCTCCTGTGCAGGGAGCGGTATCGCGACGCTCGCCGACCGGTGGGATACTGGCGCCATGAAGATCGCCTTTGCTTGCGTGGCCATTGCGCTCTCGCTTGCGTTCTCCACCGTAGCGTTGGGACAAGTCCCCTCGCCCAACCCCTACCCGACGATGGCGCCGATCGCGAAGTACCTGATGCCCAGCGCCGCCGAGATCGCCTTGGCTCGTGCGGCAGGACCGTCATCGATCTCCGCTCATGCCGATGTGCTCGTCCTCACGAAGCAAGGCTACGTCGTCGCGGCCAAGGGCACCAACGGTTGGGTCTGCTGGGTCGGACGCTCGTGGACGGCAGGTTTCAACGATCCCGAGTTTTGGAACTGGCGGGGTCGCGGGCCAGTATGCCTCAACCCACCGGCCGTGCGAAGTGTGCTCCCGCAATACCTCGCGCGTACGAAATGGGTAATCGCCGGTGACACTCTCGAGCAGGTCGCGGCGAAGTCAAAAGCCGCCTACGCCGACCACGAATTCACCGATCCCTATCCCAACTCGTTTGGGTTCATGCTATCGAAAAAAGGCTACCTGTTCCCCGCCGACGGACCGTGGCGTCCGCATGTCATGCCGATCATCGCATACAACCAACTTGCGACGTGGGGTGCGGGCATCAAGGGGTCGCCGATCGTTGGGTCGACATCCACGTTTCGCCAGTACGAGCCGGTCCCGATCGCTATTCCGGTGTCCCGCTGGTCCGACGGTTCGCCCGCTCCAAAGTGAACGGCACCACAGTCTCCCTTGTGAGACGACGCGGCGGCCCTTGAACAATGGGGCGCGTCAAAACGCGCCCCGTTTCCATTTATCGTGGCTCGAATCTAAAGAGCGTTGGCTAAAGCCCAGCCCTTTGGAGCACCAATGCCCGCTGCTTGATTGTACTGCGAGGCGTTACACGAGTACTTGCCGTTGTTACCCGACGTGCACGGCGTGTAATACGTGCTGTAGTGAGTCTGCGAAAAGAGGCTATATATCGTCGGATCGACCCAGCCCAGCTTGGTGGAGTGAAGCTCGTTTGCTTCGATAATGAGCGCCACTGATGCTGGGGACGACCACGACGTGCCGAGGTACTCGCCCCATCTGCCACCGGTGTACACCGCGACAGGGAAGAACGGCAGCGAGATGTCGGGCTGATTGCGGCCCGAGGTAATCATGCCGGTGATCCCGCTCTGGTAACTGGGCAGCGCGAAGACCGTTGACACACCGCCGCCTCCGGCGTAACCGTCGACGCTACCCATCGTCACCGTTTCCAGAACACCCTGGCTGGTGTCGGTGAAATCGATCCCGCCGATCGATGAGAAGTATGGATCGCCGGCCGGAGCGCTAACGCCCAACGAGCCGTTGCATTCGTTGCTTCCGGAGTCGCCGCTGGAAGCGGAGAACTCAACGCCCTCCGATGCACCCTGCTCCGCGATAGAGTTCGTCGAGTCATCGAACGGTACGTCGCTGGATTCGCACCCGCCGAACGACGAATTCACGGCCGTCGCCTTTCCATCGGTCAGCACTTTGTTGTACGTATCTTCGATCTCTTGATCGCCCAGCGATCCCATGTCGTAGACGATGATGTTCGCTCCTGGAGCCAACCCGGAAATGGTTTGAACGTCGAGGTCGGTTTCGGCATCGTCGCCGCGGCCGCCGCCGTCGACGGCTTCATTGGTGACGGTGCCGGTCTGCGTCACGCCCGCTGCTGACAGATAAGTTGCCAAATAGCTCGTGCTCACCGGGTCGTCGATCGCGATCGCAGCCGTGTATCCGGCCCCGTTGCAACCGTGCTGCACGGGGAAGTCAAACGGCTTGGCCAGGCCCGTGGCCAGCGTTCCGGAGGAGTTCGTGAGTGGCCCGTTGTCCGGTGGAGCGCTGTTGCACCCGCCGCTCGGCGTCGACGTCGGGCTTGGGGTCGGCGATGGGCTTGCGGTGGGAGTGGGCGTTGGCGTCGGCGTTGGAGTCGGCGTTGGCTTTGCCGTCGGCGTAGGCGACGGCGACGGTGTCGGATGATGGCGCCGTGCGTCTGGCTCGGCGACGGTGCGGACGACGATCAAGTTGTTGAGCGAGATGTCGCGAACGAGCGGTGCGATTTCTCGCGGCACGGTCGCGGGCGTGAGGTTGGCGTATCGTTCGCCGTGCTTGCCCTGGTTGACGTTGTGAATCTCAGTTGAAAAGAAACGCTCGACGACGGCCGAGCGCCCCGTCGCATCGACGATCGTACGATTGGAGAAGCGTTGCACGATCGTAAAGCCCGCCCGCCGGAGAGCCTGTGCGACGCGCTGCTCTTGTGCCGGCGTCGGCGCATAGCGGTCATCGAACTCTTTGCGGGTGAGAAAACGCTGCGAATGAGCGTGCGGAGCACTGATCGTCGCGACGAAGCGGTCGAGTTCGGCCTGATGATTGTAGCGAAGCGTTAGCGAAACCCGAACCGGCGAGTTCGCCGGGCGACGACCGACGTCGGTGTACGCGAGTTCGCCGCTAAGCGTTGGAATCGAGGTCAAGGGTTTGTCTGCGGACGCCGTGCGCACCGATGACTCGGGCGCTACGCCGTTACTCCCAACGCCGACCCCAGGCAGGGACGCGTTTTGGCCGCCGCAGGCGGTGAGGGCTAATGAAAATCCGAGGGTAGACGCAATTGCGCGTGTTGACGTTCGCATGTAGCTCCAATCTGGTAGCAAATGGCTCCCTAACGGCTAATGTTCAGCCGCTCCCCATTTGCCTCCTAGCGCTGAAAACGACGCTGTAGGGCCCGACAGCGGCTAGGCGCACTCGTGGAGGAAATGACGGAAATGGGCGCGAGTCGATGCCGTAATGGTTAGACGCCTGCGCAGGACCGATCTCCCGATCGACACGATCGAGCTGGCACGCTTCCTAATCGGAAAACTGTTGGTTCACGATCTTCGTGGGCGCCGTACGAGCGGCCGCATTGTGGAGACCGAAGCCTATCCGGTCGGCGATCCGGCGGGGCACGCATTCCGGGGTAAAACGGCAAGAAACGCGCCGCTATATTTGGCACGGGGTCACGCGTATGTGTATTTTGTTTACGGCAGGTATTACTGCCTGAACGTTTCGAGCGAGCGGCGCGGCATCGGTGCGGGCGTCTTAGTTCGCGCGCTCGAACCGCTCGCGGGAATCGATCGTATGAAGGAGCGCCGCCGCTCTTCGTCAGTGCGAGACCTCGCGCGTGGGCCAGGACGTCTCACCCTCGCAATGGCGATTGATTTGCGTTACAACGGGGTTGACCTGTGCACGGATCGTTCGTTGTGGCTTGGCATGTCTGATCTCGGATACCACGGTGTTGTGTCAGCGACTACGCGAATCGGCCTGAGTCGCGCGCGAGGCCGGCCTTGGCGCTTCTACGAGCACGGCAGCATGTTCGTCAGCGGTCCGCGCTAGGACGCGGCGGGCGCCCCGCGCTTTACTGCGCTGTTGGTAGGCCGTTTGCACCATACAGCGAGTGAGTACATTGGCTCTTTGTCATCAAGGCGGTATTTGGTGGCCCGAGAGGTCATGCTAGACTAAGCCGTACGCCGTTAAGAGACACTGCGTGGAGCGAGGAACAACAAGATGAAGAGTCTCGGTTTTATCCGCGATGCGTTTGGCATCTGCGCGGCTGCAGCGCTACTCGCGAGCTGCAGCACAAGTTTGGGCGCCGTGCCCCGAGCCAACGCAGGCGATGCGACGGCTCCTTTACAGAAACTCGCGACGTCACGACATAATGAGCGTGTTCTCTGGAGTTTTACGAACCGTGACAAGATTGGTGACGGGGACCCAACGTCCAATCTGATCCTCGATAACAAAGGCGCGCTTTACGGAACGTTCACTCTTTCAACACGCTTCGAAAACGGAGGCGGAGTCTTCAAGTTGACGCCCTCAGGATCAAATTACTCCGAGAGCATGCTTCACGGGTTCCAGGGCGGAAACGACGGCGCCAACCCGGCCGCTGGTCTGGTCTTCGACAAGAAGGGCGCGCTCTATAGCACGACTGCCGTTGGTGGCGGCGTTGGCTGCAGTTTTGGATGCGGCACCGTCTTTAAGTTGAAGCCATCGGGGTCCGGATACTCCGAGAGCGTTCTTTACCGCTTTGCAGGCACTCCTGACGGCGCGAACCCGCACGCCGGCCTGATCCTTGACGACAAAGGCGCACTCTACGGAACGACTTCCGGGGGTGGCGTTCACGGTTACGGGACGGTGTTCGAGCTGACACCGTCGGGATCTGGGTATTCCGAGAGCATTCTCTACAGCTTCCGCGGCGGGAAGGACGGCGCTCACCCGTACGCGGGTCTGATCTTCGACAAGAAAGGCGCGCTTTATGGCACGACTTCCGGCGGTGGTTATAATGGTTCCGGGACGCTGTTCAAGCTGACGCCATCAAAATCGGGATACTCCAAGAGGACCCTTTACCGATTCCGGGGCGGAGGTGACGGCGCGAATCCGTACGCTGGTCTGATCTTCGGCAAGAGCGGCGCGCTCTATGGCACGACCGCGGGCGGCGGCAACGACGGCTTTGGCGTTGTGTTCAAACTAACGCCTTTGGGATCATCGAAGTACGCAGACGAGATCTTGTTAAGTTTCGGCGGCCGGAACGGCGCTCACTCCTACGCAGGCCTCGTCTTCGGCAAGAAAGGTGAGTTGTACGGGACGACGTCTGGGGGCGGCCGTTTCGGTTTCGGAACAGCGTTCAAGTTGACTCCCTCGGGGTCAGGTTACTCGCAAAGATACTCCGAGAGCATTCTCCATCACTTCAACTTTAATAACGGCGCATCGCCGGAGGCCGGGCTAACCTTCGGCGCTACGGGCGCGCTGTACGGCACAACTAGCGGCGGCGGCGACCACGGCTACAATGGCTTCGGGACCGTGTTCGAATTGGCGTCATAAGTAAGGGGAGCAGTAGTGAATTCATGTTTTAGCCGTCGCGAGCTCACGATCTGCGCGGCCATTCTGATGCTGGCAGGTTGTGCCGTCCTTCGACAGGCTCAGGATGACATACAATCGCCGGTGGATTCGTTGGGTCCTCTGCCGCAGGGCCAGCGGGTGGTACATCACCCCGAAGACGCGCACCGATCGGGTCACGACAAATCGTGGATGTCACCCGATGCCAAAAGCATTAAGGAGCTCCTCTACGTCTCAAACGGGGATGACGACGTCTACGTGTTCAACTTTAAAACCAAAGCGCTGGTTGGGACGCTCATCGGCGAAAATGGTTTTTCGCAGGGGCAATGCGTCGACATGCTCGGGAACGTGTGGTTCATAGAATATGGTAACATTGACGGAGTCTTGGGATCAGCCGTCGAGTATGCCCACGGCGGAAGCACCCCGTTGAAAACGCTAAATACCGAAGGGTCCAGCATCGGTTGTTCGATCGATCCCACGTCCGGCGATCTTGCTGTTGCCAACGTTTACAATGCCGGCAGTGGACCACCGAATGTGGTTGTTTTCAAGAACGCCTCCGGGACTCCGAAAATCTATTATAACTATTATTGTGGGATCCCACTGCGGCCGGGTTACGATCAAAAGGGTAATCTCTACGTTGAAGGCTATGCCGGTAGCGGGCTTTCCAATGCCGTCTGCGAAATTCCACGTGGAGGCAAACCCCTTAGACCGATCAGCTTCAACGTGAGCATTCCAATTCCCGAGGGCGTAATGTGGGATGGCAAGTACATCACGCTTGCCAGTGAAATCGGTGTTCATCCTCAAACCGCAATCTACCAAATGGCTGAGGACGCGTCTGGGAACTTGAAGAAGGTTGGCAGGACCGTCTTATCCGACGCTTGCGATGGTGATCGCGCCGAAGTCGAGCAGCCGTTCATCGTGGGTAACGTCGTTGTCGGCGGCAATGCGGCTTGCCCAGACAATTTTGACTATTGGAACTATCCTGCCGGCGGCAAACCCATCGAGTCCTTCCAGCCCGTGTATTCGTCATCAAGTCAATCGGTCAGCATCGCGCCAAACTAACCACGCAGCCCGGCACCGCTGGCGCGGATCGTCACGGCGGGAACGATCCCGGGATGGCGAACTGAACGAGCGATGATGAGATGCACCACTGGCCGCCATGCTTTAGGCATTTGCGTGGCCGTCATTATACTGGCCGGCTGCGGTGGGTCGCAGACCGCAATCAGCGGTACGGTCCCCGCATCGGCGACAGCTGCGCGGGACGTGACGGGGCCGCCCACCTGCAAAGGGCAGCGGACGACAAAGAAATTCGGAAATATCAGCGTGATGCTCAAAACCAAGGGCGGCTCGTTCTGCATCCCGGCATTTGGGGGTTTCGGCGGCTCGATGCAGTACCCGGGTGTCGAGCGTTCCGTGAAGCTAACGATTCGCACTAGCACGCAAAACATCTACAACGAGCCTCAACTTGGCACTGGAACGTCGATGGTGTACCTGAACCTTCATTTCCATGCGGGAACGCATTTCGGTTCGAAGCTAAGATCTAAAGGCGGCCTGACGTCCCCTACGATCTATGCCGGTAACACCTACACTGCCTACGGTATCGTAGCGGTCGGCAACCTCGACCTGATGTTTCCGCCTTGCTACACCGTCGCAACGCAAGGCCTATACGGCGGCGTCCTTCCAAACCTCGGGGCCCTCTTCAGCGGTACGACCATCACGGGCGCCGGATACGGCGTCATCGAGATTTATTCAGGCGAACAAGTCAACCAAGAGTGCTGACCGATTGAAGCCTACTCAGTCGGGCGCTCGAGAGCGCGAGGCGTTACGAGCACGGATTCGCGTCGCCTTGTGGCTTGCGCTCGACTATGAGTCGAAGCGAGCCTTTAACGCTCTAGCCGAGATTCTTCCCGAGATCACGCACGATCGAGAGATCGTTGCCCTATACTTTCACGCTCACGCGGTCGCGTGCATCAAAGGCCGCCGAATAGCCGAGGGTTTCGAAGCGTTCGAGACATCAATCGGCGCGGCGCGGGCCTATGATGACCTTGCCCTCTGCGCGCAGATCCTCAACAACTACGGGACGGCTGCAACGGAAGTGGGCAGCATCGACGTGGCCGTCGCACGCCTCGAGGAGGCTCTTGCCATCCGCCGAGAGCTCGGGAGCTCGGTCTCGCTCAGCATCGTGAGTCTCGCCGAAGCGTTATTCGAAGCCGGCAAGCTCGAGCGGGCAGCAGACCTCCTGCACGAGTTCCACGCCATCGGCGAGGCGCGGACTGCGACGATGCAAAGCGAAGATCCGACCATGTTGTTATCGGTCGCGGCGGTCGGCATACCGCTTGCAATCATGCTCGGCGACGAGCCGCTGCTGACGTCGAGTTCGGATCCGGAGCTCGTCGAAATCGCGTTCAGCCGACGCGAGCAATACCTCGTTGGACCGCTGGTCGAGGCGTTCTGCTTCTTGTACGAACAGGCGGAGGATCGGAACGCGCACGACGCGCTCTTGTCACGCGCTCTAGCGTCGATCACGACGCTCGACAATAGCCTGCAGCTCGCGATCCGGGCGGCGCGACTCGGATCGAGCCATCAGCTCGCGCGCATCAGCACGCTCGTCGCGCAGCAATGCTCGAAAAATCTGGCCTTGGCAAGCGCGCGTAAGGACCTCTTCGACAGCTTCATTGCCGGCCGCCGCCGCATGGACGTGCGAGCAAAAGAACTGGCGTCGCGCGCGGCTCGTCTCTTTGCCGCAGAAAAGCGGCCGCTGCACGAGGGGGTCGCCCTCGCGGCCGCCGGCAACGGCGAAGAGGTGGCAGCGCTTTACCGGCGCTGTGGCGCAAGAGTGGGGCCGCGCCTGCGCTGGACCGGCGCGGCAATCCCAAAGCGGATGGCCAAACAGCTCACGCCGCGCGAATCGGAGATCGCACACCTTGCGGCCAAGGGCTCGTCAAACCGGGCGATTGCTAGCGTCCTTGGACTGAGCGAGCGAACGGTGCAGAACCATTGCGAGGCCATTTTTATCAAACTTGGGATCCGGTCGCGATGGCAGATCTCCGCCGAGTTGAGCCGTGCTTCCGACGCGAGGCTCGGCTCGTGAGTATCTGAGTATTTTGCTCATGCGGGAGGCGACTCGCTACGCTATTCTATGGTGAAGGAGGATACGTTCGTGAAGAGCTCTTTAATACGAGTCTCGGTCATCTTATGCACGTCGCTCTCTCTTGCGGCGTGCGCCGGTCAACAGGCCCAAGACAGCGCGGTCCCGGCGGTAGCGGCCCCCAGCCACGTTCGGCCGTGGATGCGTCCCGAAGCGGTTCGAAGCAAGATCCTGTACGTTTCCTACGGGTACGGCAATGACGTTCTAGCGTTTAAATATCCCAGCGGGCAGGCTCTCGGGGTGATTACCGGTATCCCGCAAGCGCAGGGCCTCTGCACCTCTAAGAAAAGCGGCGGCAACTGGTGGGTGGTGGCGACCGGTGCCAACGAGGTGTTGGAGTTCGCTCACGGCGGCACGACCCCGATCCTCACGATCAATACCATGAGCGATCAACCCGCGAGCTGTGCAGTCGACCCCACCACCGGCAATATTGCCGTGACGATGGTGAGTTCGCCAAAAGTTGTCGTCTATAAGAACGGCAGCATCGATGGAACCGCCTACGTGCCTCCGTTCTATCCGTTCTTTTCGGGCTACGATTCCAACGGTAACCTCTATGTCGACGGCAGCGCCGCCTCGAACATTTATCTTGCTCGGCTGCGCCCTGGTACGACATCGTTCCAGCCGATTTTCCTGAACTACGTCGGCGTCTTCTTCGCGGGTGGCATTCAATGGCACAAGGGGCTTCTCGCCGTCGGCGATCAGGAAACGGCGGTCGTCTATCAATACAAGCTTCGCGGCAAAAACGGTATCTTGCGTAACACGACGGCGCTCAATGGCGGCCAGGCCGGCGGTTTTTGGATCCAGGGGAACCGGATCATCGCCGGGGACGGCCCTGACGTCGGTATCTGGGACTATCCGGCCGGCGGTTCGCCCGTCCAGACCATTCCTGGCGGTTTCTACGGACCGGTCAACGCGACGGTGAGTTTGCCGAAGTGATTTCGGCGCGTTTTGCGATTGCGGCGGCGGTACTGCTCGGGGGTTGCTCGGCGAGTATGTCCGCCGCAACACCTCCGGGCAGGCCGAAGTGGGCTTTCCCGGCTTCGGTCGCTCCGGCCGCGCTGACGGCACGACCTCACTTTCGCGAAGTCATCTCGCGGCTCGCACGTCCGCGCGTCGGCAACGGCGGGATCTACGTCAGCGAGTTCTTGGGAACCTCGATCTTCGGATACCAGCACAAGAACACGCCCAATAATCCGCCGACATGCACGGTCGGACCCGTCTCCAATCCAAACGGCATCGCGGTCGACCGTAAAGGAAATCTGATCGACCCCGACGGCGGCTCGCGCACCGTCATCGTCTTCTCCGGTCGCGGGCTGTGCGGCTCGAAAGTGGGTTCGTTCTCCGATCCGTTCGGGCAACCAACCGATGCGTCGAGTGCGGATGCCGTGAACGGCGAGATCGCCGTTGCCAATGTCTTCGGTCCGAGCGCTTACGATGCGGCCGGCAGCATCTCGATGTGCACGCTCGTCCGCGGCTGCACGACGAACCTTCAGAACGCTGCGATGTACGAAGTCGTGGGCGTTGCGATGGACAAGCACGAGAACTGCTGGGCCGACGCCACCAATGGTGGAGGCACTGCAACCCTGACCTATTTCGCAGGCTGTTCCGGATCCGGAGAACAAGCGATGGGTTTTTTGAACGAGTACTACGGCGGTCTGGACTTCGACCGGAACGGAAACCTGGTGACGGTGAGCGCGTTCGACAGCAAGATCTACATTTACTCAGGCTGCAATCCCGCTTGCACCCTCGTCGGCGGTCCGTTTGCCATGCTGAACGAGGCAGCCTACGGCCACCTGAACAAAACGTCGATGACCTTCTGCACCGGCGATTTCGAACTCGGTCAAATGGACGTCTATCACTATTCGCCGCACGCGGTAACGCATTGGTACAGCTTCAACAACGGCCTGAACGTCAACGACGTTCCGGTCGGGTGCGCGTTTGACCCGCGTTCTAGAGGTTGAGGTAGGCCTCTCGAAAAAGCGTGTCTCGCTGCTCGTGGCTGACCCTATCTGAAGGCTACCGCGGAGGCTTCGGCGACTGCGGTGCACTGCAGCTCGTATTAAGTGCAAAAACAACGGTCGCGGCTTCATACAGCATTCGTTCGGTAAAAACGTTCCCAGAGGTTATCTGTTGGTTTTTTTGCCACAAAAGCGTTGCTTTACGCGTAAGACGCCGCACCGCTAAAGATTTCAGATCACCTGCATTTTCTCCGATAAATAAAAACGGCAACCTTATTCAGTATCTTACGTTTACGTAAAGTAGGAAAAGAAACTCAATTGAAAGTTGTAATTAATGAAGGACCTAACCAAAACCACGCCGCGTAGCTCCAGTGAGATGATGCTCGGCATCGTTCAGCTCGCCCGCGCGATCGACAAGGCAAAAGCCTTAACGCACGGTACCATTGGCGAATATAAGTACGATTGCTCGATGGATCAAAGCCTCTTCGAGTACCTCGACATGGACTCGAAGGCGTTCCTCGAACTCGTGAACAATGCGAAGAGCGATTACGAGATCGAAGCCTACGCGAAGAGGTTCGTTGCGAGGAAAGATCCGCGCAATATCGAGGCGTTCAACAAAAAGTTCCTCTCGGCTGTTCCGACGGGGGAATCGTTGACGCATTTCGAGGAGCTGCGTAGCAAAATTGCTCCGAGCCGGACCGACGTGGTCTCGTGGTCGGATCTGCTAGATCTCGAAGAAGGCCGCACGGTTCCCCATCGCGAGTTGGCTCGCGCCTAGCAAACCTTTAGAACCGTAGCAAGCTTCAGGGAGGAGCGCGATGCAGATCGCGTTCCTTTTTAATTTGTCAGTAAGCCGCCGATGTCGGGCGGCCAAAGGCGCTTCTACCGTGGAGTGGTTTCCCCGGTAGTGTAGACGAGGAGCTCGAACGTGCCACTTCACGGCCGGCGCCGCCGCGGTCAGCGACACCGCAGGCGGCCGATTATAGCATCCCCTTTAGACTTTCTTCATCTAGCATCGCTAGACTCCATCATGGTGCTCTCATCGGCCGCGCCTTTCACCACACGCGACGTTACCGGCCCGTTGAAGAAAAGAGGCTGCCATGCGCCGGATTATCACGATCACGGTTCTACCGCTATTGCTAGCGGCGTGCCAGGGGGCGAGCTCGGTCCCCGCGTCCACGCAACCGATCGACACTGACCGCACGAGGGCTGCGAGCCCGACGTTCTCGGAACCCGTCCTGCCCGACGGGAAAGGGCCGCCCTCCGTAACCTGGATCTTTGTCTCTAACGGACAGGTCGGAAACGTCGACGTTTATAGTGCGAAAACGCTCAAGATGATTTCGCAGTGTTCCTGCACCGGCGTCGGCCTCGCAGTCAACTCGCAGACCGGCGATCTAGCCGTCGGCACGAAGTCAGCGACGGTAACTGTTTGGCACGTGAAGAGTAAGCAGATCACGCTATCTGCCACGCTGAAGTTGTCACAAGGTCCGTATGCGATAGGACTCGCATTCGACAAGAATGGCGACTTGTATGCCGCTAATGCCGGCGACAACGTCATCGATTTCTTTGAATCAAGCGAGATCGAGACCGGCGGAGGCGCCCCCACCCGCACGCTCTTTACATCGCACTTGAACGAGGTGGAGTATTTAGCCGCCGATGCCCACGAGCTGCTCGCTGACGGCTATAATCGCTACGGCCAACCGCTGCTGGTCTCCGTAAACACGCGTACCGGCGCCGACACGATTCTGCAGAACATCGAGTCCGGTCAGTTGCCTGAAGGTATTGTGTTCGATCGCCAGGAGAACCTGATCCTCAATACCGTCGGCAACAACAACACGCTCGCCGTGTTCAAACGGCCCTGGAGCGGATCCCCCACGTCAACATTCGTATACGGTTCCGGTGCTCAAAATGGCTACTATACCGGCATCTCGCTGAATCGCTCGCAGAACACGCTTTGGGCAGCCAGCTTTTCTCTCACGAACCAGTCGCACGCCTACGGGAGCGTGCAGGCCAACAGTTACCCGCTGGGAAGCGTAGGGCGTTCTTCGACTGGTATCGCGTCGGAATTTTACGATAGCATCGCGGTAGACCCTCAGGCTAAGTGACCTCTACTCGGGTCGGCGTCCG
The DNA here is from genome assembly GCA_049800655.1 of Candidatus Cybelea sp. GTDB lineage: Bacteria > Vulcanimicrobiota > Vulcanimicrobiia > Vulcanimicrobiales > Vulcanimicrobiaceae > Cybelea. Next base: position 23,479 of record JBARKF010000029.1, read on the forward strand.
AGCGGAAACCCTAGCCTGCGGCGTCGGCCGCATCAAACGAGCGTACTGCTTCGACGAAGGCAGTGCCATAGCGCTCGAGCTTGACGTCACCAACACCACCGATCTTCCGAAGCGCCTGCAGCGTGACCGGCTGGTACGCGCACATCTCGCGTAGAGTCGCGTCAGAAAAGACGACATAGGGTGGAACGCCTTGATCGTCCGCGAGACGCTTGCGCAACCCGCGCAGTCTCTCGAACAGTGCATCATGCTGGACCGCAGGCAGTGCCCGAAGCCGGCGGCTGCGAGCCTTCGCGGCCTTGGCAACGAACCGCGGCATGGCAAAAGCGAAAGCACGGTGCTCTTTGAGCGCACGCAATCCTTCCTCGGTTACGAACAAGGTTCGATGTTCGGAATCCTGTTCGATGCAACCGTTTCGCAGGAGCTCGGAGAGCAGCGCCATCCATTCGCTTTTACTCTGCTCGGCGCCGATTCCGAAAGTCGATAGGCGATCGTGCCCCCATGCGATGGCCTTCTCCGTACGCTTTCCGAGCAGCACGTCGACGATGTGGTGCGCACCGCTCGAAAATCCGCTGTGCTCGCGCACGCGGTAGATGCATGAGAGCAGCTTTCGAGCGGCCTGCGTGCCGTCGACTCGCTCCGGCGGCTGCAGGCAATTATCGCAGTTGTCACACTGGTAGGCAACTGCGTCCTCGCCGAAATAGCGCAACAGGTGACGACGCCGACAATGCGTCGTCGCTGCGAAATCGAGCATTTGTCGCAGAAGGCGCTCGGCCTTTTCGCGTTCCTGCGGATCCTCTATCTGACGAATGAAATGGCGCTGCTTCGCCGCATCGCCTCCGCTGAAGAAGAGCGCACAATCGCTGGCGAGGCCATCTCGGCCGGCACGACCGGTTTCCTGGTAATAGCTTTCAACGTTCTTGGGCAGATCGTAGTGCACGACGTAACGCACGTTAGGTTTGTCGATGCCCATGCCGAAGGCGATCGTCGCACAGATGACGCGGATCTCGTCGCGAATGAACAGCTCCTGGTGGCGAGCGCGCTGCAGCGGCAGGAGGCCTGCGTGGTACGGGCGAGACGAGATGCCGGCCGCGGAAAGCTTCGCCGCCAGCTCCTCTGCCGAGCTGCGGCTCTGCACATAGACGATGCCGCTTTCGTTGGCACGCGCCGTACACCACGACAGCAGTTGTTTTACGGCGTCGGCTTTTTCGAAGACGGCATAACGCAGATTCGGCCGGTTGAAACTTGCAACGAAGCGGCGCGGCTTCCGCAACTCGAGAAAGCGCTCGATGTCGTCGCGCACGCGCGCGGTCGCCGTCGCGGTGAGCGCCAACATCGGAACGTCGGGGTAACGCGAACGCAGCGATGCGATTTGGCGGTACTCGGGCCGAAAGTCGTGCCCCCATTCGCTGACGCAGTGCGCTTCGTCGACCGCTATCCGGCGCAAATCCCAGCGCGCCAAACCGGCTAGAAACCCCGTCATCACAGTGCGCTCCGGAGCGACATACAGCAGGCGGTACGCACCGCGGTCAAGCTCTGCGAGCCGATGCGCGGTCGCCGACGGATCGAGCGAACTGTTGAGGAACGTTGCCGGAATGCCGTTGGCTTCGAGCGCGTCGACCTGATCTTTCATTAGTGCGATCAGTGGCGAGATGACTAGCGTGAGCCCTGGCTCGAGCAGTGCCGGCAGTTGATAGCAGAGGGACTTCCCGCCGCCGGTCGGCAGGAGTGCGAGCACGTCTGCTCCAGCTAGCGCCGCCTCGACGATTTCGCGCTGCAGCGGCCGAAACGACGTATACCCGAAATGATGCTTCAGTGCTTCGTCGAGTGTCATGATCCTCGGGGCCGGTAACGGTTACCTGTGCTCTGTGCGATACGGCGGCGTGTAACCTCCTTGTACGTCTGCTCAACCAATGCCCGGATTGCCAGTGCCTGAGACAAGCGCATTGCCTCGACGGTCGCGGGGGAATAGAGCCAGGGCTTTCAAAACGAGGCTCAGCGATGGGCGGTTAGGCGGCTATAGTAGTCTGCTGAGCGCGTAGGTTTGGAATAGCAATGACGTATCGGCAACGTCGGGTCATTTGTGCAACCTCATATCCTCGAATTGACTTCTCGCCGGCCGATGAGCCATTGCGTTACCATCCTTCGGCTTCGCAGGGAGCTCGTGGTTTGATAACCGTTGCCAGCCACCTTAAGATGGCGTTCTAACTTGTGCCTTAGGTGCGCGCGCTCGGCGCCGAACATGCACCGTGTCATGTCGTCGATCTCGCCAAAGTGGCGTTAATTAACGTTGACGCGAATGGGGACCACTCCGCTGCCGATCGTTCCACCCGGCCAGCCGGAGCGCTGAGGGTGTTGACTGAAAAGAGGCAAACACATTGCGCGACGAACATCGTCGGCGCCGCTCGCATTTGCGGTGCAAGTCGGCGCGCACTGATGCTTTCCCTTATGTAAATTCTATCTTAAGACGCCTAGTGGTATTGCTAATTGACACAAGCGATGATAGCATAGGGGCCCCTGCTCGTTCAGGGGGACAAGACAACGCTAGAGGATGCGGCTTTATGCACTTCCTCCGGTCTGCAGTTGACCAGACGATCAGCGCGGCGGGCTCGCATCCGGAGGTATCGGTAACATGAGGACACTAACGCGTTACGCGTTTACAATGTCAGCAATTTTACTTTCCACCGCCTGGAGCGGTTGCAACAGCTCTCCATCCCAGGTCAGTCCACCTACTTCGAACGGGGCGATGGCGAAGGGACACGGTCCGCCGATCGCCGCAGCTCATGGCCTTAAAGCGGGCCATCACCATAGCGGCACATCGTGGATCCGGACACCTTTGGTGGACCGTCAGCTTCTCTACATTTCTGATACGGCCAGCGACGTGGTCGACGTCTTTGGCTATCCGTCTCGGACGCCGGTTGGACAGCTGTTTGGCTTCAACGAGCCGCAAGGCGAGTGCACCGACAGCCGCGGGAACGTTTACGTGACCAACACGGGAACATCGCAGATCTACGTCTACCCACCCGCAAGCGGCACATTGCTCGAAACGATTAGCGACCCCGGCGAATTTCCCGTCGGCTGCGCGGTAGGTCCCGAGGGTGAGCTTGCCGTTACGAATATCTTTAGCTCGAGCTACGGGCCGGGCAGCATATCGTTGTACAACGCATCGAACACAATCCCGACCATCATCACATCGCCGTCTTTCGAAAACATGTATTTCGACGGATTCGATGACAATAACAACCTCTTCGTCGATGGTTTCAATGCCAGCGGCGTTTTTCAACTCGGCAAGCTGCCATCCGGAAGTAACACGATTACGCCGATTACGGTCAGCGGAGCGTCGATTGATTATCCGGGCGGCGTGCAAGTTACCGCAGGACCGAAGGTGAACGTCGGCGATCAGCTCGGTAACGTCGTTTATCGGATGAGCGAGGGCGGCGTCGTCAACGGCCACACATCTCTCAGCGGCGCGTCAGATTGTGTCCAGGGAACGATCGTCGTAGGCAAACCGGTATCCAAAGGCGTGTACATTTGCCCCGATGCAGGCACCGCGGATACGGAGTTCTTCAAGTACACAGCCGGCGGTTCGCCGACTCACACGATCACCGGTTTCGAAGAGCCAATCGGTTCGGTGGTCGCTTCAAAGCCGCCGCCGCCGAATCCCCCGGCGGAGATCTTCAATTTCTTCCAGAAGTTCCCGTGCACGTACGGGTCACAAGGCTGTCCGACCGATTTTGAAATTGACTTCACTGGGAACATTACCGCGCTCATTCCCTCCACCGAGCCGCTGTATGGTCCGTACAACCCATTCTGTCCGCCAAGCCAAGGCCCGAACAATCCGTGTCCGCCGACCGTGACGTACGATACGACGTCGAACAAAACAATCGTCGAATTCTCGGGCACGACGCTCTACCAGAACACCCACGATTGTAACAGTTTTGGCGGTCAGCCGTGCGTTCATTATGGCCTCTTGTCTTCCCGAAATCAGACTGCGGGGCTGTGGGGCTTACAGGAAACCTCGTACTGGACGTACGGCCCTCCGCTACGGCGCAGAGGTGCGCAGCCGCAGACCTATCCACCTCCGCAACCCGCGCCGATTATCAGCATTGCGTCGAAGCAGCCATTGATGAGCGGGGCATGGAAGTACGCCATCGTCTTCGTTAGCGCGTCGACCCAAGCTACGGGGACTGCCTCGTACGGCTCATGGTGGGCGATCGGGTACGTCCCGAAGGGTAAGACTCAACCGACCGTCCAATTCAGGAACTACGGGAGGCAAACGCTCTACGTGAAGAGCTCGGGCATTCTGCTCAACCAGCCCGTGCCGACCGACCTTGCCTGTCTATCGAATCCGGCATGTCCGGAAAACATGGCGATTCTCGCGACCGAGAATAGCGTTAGCCTGCCGCCGCCGGGCACGTCTGGCTCACCGTTTACACGGTTGTCGAAACCGCCAAAAGTCCTAAAACCGTACCAGTAGCCTCGTAAAAACCGGCACAGGGCCCGAAAGCGCTTTGCTTTCGGGCCCTTGTCGTGCAGTTGTGTGCTATACGGAAATAGGTGTGCCGGCAGCTCCAGGGCTCGCGTTACTCGGAAATCGAATGACCCAGGAGTTCGTTTCGAACGTCAGTAAACGACACTCTGCGCGTTTCCCCACGGTAGGGAATCGCCGTATCGCGCTAATGAGGATTAAGCCCGCACTCTCTGAGCGTGTTGCGCAACTTTGATGCTAAGGAGTACAAGTCATGAACGCCCTGCGCTCAACAGGACTTGCAATGTTATTAGGCCTTGCTGCTGCCGCCGCAGTTCAGGCGCCGGTATCGAGGGCGCCGATTTTGCCATCGCGGCCCGTTGTATCGCTGATTCAGCACGCGCCAATGCGATTGATTGGGCCGGCTCCCAATCAGTGGGGAAGAAGTGATCTCGGCATCTACGAGAGCGACAACTGGGCCGGCTACGCGGTCGTTGGCACCGCGTTCACGGAAGCCCGGGGATCGTGGACGGTCCCCAGCGTGGACTGCACGGTGAACCCGAACGGTGCGGCCTCGTTTTGGGTGGGCATCGACGGCTGGGACAACGATACCGTGGAGCAAACCGGAACGGAATCGCAATGTAACGGCTTCAAACTCGTTACTTACGCATGGTACGAGTTTGCGCCGAAGGCCGGGGTGACAATCAAAAGCATCCGCGTCACGCCGGACGAAGACATGGAAGGGGAGGTTCGTTACGTCGATTCGAGGTTCGTGGTTACGCTCACGGACTTGACGACCGGAAGATACTTCAGAACCAGCGCCATGGTACCGCGAGCGAAGCGCAGCTCTGCCGAATGGATCGCCGAGTCGAACGGGCATGCCGGGCTCCCCGACTTCAATGCAGTGCGCCTTGGCGAAGATTTCACTCGAGCGCGTGGCACGAATGCTGCGACCGACGCCATGACCTCGGGACCGATCGCGGCCTTCGGAAAGCGCGTCCAAGTGGCCATTTTAGGCTACAAAAACATGGATGAAGCGGTCCCTTCGTTTCTGTCGTTTGACGGGAGCAGCTT
>JBARKF010000030.1:0-6345 GCA_049800655.1 Candidatus Cybelea sp.
TCATCTTCCAGCTACGACTACGGGGGCGCCGGCGGCGGCGGCGGCGGATCATCCTATGTCGAGCCCAGCGCAATAACATCTCGCATGTGGACGGGCTGGCACGCAACGGGCGGAGGCGACGGGCAGAGCGTTTTCAGCTGGAAATAAGTCAGTCCGGGACGGCGGCGCCGAGTTGGTGGAGCTGCTGCTCTAGCCGCTGGATTCGCGCGCGGGATTTGTCGGCGTCGATGTGATCGTAGGCGGCGGCGGCGCTGTGCGCGATGGCTTCGAGGAGCGCGCGTTCGTCTGCAGTGAAGGGCGTGCCGTTTAGGCGCGTACCGTAGAAGACGAAGCCGAACACGTTGCCGCGCATCAGCAGCGGAACGACGAGCGACGGTGCCTTTGCACCACCCGGCAAGATCGTCTCGGGTCGTGGACGGCCGTCGAGCACGAGCGGCGCGAGCTCGGCACGCAGCTCGACGATCAGCGGGTCTTCGGCATCGATCGACTCGGCTTCTTTACGAGTCCATCCACGGTCGGCCTTTCGTTCGAACGCGCCGCCGTCGCGCGGCGCGAGGAACAATGCGGCGGAGGTGAGCGCGAGCACGCGCACCGGCTCGTCGACTAAGAATTCAATCAGCGTCTTCTCCGATGAGGTGTTGCCGAGCGCTCGCGCGGCGTGACGAAGCGCCTCTTCGGCGCGCCGCTGATCGCGGAAGAAGAAGGTATTTAAGAATTCTTCGATGCGATCGTGGAGCGTGTTGAGGCCGAAGCCGATCAGTAGCGCCGCAAAGAGACTCAAATAGATCGCAGGCCGCGTGCTTTCGAAGATTTGCTCGGCCCACCATTCGAGAATCCCAAAACCGAGCAGCATGACCGCCGTAATCGCAGCGTACACGGCCGCCCGGCCGATCGCAAAGCGAAAGTCGAGCACGCGTTCCGATAGAAAGCCGTAGACGACGAAGATCGAGCCGAGCAGACCGAACCAAGGACCGAGTGCATCGGTCCAATGCTGAACGTAGAGCAGCGCGATGGAGCTATTGCCGCTCAGCGTGCCGACGAGGTTTGCGAGCGCCCAGGTAAGATCGAGAATCGGCGCGAGTGCGATGCCGGCGACAACCCAGGAGACGCGCGCGCGATCGAGTGCGGTCGCACCGGAGGCGATGTAGGCCAAACCGCCGAGCACGACCGCCAGCAACAGCACGTCGGCAAGGCTCATGAAGAGCGCGGTCGGTCCCGGAAATCCGTACTGCTGCAAGACGATCCAGACGATCGGGTCGATCCAAGCGATAAAGACGATCAGCGAGAGCACGACCGCACTGCCGAAGATCCACGGCCAGACGCGGCTCGGCCGGCCGTAGAGCCGATGTGCGAAGATCAGAATCATGAGCTGCGCCAGCGGATAGACGACTTGAATGGAGAGATCGCTGGCCAAGCTGATCGGCCAGTTTGCCAGATCGAGTGCCGTTTGATTGACCTTCACCAGCATCAACATCGTGTAGATGTAGAAGGCCAGCGTAATCGGACGTGGCCGCATCAAGAAGAGCGCGCCGGCAAGCGCGAGTGAGAGGAAGAAGCAGAACGGCGTGCCGACATCGCGTGTGATCGTCGCCCGCGGCGAATGATCGACGGCACTGGCGGTAAGGGTGGTGACGAACGGGCGGCCGTTTCGCGAAGCTTGAAGAGTTATCGTCGCCTGCGACGGCGCGCCGCGGAGGAGCGAGAACCGTTGCGGCGCGGTCAAGCGCTGCAACTCGATGCGATCGCCGGTTTGGAGCGCGCCCGCACCTGCTCCGGACTCGACCTCGACTTGGTTGGTGTTCCGCAAAAAGACGATCGGATAGTAACCGATGTGCGTCGCGTTGTCTTCGACGACGATGAAGACCAAGATCATCACGACCGTGCCGATCGCGACGACTGCCAAGGAGAGCCGCTCGCAAACGAAGTTCACCGCCGATTGTAGCGGCACGCTACGAGAACGCGACCCAGCCGGTATGGACGTTATAGATTCCTCCGATTACGTTTACTTCGCCGGCGTTGACGCGCGCTGCGATGATCCCGGAGTTGACGGTCACCGCGCGCACGTTGAGCGCGACGTTCTGCACCGTCCCATTCTCGAGCCAGTCGCCCGGGAAACCGCGCGCGGCGACCACCGCCGGCGCGACCTTCTCGACGATTTGTTGAACGTGGCCGCGTTGTGCGATGCCATCGCGGACATACGCGAGCGCCGCCTTCACGGCACCGCAGTGGCTGTGGCCGAGGATGACGATAAGCTTGGCTTTGAGCGCCTCCACGCCGAACTCGATCGAGCCGAGGGTATCGTCGCTCAGAAAATTCCCGGCGACGCGAACGACGAAAATCTCGCCGGGGAGCTGATCGAAGAGCGTCTCGACTGGCAGGCGCGAATCGGAACAGGCCAAAACGACCGCGAACGGCTGCTGGTCGCCGGCAAACTCGGAGACGCGCGGTCCATAAGGCGGGTGTTCCGGGGTGCCGGCCATGAAGCGCGCATTGCCCGCTTTGAGCCGTTGGAGCGCTTCGGCTGGAGTCGCAGAGGAGGTCACCATGGCACAGATTCGCTTTTGGCCGGCAGTCACGCTGCTTGCCCTCGGCGGATGCACCGCAACATCGCATCTGGCCCTTCCCAATCCGAATGTGGCCGTCACTGCACGCGATGCAGCTCGTGAGTCGATCGTGCATTTCTTTTCGGGGCGGCCCGACGGCGCGTGGCCGAACTCCGGACGCCTCGTCGCCGATCGGGCCGGAAATCTCTACGGCGCCACCATCATGGGCGGTTCGGGAAGCTGCCGGTTTCGGGGCGAGGCGAGAGGCTGCGGCGTCGTCTTCGAGCTGCTCCGCGGCAAGAGCGGGCAGTGGAGCGAACGCGTGTTGTACAGCTTCAAGAGTCTCGATGACGGCGCCGTGCCGCGCAGCACGCTCACGATCGATGCGAATGGCAACATTTACGGCGTAACGATCGCGGGCGGAAATCACGGCTGCGCCCCTCGCATTTGGAATCAGCGCGGGTGTGGAACGGTATTCGAGCTCACGCGCGGTCATTCCAAATGGAAGAAGCGAACCGTTCACGTTTTCTCGGGCGACGCCGAAGGCGGCCATCCCACGTCGAGCCTCGTGCTCGATTCGTCCGGGAACTTGTACGGAACGACGTTATGCGGGGGTGCCGCGTCGTGTAATGGCGTGGGAGCCGGCGCCGGCGTCTTTTTCATGCTGCAGAAGAACGGCTCCGGCGCTTGGCGGGAGAAGCTGCTGCACATCTTCGGTCAGACGCATGGTGACGGGGCCTATCCGGGCGGGGACCTCACGCACAAAGGCACGCAGACGATCTATGGAGTGACGGCGGCGAGCGTGTACGAGATGACGCGAACGCGCAAGTCGCAATGGCGAGAGACGACACTGTTTCTTTTCAACCCCAACGAGTCCGGTGGTTTCAGCCCGGAGGGCGCCCCCGTCTTCGACGCGGCCGGCAATCTTTACGGCGTGACGTACGGCGGCGGCAACTTGGCATGCTCGCAAGGGTGCGGCGTCGTTTACGAGTTGACGTCTTCGGCGAGCGGGACGTGGTCGGAAACCGTGCTCTACGAGTTCTCCGGCGGGAGCGACGGAAGGTACCCGCAGGCCGGTCTGGCGATGGACGCAGCGGGAAGGCTCGACGGCGCCACCATCAACGGCGGCGACCTCAGCTGCAATCAACCACTCGGGTGCGGGGTAGTCTTCCGAGTGCGTCCGACCGGAACCGGATCAACCGAGACGGTGCTGCACACGTTCAAAGGCGGCGCCACAGACGGCTGGCTGCCGCTGAGCGCGGTGACGCTCGATTCGGCCGGCGCGATCTATGGAACCACCCAATTCGGCGGTCCCGCCTCGGGTTTTGCCAACGGCACGGCCTACCGGCTGGCGCGCCCCTTGCCGTAGGTCGCGGTCCTATGGTAAGGTAGCCAACGGCTCCAAAGACCATAGCCGGCCGCAAGGCCTTAATATTCGACTATAGAGGCGTCAACGAGAGGTTCGGGCTTCGCCGGCAGGCGATGCAGACTTTGAATGATGCGCCTCGATGCGGGGCGCTTTTCAATTCGTCGTCACGGATGGAAACCAGAACCTATGCCGACCGCTCGTAAAGAGAACACCGTCAGCGAGCTCACCGCGAAGCTCGCCGGTGCCAAGAATCTCTTCCTGACCGATTACGCAGGCCTCACCGTCGCGGATATCACCAAACTGCGGGGCGAACTGCGAAAGGACGGAAACAGCTATTCCGTCGTTAAGAACACGCTCTTTCGGATCGCCGCCGGCGATCTCGCCGCGCAGCTGGAGACCTATCTCGCCGGTCCCACCGGTATCGTATTTGCCGGTGTGGATCCCGTTGCGCCGGCAAAGGCGCTCAAAACATTTAGCGACACCGTCAAGCGCGTCGCCGTCAAAGCGGCCTACATCGACGGACAGGTCGTGGACGCGGCGCAGGTCGAGCGGCTTGCAAAGCTTCCGCCCAAAATCGACCTCATCGCCAGCCTCGTCGGAACCCTCGCCAATCCAATTCGCGGGCTCGTTACCGTTCTCTCCGGAAATCAGCGCGGTCTCGTCCGCGTGCTCGATGCGATTCGCGAGCAAAAAGCCGTCGCACCATCAAACGCTTAATAAGGATAACCAGATACCATGGCAATTGCCGAAGTGATCGAACAAATCGATAAACTCACCGTTCTCGAGCTGGCCGACTTGGTCAAGCAGCTTGAGGAGAAGTACGGCGTTTCAGCGGCCGCGCCGGTTGCGATGATGGCTGCCGCGCCCGCCGCTGCCGCGCCCGAAGCCGAGAAGACCGAGTTCGACGTCGTTCTCACCGAGATCGGCGCCGAGAAGATCAAGGTCATCAAAGCGGTCCGCGAGCTTACGAGCCTGGGACTCACCGAAGCGAAGGCGTTCGTTGAAAGCGCGCCCAAGGCCGTCAAAGAAGGCGTCAATAAAGACGAAGCCGAGGCGGTGAAGAAGAAGCTCGAAGAAGCCGGCGCCAAGGTGGAGATTAAGTAACGCCGCAATCCACTCCGATCAATCCGGCGTTGATGCAGCTGCTGCCGCTCATCGTGGTGGTGGCGATTCTCGCCTTGCGCTGGGTACGTCCGCAACGCATTAGCGTCACGCGGATGTGGGTCGCGCCGATCGTTCTTTGCGTCCTGACGGCGTGGGTGATCTACGCGAACAACATGCTCAATCCAGCCCCGCCGCTCGAGATCGCGGCGGGGCTCGTCATTGGTGCCATTTGCGGCATTCCGTTCGGCATGTTACGCGGCATGCACACCGACGTGCGACCCACCGAGCGGCGCGGTGTGATGTACCTGGGCTCGTCGTGGGTAACCCTCGTCATTTTCGCGGCGGCGTTTGCATTGCGCTACGCCATTCGCACGGCCATGCCGCATCGCGGCAGTCTTTCGGCCGCCGTCGGCGACGGTCTGCTCGCGTTCGCGATCGCATTTATCGCAACGAGCTACGTCGTCATCTTCCGCAAGTACGAAGAACTCGTTGCCCGCTTGTCGTCCTGAGCCCTTCGCCCTTCGCCCTTCGACTACGGCGCTACGCGCCTCCGCTCAGGATGACAAGCGCTGCGCGCCTCCGCTCAGGATGACAACGCGCTCGCTTAGACAACGCGCGCTCGCTCCGCTTAAGATGACAACGCTATCTCTGGCGCGTCCTTCGACTACGCGCCTTCGGCGCTCCGCTCAGGATGACAACTTTTCGCTAGAAGCGGCTGCGGCTAGGTGCGGAGGCGGCTCGGGGTTACGCCGGTCAGGCGTTTCATCCATCGCGCCATGTGGCTTTGGTTGGCGAAACCGGCTTGCAACGCGATTTGGCTTAACGGCAGGCTGTCGTTCGAGACGAGGCCGCTTGCGTAGTCGACGCGGCGGCGAATCACATATTGATGCACGGGCACGCCGACGGTCGCTTTGAAGACCGTCTTAAAATGCGATGGGCTCATGCCGATCACACCGGCGAGCTGCGCGAGCGAGAGATCCTGCGACAAATTCGACGCAATGTATTCCGCAACTCGGGCGAGCCGGCGCCGTGAGAGGCGCGCATCGGTGCGCGGCGCGTGCGCGGGAGCGTAGGTTCGCAGCAGATGTGATGCCAGCGCGAGACCGAGGCTGTCGCCGTAGAGCCGGCCGAGCGGTTCGGACGCCTCGAGCTCGGCCTTGACGGCCCAACCGATGTGCTCGATGCGCGGATCGCGCACGTGAAGCTGCGGTGAAATATCAACCCGATCCGCGTTGACGCCCATCGTTTCGGCGGCGGACAGCAGGAGCGCTGGGCTCAAATACATCGAGAGCTTGGTCGTTGCCGATTCCGTCTCCCAAACCCGGGGCA
>JBARKF010000031.1:0-7203 GCA_049800655.1 Candidatus Cybelea sp.
CGACCGAGACGAACATCACTTCGTTCTGCGACGGTGGCAGCAGGATGCCGCGCGCGAGCATGGCGCCGTAGTAGGACGCGTAGGCGCGTTTGTCGGCGCTGCGGGCGTCGTCGTAGTTGCGGTTTGGTCCGCCCGGTCGAAACTTGAAGTCCACGACTGACGCCTGCTGCGTAACCGCGTAGGGCAGACCGCGCCGCCGTAAAATCGTGCGCAGACCCGCTGCAAGCCGTGCGGCGAGTGCGTCCATCTGCGCGTAATACTCCGGATGAGCTTCGAGCAGGTCGAGCACGCGATGCGCCATCGCGACGCAAAAGGGATTACCGCCGTGCGTTCCGCCCGTGAAGGTTTCTCCGGTTGGCGCGAGCGTCGCCATCACGTCGGCGCGCCCGCCAAAGGCCGCGATCGGCAGACCGCCACCCATGATCTTCCCAAGCGTGGTGAGATCGGGTGCGATGCCGGTTCGGCCTTGCGCGCCTTTTAAGCCGAAACGAAGCCAGGTGATGACTTCGTCGAAAATCAGCAGCGCGCCCCAACGGTGCGCTCGCGCACGCAAGCCTTCGAGAAAGCCGGCGGCGGGCGCGACGAATCCCATGTTCCCCGCGATCGGCTCGACGACGATCGCCGCAATTTCATGCTCCACGCCGTGGGTCGCTTCGTCGACCGCGGCAAGATCGTTATAGCGCGCGACGAGCGCGTCGCACGCGACGCCTTCGGGGATCCCGCTGCGCGCGCCGCCGGCCGAAGCGCCGGCCTCGAGTAAGGCGAGATCGAAGTGCCCGTGGTAGCATCCGGCAAACTTGAGAATTCGCGGACGCCCGGTAAACGCGCGCGCCACTCTCACCGCGCTCATCACCGCTTCGGTCCCGGTGGTCACGAAACGCATGCGCTCCATCGAGGGAAGGTGCGCGCGAATACGCTCGGCGAGACGAACCTCTTGCGCGTGCGTCGAGCCCCAGACGAAGCCGCCGCGCGCGAGCTCGTCCAATCCAGTGATGAGCGCGGGATGCGTGTGGCCGAAGAGCAAGGGGCCGTAGGCCATGATGTAGTCGACGTAGCGACGGCCCTCTTCGTCGAACGCATAAGCGCCGCGCGCCGATGCCTGAACGAACATCGGGGCGCCCACGCCCCATCCCGAGCGCACCGGAGAATCGCATCCGCCTGCCAAAACGCTTCCTGCGCGATCGATCTGCATACCCAGGCGCCGTTCGCGGGTCAGCGAAAGGGCCCTAGCCATGCCTCAAATCGAGCTCGAGATAACGCCGGAAACGAATATCAAGGAGTTGGTCGCGCGCCTTCCGGTTGCGGCCCAGGTGATGAACGCCTTCGGACTGGGCTGCAGCGGGTGCAGCGTCAGCAAGTACGAGACGATCGAGCAAGGCGCTCGTGCGCATGGCTTGCGCATCGAGCCGATCGTCGCGGCCCTCAAAGCGGCAGGCCGCTCCGGCTCGGTTCCCTCGATTGCCGAGGACGACCGGCGCCCGGCTCGGCATGCGCCCGGAGCCTTCGCGGGTTACGCCAAAATCGCACACACGATTCCCGTCATGTCCGGCAAAGGTGGCGTCGGCAAATCGCTGGTCACGGCGATGCTTGCGATCGGCCTGCGTCGCGCGCACTATCGTGTGGGAATTCTCGATGCCGACATCACCGGCCCGTCGATCCCCAAGCTCTTCGGATTGCACGAGCCGCTCCTGATCGCGCCCGATCCCGTCAAGACCACGCCGCAGGGTCAGCCGCAGCCCCTCATCACTCCCGCGATCACGCGCAGCGCAATCGAGGTCGTGAGCTCCAATCTTTTGACGGAGCGCGAAGACACCGCGATGATTTGGCGCGGCCCGATCGTCGCCGGCGTGATCCGGCAGTTCTACGAACAGGTGCTCTGGAGCGATCTCGACTTCTTGCTCGTCGATCTTCCGCCCGGAACCTCCGACGCGCCGTTGACCGTTCTGCAATCGCTCTCGATCGACGGCGTCGTTCTCGTCACGATGCCCCAAGCGCTAGCGACGATGGTCGTGCGCAAAGCCGCGAACCTCGTGCATCAACTGAAGAAACCGATTCTCGGCATCGTCGAGAACATGTCGTACTTCGTGGCTCCCGACACCGGCGCGCGGTACGAAATCTTCGGCCCTTCTTACGCGCAACGGGTAGCGGAACTTGCGAAGGCGCCGGTCCTTGCGCGGATCCCGATCGATCCTCGCAAAGCTCAGCTTGCCGACGAAGGTCGCATCGAGGAGCTCGATGACGCCACCTGCGACATCTTGGCCCAGGGTCTGCTCGGGGAGCTCGCCGCGCGGCCGAAACCCAAAGAAACCATCTCGATCGTTTAGTCTCGATCGTTTAGCAGGGTAGAACGACGGCATGCCACGCAAATATTGGTCGAAAGCGGTCACGAAAGGGAGCAACGCCCTCGATCTCGAGCAAGACGTTTTCAGTCAGGACGATCCAAAGGCGATCGCACGCTCGCTCAAACGATCCGCCGAGCAGAGCCGCCGCCGCAAGAGCTCGCCCTATCGCTCGGCGATGTCGATGCTGACGTTTTACATCAACCGCGCCGGAAAAAATCTTCCGCAGAAGCAGCTGCGGGTTTTAGAAGCGGCAAAAGACGCGTTGCGGACGGAGTACGGCCGGTAATGCCGCAGCGATGAGCGGCCGCCGATTGCTGTTGGGCCTGGGAAGCGGACTCGCCGCCGGCTATGCTATGGCCAGGACGTTCGAGGCGCTGCGCGAGTGGCGCGATCGATCTCCGTCGCAGGCGAAGGACGCCGCTGCCTACACGCGAGCGCGGCGCGGGTTCGAAGTCGCCGACGCGCTGCGCTCGACCATCGGATTCTTTGCATTTGCCTACGGGCCGCTTGCGCCGCGCCTCGACAACGCGACGCGTCGCGCTCCGGCGTGGCTTCGCCCGGCTTTGTTCTTCGCGCCGCTCTCGCTCGCCGGCGCGATCACCGAGCTGCCGACGTCGTTCCTTCAAGAATATACGCTCGAGCGGCGTTTCGGCTTGACCGATCAAACTCGGCGCGCGTGGCTAGGAGAGTACGCGAAGAGCGCGCTGTTAAGCGCGGGGCTAACCGCCTTCCTTGCGACGCTGCTCGGCTTTGCGGTGTCGCGCGCGCCGCGGCGGTGGCCGTGGCTCGCAAGCCTCGGAACACTCCCGCTCTTCGTCGCCGGAAACATCATCGTTCCGCTCTACGTGCTGCCGCTCTTTAACGCGTTCGAGCCGGTCACCGGCTCGCTCGAGGAGCGCTTACGGCGGCTCGCGGCGCGCTACGGCGTCGGCGACGCGGAGATTCTGCGAATGGATATGAGCCGGCAAACGCGCAAGGCGAATGCTTTCGTCACCGGCGTCGGACGAACGCACCGCATCGTGCTCGGCGACACGCTGATCGGAAACTTCCCCGAAGACGAAATCGAATTTGTGGTCGCGCACGAGCTCGGCCATTACGTGTACAAGGATACCTGGCGCCTCATCGCGATCGGCGAGCTCTTGAGCACCACGCTCTTTCTGATCGCCAACGCGGCGGTGCCGCAACGCGAGGAGCTGCGCGGCCGTCCGCTCCTCATCGTGCGCATCTATGCGGTGATGCTCGCCGCGACCCAGGTGCTGCGTCCGCTGCTCTTGGCATTCTCGCGCTCGCGCGAGTGGGCTGCCGATCGATTCGCGCTGGCAGCCACCCATGACGCGGCCGGCGGCGCGGCCGCGTTCCGGCGGCTGCGCGACCAGAATCTGGCCGACGACGATCCGCCGGCGTGGTACGAGGTCTTCTTTGCCTCGCATCCCTCGCTGTGCGCCCGCGTTGCGGCGCTGGAACAGTCGAAGTAGCGGCTCAGACGAGAACCGGTGAAGGACGCGTGCGCAGCCATGCGGCCAGATCGGTCTTCGGCGTGACGTAAGCGCCGGTCCGCAGCTCCTCTCGCAGCTCGCCGAAAAGCCCGAAGCCCTCGGCAAACGCGTCGTGCTTGTGAATCGACTCCTCGTTGACCTGGCTTCCAAAGACGAACGTTTCGTCGCCGAGGTCCGCATACATATCGAGCGCGCGCGCCAGGATGCCGCGCACGACGTCCTCGACGAACTTCGGATTGTGGTGGGCCTTGTTGACGACGAAGAACTCGTCTGGCCGTTTCAAGAGGTCGTAGGTCTCGCTCGACATCGCGTTCTCGACGATCTCGACGAGATCTTCCGCTCGAACGTCGTTCGCGTGCTCCTCGCCGATGCCAAGCAAGATCACGCCGCGTCCGCGCTGATTGTGCGTTGCGACCGGAAGCGCGTCGAGCGCCCGCACCGCCTCGGATTCGCTGAAGCCGACGTCCACGAGTTCGTGCAGCGAATGCTCGCGCACCATTGCTTGCGCGCACGGGCAAGCCGTCATCCCCTCGGCTTCGACGCCGATCACCCGGCGCGTACCGCTCTCGTCGGCATGGGCGATGCCCACGAGCGTGTAGGTTTCTTCGCCGCGTTTGCCGCTCACGGGCGTCCAGCGTTCCAGTCCAAACTCCGCGCGCAGCCGCACGTCGGCGCGTACCGCGCGTTGACTGTGGACGATCTCGCGCGCGATTGCGTCGGCGAGTCCCTCGATGCGCGCGGGCTTGGCGTCGCGAGCGAGCACGTCGAGCGTCGCCTCCTCGAGAATCTCGGCGAACCGCGACATGTGAACGCCGGATCGATCCAGCGCTAAGTCGGCTACCATGGTGAACTCGGCGTTGTAGACGCGCGCACGGCCGTCGACCTCAAGGTGAACGACCCGCCGCACTCCTGAGACGCCCGCGCGGTTGAGCGAAAGCCGAATCTCGGGTTCCTCCGATTGGCGATCGGTATCGAACCGCAACCCGCGCTCGCGCCGGCGGACGCTCCCGTCGGTCGGCGGTGCGATTAGATGCGGAGCGATTTCGGCCAGCGGCGCGACGTTATACGGCCGCCCGTCGAGATGCGGCTGAACGACCGCCCCGTCGAAGACCAAGAGGTCGACGTCGATTGGCCTCGGCGCGAGCCTGCGGGTTCCGCGCGCGCGACCGACCGCGAGCTCGACGTCGCGCGCGAAGCGCTTGAAGCCCTCGGCGTCGAGGTCGCTCGAAAGCGCGGCGGCAATATTCAGATAGGCCGGCCCCTCCGCACCGTGAGCGGCCTCGGATTCGTAGAAAGCCGAGACGGCGGTGATCTGCGCGCGCGCGCGTAAGCGCTGCAACGCCGCCAGGATGTTGCCTTGCCGATCTCCGAGGTTCGAACCGATTCCGACGTAAAGTTCGTGCACTGCTCGACGTCATTCTATCCGGCGGGCCGGAATTCCGTACGGAGGCCGCGTATCGTAGCCGGGCGATGCAAAGCGACGGCATCTATCCCTACGTGCTCGATCCCAAGCTCACGACGCAGGTCTGGGGCGGCGACGAGCTGGTGCGTGTCTACGGTAAGCACGGCGATCCAAACGCTCGGCTCGGCGAATCGTGGGAATGCTGGGACGCCGATCGCGTGACCAATGGAGCGCAGGCCGGTTCGACGGTCGGCGATCTGCGCGGGCGGCTCGGCGCGGAGCTTTTGGGCGATCTCGATCCCGCGCGGATCTTCCCGGTTTTAACGAAGATCATCACCGCTCACGATTGGCTCTCGGTGCAAGTGCATCCCGACGATGCATACGCGCAGCGCGTCGAACACCAGCCCTTCGGAAAGACCGAGTGTTGGTACGTGCTCGACGCTCAACCCAACGCCGAGATCGTCTACGGGTGGACGCGCGATACGTCGCGCGCCGAATACGAGCGCGGGGTGGCCGACGGCACGCTCGGCGAGCTGCTTCGCCACATCCCGTTAAAGACCGGCGACACGGTCTATATACCGCACGGCTTGGTGCACGCGATTGGACCCGGCGTAACCGTTTTTGAGACGCAACAAGCTTCCGATTTGACCTATCGCATGTTCGACTACAACCGCCTCGGCCTCGACGGCAAGCCGCGTGAACTGCACGTGCAAAAGGCCGCCGACGTTTTGAACTACAAGGCCACGACGACGGGTACGCTCCTACAGGTACCGTATCGTTTTGAAGGTCTCGAGCGCATCGCACTGATCGCCGACGCGCACTTCGTCGTCGAGCGAATCGTCGCGGGCAGCGAACCCGCATCGATGGCAACGCAGGCGCGTCCGCTGATTTTGATGTCGCTCGGAGCCGCGCTGGAAGTGGAGAGCTGCGACGCCAAAGTAACGCTGCCGCCGTATCAAACCGTCTTGATTCCGGCCGCCGCGCAGTGGTGCACCGTCGTCGCCGCCACCGGCGATGCCGCGCCCTTCATGTTCGTGACACCCCCGGAGAGCGTGCAGCAGCTCGCGGCGCGCCTGCTCGCCGCCGGGGTCGGCCAAGCGCAAATCGACGCCTTCATGGAGCAATTCTGAACGCTTTTCCCACCTGGCACGACGGCGCAGCTCCAGGCCAAACGCGCAGCGCTGCGGGCACGCTCCTTCTCGGCGAGGTTCCCGCCGATCGGCTGGCGCAGATGTACGGAACGCCGCTGCTAGTAATCGATTTGGCGGTGGTCGACGACGCCATCGACGCGCTCGCCGGACGCGAAAGACCGCCGGGGCTTGAACTATCGTACGCCGGCAAAGCCTTCGCCAACGTGGCCTTCTTCCAGCATTTAGCGCGCCGCGATATCGGGATTGACGTCTGTTCGCTGGGCGAGATCGTCACGGCGGAGCGTGCAGGTATCGACTCCAAGCGGCTCACGCTGCACGGCGCGGGAAAAACCGTCGACGAGTTGCAGGCCGCATGCGACGGACGGGTCGGCACTATTGCCGTCGACGGCATCGAGGAGCTGGAGGGGCTCGCAGCGCTCGCACGCGACCAGCGTTGCGCCGCCGTATTGCTTCGTCTCAACGTCGGCATCGAAGCACACACGCACGCCTTCGTGCGCACCGGCGGCGACGATACCAAGTTCGGCATCCATCCGCGCGACGAGAGCACGGCACTCGCGGTGCTCCGGGCGAATCCCCAACTGCGCTTTGCCGGTCTGCACGCCCACATCGGATCGCAGATTTTCCAGGCCGAGCCCTATCTTGCCAACGTAACCGCGCTGCTCGACGTCGCGGCGCGTTTTGCGGCAAGCGGTCTGCGAACCCACCGCATTGTGATCGGCGGCGGCTTCGGCGTGCCGACGCATCCGGAAGGCGCGAGCGGCGCGTTCGAGCTTACGGCGACCGTTCGCGCGCTCGCCGAGCGTGTCGCAGGC
>JBARKF010000032.1:0-3646 GCA_049800655.1 Candidatus Cybelea sp.
GTTTTTGACCGGGCTGCGCGAAGGCGTGGTAGAAATCGTACTGGCCGGTCGCGTCAGTCAACGCGAGGCGCACGTCGACAGGCTGGTCGTTCTGCTGGCTGTTTTGCGCGTTTTCAACGACGGGCACGGAAACGAGCACGTGCACCTGCCGGAGCAGGTATCCGGACTCGTTCGGTCCTGCGCTCACCTGAAGGGCGACGGGATCAAACGACGAGATTCTCGCCTTGGGGGGCGGTCTCTGGCGGGCGACCATGCCGTGCGGCGGCCCCTTCTTCCCGAGCGGAGTCCAGACGACTTGGCCAAGCTTGATGCCGGCGCTTGCGGCAAGCGCTCGTGCCTGATTGATCGTCAAACCGACGAAGTCGGGAACGATCACGTTCGTGCGGCCTCCCCGGCTCACGACCAGCGTCACGACGTCGCCTTCGTGCACGCTGACGAGAGGCACCGGATTCTGCGAAATCACGTGGCCCTCCGGAATCAGGTCGCTGCGCGCGTAGCTCACCTTTCCGAGCTGCAGATGCGTGCGCGAGAGATCGAGCTGCACCTCGCGCATCGACTGGTACCGCAGATCGGGCATCAATCGCGCGACGATGCCATCGCTGATGACAAACGAGATCTGCCGTCCCTGGCGGACTTGGTCACCAGGGTCGGGGCGCTGCGAGATGACGACCCCTTGTGGGTAACGATCGCTCGTGGTGTGATCGACGACCGCGGCGTTGAGTTTCAGCCGCGCCGCCTCGGCGTTCGCATCACCCAGCGTTTCGCCGACGAACGACGGAAGCGTCACCGTGGTGGACGACGGCAAGAGAAAGTCAAAGATTTGCCGTCCGAACCAAACGACGACGGCAACGAAGACGACCAAAGCGATCGGGAAGAGCCAATCGCGCGGCAGATACTCTTGGAGCGACGATCTCAGGCGAGCGCCTCCGCCGGCACGTGACTAAAATCGAGATTGCTGAAGTGCCGCTGCACGTCTTCGTGCTCTTCCAACGCATCCAGGAAGGCCAGCGCGGTGGAGAGGTCGCCGCCCTGCAACTCAAGCTTCGTTTTCGCGCGCATGCCGAGATACGCGTCGGAAATCTTAAAGCCCCTCTCGCGTAGATCGTCGCGCACGCCCGCAAGACGCGTCGGCTGCGTATAAATCACCGCGAGCTCTTCGTCATAGTCCATGTCCTCCACGCCGTCGATCAGCGTTTGCTCCATGAGCGCGTCCTCCGAACGTCCGGCCGGATCGAGTTCGACGACGCCGACCGGGTCGAACATCCAGGCAACGCTTCCGGTTTCGCCGAGGCTGCCCTCGTGGCGGCTAAAAAGAAAGCGAATCTCGCCGGCGGTACGATTGCGATTGTCGGTAGCGGCGTCGACGACGACCGCCAAGCCGTGCGGCCCGTAGCCTTCGTAGCGAATCTCTTCGATTTCCCGTTCGCCGCTCTGTCCCGAGCCGCGCGAGATCGCACGCTTGATGTTCTCGTGCGGCATGTTGAACTCGCGGGCTTTTTCCACCGCCATTTTCAGGCGATAGTTCGCCTCGGGATCGGGCGAACCGCCTTTCGCCGCCAGGATGATCTCTTTGCTCAGCTTGGTAAAGAGGGCGCCGCGCTGCGCGTCGACCTTGCCCTTCTTCAGTTTGATGTTGTGCCACTTGGAGTGTCCGGACATATCGCCCGCCTTTCGTTAACCTGGCCCGATAATCCAGGTCGGGAACCACATCCGCTGATGCCACGCGGCCCAGCTAATCGGGTAGGCCGCCAAGATCGGATAGAAATAGATGAAGCCCAGCGCTGCCACCGCGACGTAAGCCCCCACCCCCAGTCCGCCCAGCCAGCGCCCGTTGTCGCGGCGCTCTGCCCACTGCCAGAAACGTTGCAGAATGATGACGTTGCAGAGGCAGATCAACGGTATGTTGACGTAAAAATGGTAGGCAAATGTGATGCGCGGCGATCTCATCCACGGCAACCACTGCAGCAGATAGGTCACGACGATGAGGGCGTAGCCCTTATTGCGTTCGCGCCAGGCCAAGACGGCAACAAATGGCACGCAGAAGAGACCGAACCAAAGAATGGCGGGATTGGGCATCGACGTGATCTCGTAGACGCAGCAACCCTGCGGATTGGTCGGGTTCTTGCGGTGGTCTTCGTAGAAATACGCGATCGGTACGTAATCGAGCGGCCATTCCCACCATCGCGACGAGTACGGATGCGTGGCTTTGAGCGTATCGTGATAGTTGAACATCGAAGCCTGGCGTCCGACGAGATCGTTGAGGTTATGGATCTCGTTTGGATCCGGCGACTGGCGCAACAAATCCGGCACCCAGACGAGCAGGTAGACCGAGGCGCTTACGAAGAGGATCGTCGCCAGCGCGCCGTCGAGCCTAAACCCGCGGAGGTTACCCCACAGCAGCGGCCGGCGTTTTTCCAACGAAAAACGCCCGGCAACCGTAACGAAGATCAGCACCGCAAAGCTCACGCCAAAGCCCATGACGCCGTACCACTTAGAACTGACCAGCAAACCGAGCGCCACCGTAAAGAGAATCAACCAGAGCTTCGAGGAGCGGCCCTTTTCGATTGCCGGGCCGGCGCGGATTTCGTCCTCGGCGTAGACGGCATCGCCGGCAGGCGTTTCGTAGAGTACACTGGCGTCGCGCCGATACTCGATCGTCAGCGGGTCGTCGCTATAGACGAGAGCGCTGCCTTTTGCCTGCGAGATGGCTCCGCGCTGGATTTTACCGCGCGCGTCGATCGTACCGCCGTCGGCGGCAAAGACCGCCGTCCCATCGTCGCCCCGCAGCGCGTAGGAGCCCTCCGCAAACGACAACTCCCGCCGTCCATCGGCATAAAGGCGCGGGAAGACGACGTAGCGGACCAGCAAGTAGCAGCCGCAGGCAAGATAGAGCGTCACGACGGTCGCCGTGGCTGCGTCGAGGCCCACGAGCAGGCGGCCTCCCTGGCCGACGATCGCGCCGGCGAGCAGCGCGGCCGCGACGCCTCCGATTGCAGCAACGCTCGGCACGGTGACATGCGCGCGGTCCCCGACCTGCGAGCTGATCCAGAACCGATAGAACGCGTAAACGGCCAGCGTGGCGAAGAAAATCACGAAACCTTCGGGCGTTCCGATCCGCGACTGCACGAAGTGCATCCCATCAAAACTCAACAGCAGCGCGGCGACTGTGGCAAACAGCGTCGAGCCGGTGATCCGCTTGGCAAAAACGTAGAGCAGCATCACGACAAGCGCGCCGAAAACGACGTCCAGAAAGCGCCAGCCATACGAGTTGTCGCCGTTGTTCAGGTGACCAATCACCCCATTGAGGAAGGTCCATCCGCCGAGACCATGCCCCCTAGGCATGCCGCCGAAGAGCATCATCGAGAACGTAATGAGGAGCTTACTGAGCGGCGGATGCGTGTTCTCGTAGATCCGCATGTTCTGCAGATACTCTTCGCCCGCGCGCGCAAAGTAGATCTCGTCGAAGACTTTGCCCGCCGGCCACCAGTAGCCGATGAATGAGACGATGAAGTTCGCCACGCCGAGCACCGCCATGATGACGTAGTCGACCGGCGCACGCATCGCCGTTAAGCCCTCGCGCGGATCGAACCAGTCGCGCGTGCCGGTCTCCGCGGCCGCGGCGGCGCTTGCGCGGCCCCCCCTCGAC
>JBARKF010000033.1:0-5741 GCA_049800655.1 Candidatus Cybelea sp.
TAGTGATTCTGCTGGCCGAGCTGCATGACGAGATTGAGCGCGCTAAGATCGCCGGTATCACGCCCATATTCGTTGCGGTACGATTCCTTGATGAGCCGCCCGAGCCGCGAATCGAGCCCGCCGGGCACATAGCGCGCGATCCAGGCACTCATGCTCATCGCGTCGAGACGGCGCGCCGTCGGCGTTGCGGTAGCGTAGGTGGTCGTGGGATTAACGGCACCGAGCTGCGCTTGGAGCACCGGATAGATCTTGGAAAAGTCACGATCGGCGTCGGCCATGGAGTAGTATGCGCCGTCGAGATACGAGGTATCGCGCGCATGCGGCGGCCACTCCGCGTGCGTATCGAGCAGGCGAAGGTGAAAACGCCGCGCCAACGCGTGAATGTTGGCGTGGGTAGAGTCAACCATTGCGCCGCACCATTCCGTGTGCTGGCCGCCGTTCCAATAGCTGCGCTCGGAATGCATGCGGCCGCCGACGCGCGACGAGGACTCGTAGATCGCCGATTCAATGCCGGCATCACGTAGACGCATCGCGGTCACCAAGCCGGCAATCCCCGCTCCCACAATGACGATGCGTTCGTGGCCACGCGCTTGCGAGCTGCCGCAGGCGACAAACTCGGGGATGACCGCCGCGCCGAGCGCGGTGATTCCCGCCTGCGCGATGAAGTGGCGCCGGTTCAAAGCTTGATGTTGAGGTTGGCGAACAATCCGAAGGGCTGGCGAACGGATGAAATACCGACCTCGGTGACGTTGAAGAAAGTGCCGTACGGATAGCGCAGCGCAAGCGGCGGATTTTTTACGAAGTTCCCGGCGGGCGCGAGAATATTCGATGGCAGGGTCGAATAGACGCACGTCACCGAGTTGTCCCACGCGAATCCGCGCTGGTAACATTGATTGTAGAGATTGACGGCTTGCACGGTGACCGTCATGCTCGGTGAGAGATCGTAACTCGTCTGCAGGTTCGCCGACAACTCGGCCGGCTGAATGAACGCGCCCAAGTTGTCGAAACGCCCGCTATACGGATCGGGCAAGAAGATCGCGCCGGCCGAACCGCCCGGGCAGCTGACGCCCGGTGTCAGCGGCGTCTTCGAGGGTTCCGAGCTGCACGATTGCGGCACGTAGCCCGGCCAAACGAGCGGCGAACCATAGCTCGAGCCGTCGACGTAATGCAGCGACGGGGTCACGCTGAACCGGCCGTGCCGGTAGTTCAAAATTAGCGACGCGACATCGGGCACCGAGTAACCATTGGCCGCGTTAAACGCACTGGGAATCACGTCGTAGGGCGTGTACCAGCCGCCGGTATCGAAGAGCGGTTGCACGACACCGCGATAATACGGATTCGGAATCTTCAGCGTCCCTTGATTGTGGGTTCCGGACTGCGTGTTGAGCAGCACCGGCATTGAGTTGCCCGCATACGCGCCGCTCCCGCAGGCTTGCCAATTCGCCGAGCTCTTCGTCACCCCCGCGCAGCCCGACGTGTAGGAGTTGTAGAGCTCGATTTGCGTGTTGAGCGCGTCGATCACGCTGACGCCATTGATCGGGCTGAAGCGAATCCGATTCTCCGTGTGCGTATACGAAAATAAGCCGGAGAGACCGTCGCGGCTGAAGTCGCCGTACTGCAGCGACAGCTCGACGCCATAGGATTCCTGCGTTCCGACGTTGAGTCCCGCAAGAATTCCTTGCACCGGATTGATCGCTTGGAACTGCAACTGATTGCTCGTATTGCGATAAAACGGCGTGATCTTATACGAAAGCTGCGTCCCCTTGACGTGCTTCTCGAACGAAAGATCGAAGTTGTTCGACGTGTCCGGGGAGATGTTGTGGTCGGGTGTACGGTAGCCGTACGGGTAGAACTGCGCGATAAACGACGCGAGGTTCTGCTGATAGGTGTTGTATTGATAGTACGACGAGCCCTCGGCCCGAGCGTACTTGCCGGCCGAACCACGGATCACGGTATCGGGATTGATCGTGTACGTGAAAGAAAGGCGCGGCTGAAAGACGTTCGAGACGTATGTGGCGCCGGTGACGTTAGAGAGGCCGAAGCCGGGCGTCGTCAACGGTTCGAAGCCACTCGGGCACGCGCCGAAAGACTTCGTCGCCGAATCCCACGACCATTGGGTTGCCTTTCCCGAGGCGCCGCAAAACTCGTTGTTGTAGGCGTCGAACCAGAACTGGCGCGCGGGATAGCCGTCTTCCAAGTTGTTCGTGGTGTACTCGAAGCTATCGAGCCGCACGCCGGCATTGACCACGAGCCGGTCGTTGGGCTGCCAGAGATCGGTCAGCGCACCCGACCAGAAGTGCGGCGTCACGTTATCCACTTGCGCGCTCTGGCCGTTCTCGGTCATCATCCAGCGCGCGCCGGCCTGGGCGGCGGGTGACCCGGGAGGCGCAACACCCGGCATGAGGTTGAAGTTAAAGGAACCTTCGCCCGGATAACATCCGCTCGGCGTCAGACAGCCTCCCTGGCTTCTGGTATCGAAACAGCTCCACGGCTGACCAGTGCGGTAGTTGTAGCATTTCCCGTTCGGCGTGCCGTAGCTGGAGAGAATCGTGCCCAAACCGGTCGGCGCGAGACTCGTCGTGAACGGATCGGTCGAGCTGAACGCCGCGTCGTACGTCTGCAGCCTCTGCGTCACATACGATGCCTCGGCCGTGATGAGATTCTGCGGGGCGAGCTGATTGGCGTAGATCAAGCTGCCGCCATAACCGTGCTCCAAAACCTCGTAATCGGCGGGGTCGGAGCCGAAGACGAGCTGCGCGCTCTGCGGGCCGTTGATGAACCAGTTCGAATACGCCCCGTAAATTAATCCGCGCAGATATGAGTGCGGGTCGATGTTCTTTTGATACTGCAGCTTCTCGATCGAATAGCCGTTCCAGTTGCCGTCGCGATCGCTGACGCCGACGGGTCCGCCAACCGCGCGGTCCGTCGGACTGCTGGGGAAAAGGCTGGTGTAGACCGCTTTCGAATCCGGCGCCTGCATCAGCGGTCCGCGATAGTAGAGCGAATCGAGATAGGGCATCGGAAAGCCGATGCCGGTCTTCTGCCCGACCTTCGGAGTATACCAGACGTCGGTCGGCGAGCTGTAGAACTGGTCGGCAATCCCGCCCGTGACGTAGAGTATTTGAATGTCGTCGCGCAGCGCCGAATTACGATGCGGCACCGCGATGTGCAGATTGATCACGTTTTCGCGGTCGAAGTTGGTGGCTTGCGCGTACGCGTAACCAGGCGAAGGGATGAAGCCGTAGTTGGGCGCCTTGCCGCCCGACCCGTCGAGGATGTTGTAGACGTTGTTATTCGTGGGGACGTTGAGCGGATAGAAATAGAGCGGCTCGCTGACGCCACCAAACTGATCGCCGTAACGATAGGTTTGATTGGTCCCCGAAAGTCCGACGTAGTAGGAGAGAAGCCGGTCGGGTGTCGCCCCGCCGATCTCGACGGTCGCCTGATGGTAGAAGGCCGGCGAGCCGATTCCAAATTCGGCGGTGGCGTAGCCGGGAAAGGTACCGGTTTTGATGACTTGATTGATGTAACCGGCAAGTCCGGAGGAGTTCGACGTCGCCGGCGTGCCGCCGGTATAGACCTCCACCTCTTGATTGCCGAGTGAGGTCAGCGTCCCGATCGTCGCGAGGTCGGATTGCCGCGTCGTCGGTATGCCGTCGAACTCATAGGCGACCTGATCGGAGTCGCCGCCGCGGATGTAGACGCTCTGATACCATCCCTGTTGGTTCGACGGAACGTTCACGCCTGGAGCGCTTGAAATCGCGCCGTAGGCTTGCGTGAGCGATCCCGAACCGTTGAGCGTCGACGCTGCTTTCTGACCCGCTGCATTGACCGAATAGACGTCGCTGGTCACGCCCGAATGAACCAGCGATTGCGCCGAACGTGCCGTCGTGCGCGCGATCGTTCGGAGCACTCGCTGGAGCGGCAGCGTCACGGTTGCCGATTGATCGGCAAGGATGCTGATGCCCGGCTGCGATAGCGGTTCGTATTCTGCTTTGCTCGCGCTCACGGTATACGTGTCGGGCGCGAGCGAGATGAACGAGAAGGCACCCGACGCGTCGGAGGTGCTCTGCGCCGTTTGCGACGGAGATGTCACGGTAACGACGGCTCCCGCAATCGGCGCGTGCGTCGCCGCGTCGACGACCCGCCCGCGCAGCGTGCCGGTCGTTCCCGCTCGCGCTTGCAAGGGCATCGTAACGAGCGCGAGGACGACGAGTGCGGCGATGCCTCTTCCCATAAAGAAGAGCGGCTTTAAACTCGCCGAATACAACTTTCCTCGCATTGCCATGAGATTACGAGAAAATACGTTCGATTCCGCTGCCCAGACGACGCTTTCGGAGCGCCGCGCTGCGAGCGTCGCCCGCGGCGTGGCATCGGCCCATCCGGTTTGGATCGCAAACGCAAGCGGCGCGGCGGTATGGGACGTCGATGGCCGCCGGTATATCGACTTCGTGGGCGGAATCGGCACGCTCAACGCCGGGCATGCCAACCCGAGAGTCGTCGCGGCGATCGCCGAACAAGCCTCGCGCCTCACGCACATGTGCTTCCAAGTGGCGATGTACGAGTCGTACGTTCGCGTCGCCGAAGAGCTCAACCGCCGCGCGCCGGGAGCATCGGCGAAGAAGACCCTCCTGCTTTCAACGGGCGCCGAGGCGACCGAAAACGCCGTCAAGATCGCCCGGGAGTACACGCGCCGCCCCGCCGTCGTCGCATTCACCCACGGGTATCATGGCCGCACGTTGCTGGCGCTCTCGATGACCGGCAAGGTCGTGCCGTACAAGCAACATTTTGGACCGTTCTGCAGCGAGATCTATCATTCGCCGTTTCCGTACGAACATCACGGTGTCAGCGCGCGTCAGGCGATTGCAGCGCTGGGCGAGCTCTTTGACGCGGTCGTATCGCCCGATCGCGTTGCGGCGTTCATCGTCGAACCCGTCCTCGGTGAGGGCGGCTTCGTACCGGCGCCTCCGGCCTTTTTGCGCGAGCTGCGACGGATTGCCGACGAACGCGGCATCGTGCTGATTGCCGACGAGATCCAAACCGGGTTCGGCCGCACCGGCACGCTCTTTGCGTGCGAGCAGTACGGCATCGAGCCCGACTTGATGACCGTGGCGAAATCCCTCGCCGGCGGATTGCCGTTGGCGGCCGTCATCGGCAAACGCGAGATCATGGACGCGCCGGAGCCAGGCGGTTTGGGCGGCACATTTGCCGGAAATCCGGTCGCGTGCGCCGCCGCGCTCGAAGTGCTGGAAACTATCGATGAGGTGTTCCTGGAGCGCGCTCGCACGATCGGCAGCCGGATCGCCGCCGCGCTGCGCTCGCTCCAGGCGGAGTTTCCGGCGATCGAAGACGTGCGCGGACTCGGGGCGATGATGGCGATGGAGCTTTCGGCCGGCGCGCCGGAGATCGTCGAATCCGCGCGAAAACGCGGGCTGTTACTGCTGTTGGCGGGGCAGCGCGACGTCGTTCGAATTCTCGTTCCGCTCGTCATCGGCGACGACGAGCTCGACGAAGGATTGGAGATTCTACGGGCGAGCGCGCGCGAAGTCCTTACAACGTCAAACGAGGTGGTCGAAAATTAGTGGTGACCGAGAGCGCAAAGTTTACGAATACACGCAGCGCGTTCTAGACCTGATCGAGAAGGCCGACATCACGCCGGCCGACGCGGAGTGGATCACGCACGAGACCGTCGACTGCTTCCGAAATCACGTCAACCCCGGATTCCTCGAGTATCGTAAGGC
>JBARKF010000034.1:0-15340 GCA_049800655.1 Candidatus Cybelea sp.
GCGTGATGGAGCGCGTCGCACCCGCGACGAACGACCGGGTTCTCGTCGGCTACGGCACGAGCGACGACGCCGGCGTCTATCTCCTCCGCGACGATCTTGGGCTGGTCTCGACCGTCGATTTTTTTACCCCCATCGTCGACGATCCATTCGACTTCGGGCGCATCGCCGCGACGAACGCGCTCTCGGACGTCTACGCGATGGGCGGAACGCCGTGCAGCGCGCTCAACATCGCCGCCTTCCCTGAAGATCTCGATCTCGAAATCTTGGCGCGCATTCTCGACGGCGGCGCCAGCGTTGCCCGCGCCGCCGGCGTTGTCGTCCTCGGAGGCCACACCATCAAGGATAGCGAGCCGAAATACGGCATGGCAGTTACCGGCGTCGTCGATCCGAAGCGCATCGTCACGAACGCCGGCGCGCGCCCCGGCGACGTGCTCGTGCTCACCAAGCGGCTCGGGACGGGGATACTCACAACCGCGCTCAAGGGCGGCGCGATCGCGAGCAACGATCTCGGCGAGGCCGTACGCGCGATGACGACGCTCAACGACACCGCCGCGAGCGCGATGCTCGCCGCGGACGCACATGCCGCGACCGACATCACCGGTTTCGGGCTGCTCGGTCACGCCGAGAATATGGCGCGCGCATCTAACGTGCGGCTCGTCCTCAACGCAAGCGCGGTGCCATTCATGGAAAAAGTGCTCGCGCTGATCGAGGCCGGCGTCGTTCCGGGCGGAACCCGGCACAACGCCGAGACCCACGCGACGTTCACCGACTTCGATGCATCGGTGCCGGAGGCCGTGCGCATCGGCCTCTCCGATGCTCAGACCTCCGGCGGATTACTGATTAGTCTCGATGCCGATGCCGTCGCCGGACTTGTGCGCGACTTGCGGTCGCGCAACGTTCCCTTCGCCATTGTCGGCGAAGCCCGCACCGGCGCCGGGCTCGAGGTTAGGGCGTGATGAGCATGCCGTGGGTGTTTGCCGCGGTGTCGGTGTAGAAGCCGACCATCTCCATGGCGTCGTTCAACCCGTTGATCGTTGTGGCCCCAATCCCATTGGGATCGTCGATCGAGGTCCACATCGCGTTGTGCAGCGGCGAGACCAGCAGAAAACCGTGCGTCGCTCCCTTGCGATCCACGTATTGACCGACGATATCGTCGTTGTCGTTAATCCCGAACGGCATCGTAGTCATCTGCTTCGGGAAGTGGAACGCCGAGTAGCTGTTCCCCTTTTTCAGGAATCCGATCGTTTTCTTACCCTGAGTGTAGAAACCGGTAATGTCGCCATTATTGTTGATCGCGGATGCCGTCACGTTGGTCGCGCCCGGAGGCGTGATCGGCGTAAATTTCCCATTGGCCTGATTTAGCAGGAAGCCGAAGTTCAGGCCGGTTCCAGCGGTATAGAAGCCGACGGCCTTTCCGGAATCGTTCAAACCTAGGATTTGTGTGACCGTTCCGCTTCCGATTCCGGGCGCAGTATAGCTGGTAAAGACGCTATTCCAGCGGATGAATCCGCGATTCACGCCCGTGGCATCGACCCAAAAACCGGCAGTATCGTTCTTGTTGTTAATCGCCGTGACTTGCGTTTGCTTCGAACCTGGATAGTTCTCGCGTTTGAAGTTACCCTGCATGTAAGGCGGTACGACCGTATAGCCTTTGTTCGGGTGTCCGGGCATTCCGCTCCCGAAATAGCCGCTGATTTTTGCGGCGGTGTTGATCCCCAACAATTGATTGAACGTCGGATCGTTCATGTTGTCGATGGTCGTGAACGTGTAGCTCGTTACGTGCGAGATCGATTGCGCCCCCATCGCGGACGACGAAGTGGCGGGCGTCGTGAAGGCGCTGCCGCACGCGCTGAGGGTCGTCGTCAGCAACGCGAATGCAACGATCGAGAAAGGCGCGCGAAGCACCGATTGGCGCAGTAGAAACATGGCTAGCTCCTTCTATGTAAAGCGAGATGAGGTGCTGCCGAATTGGAGGGGTGCCTGATGGCACGAGTAACCGTAGCACGCGCCTACTTGGCGGTCAAGGTACCGCGAAAGTTAACGCGGATTGCGCAAATTAACGAAGATTAACGCGATTTAACGCTTGACGCGGCGTTTGCGCTCGGAAGCGCGCTTCACGGAACCATTAGAGCGCTTCGCTTGAACCTTTGTCATCCTGAGCGTAGTCGAAGGACGAAGCGCGACGACGTTGTTTGCTTTTGCATGCTCGATGCCGAGCGGCACGGGCGAGATGAGCCGCTTGCCGAGCGCGTGATAGAGCACTTCGGAGAGCTCGTCGACCGGTACGAAGCTCATGCTCTCGCGTACCTCTTTGGGAACGTCGTCGAGATCGACCTCGTTGCGGCGCGGGAACAAGATCTTGCTGATGCCGGCGCGCTTTGCACCGAGCACTTTTTCTTTCAGGCCGCCGATCGGCAGCACTTGGCCGGTCAGTGTGATTTCGCCGGTCATCGCGAGGTTCGGATCGACCTTGATCCCGGTGAGCATCGAGGCGATCGACGTCGCGAGCGAGATGCCCGCCGACGGCCCATCCTTCGGCGTCGCGCCGGCCGGGACGTGAATGTGGATGTCGTGCTTGGAGAAGTAATCGTCGGCCAGGCCGAGCTCGCTCGAGCGCGAGCGTAAGAACGAGACGGCGGCCTGGGCGCTCTCCTTCATCACGTCGCCGAGCTGTCCGGTCAAGACGAGCTTGCCGGTTCCCGGCATCGCCTGCGTTTCGATGAAGACGATGTCGCCGCCGACTGGCGTGACGACCATGCCCGTCGCGACGCCGACCGACGCGACGCGCTTGCGCACCTCGTTGAAGAAGCGCGGTTTGCCCAGGTAGTCGCTAAGATTTGCCGGCGTCACGCGACCCTTGAAACGCGAGTTCTCCGCGATCTTGCGCGCGATTTTGCGGAAGACGGTTCCGATCTCGCGCTCGACGTTGCGCACGCCCGCCTCGCGCGTGTGGTCGTTGATGATCGCACGAATCGCCGGATCGCTGATCTGCGCCTGCGTCTCACGCAGACCGTTGTTCTGGCGCTGTTTCTTCACCAGGTAGCGCTTCGCGATCTGCAGCTTCTCGAGCTCGGTGTACCCCGAGAGCGTGATGATCTCCATCCGGTCGCGCAGCGGCGGCGAGATCGTGTCGAGGGTGTTCGCGGTGCAGATGAAGAGAACCGCGGAAAGATCGAACGGCAGATCGAGATAGTGGTCGCGGAAGTGCACGTTCTGCTCGGGATCGAGCACCTCGAGCAGCGCCGACTGCGGGTCTCCCCGAAAATCGGCGCCGACCTTATCGATCTCGTCGATCATCATCACGGGATTGCGCGTGCCGGCGTCGCGCATCGCGCGAACGATCGTTCCCGGCATCGCGCCGATATACGTGCGGCGATGGCCGCGGATCTCCGCTTCGTCATGCACGCCGCCGACGGAGAGCCGCACGAACTTGCGACCCATCGCGCGCGCGATCGATTGACCGAGCGAGGTTTTTCCGACGCCCGGCGGTCCGACAAAGCAAAGGATCGGTCCCGTCAGTTTCTTCTTGAGCTTTCCGACGGCTAAGTACTCGACGATGCGATCCTTGATCTTGTCGAGATCGTAGTGGTCCTCGTCG
The DNA here is from genome assembly GCA_049800655.1 of Candidatus Cybelea sp. Taxonomy (GTDB): domain Bacteria; phylum Vulcanimicrobiota; class Vulcanimicrobiia; order Vulcanimicrobiales; family Vulcanimicrobiaceae; genus Cybelea. The sequence goes on from JBARKF010000034.1 coordinate 3,599, forward strand.
AGGATCACGCGCGCGGCCTTGATATCGATGTGGTCGGCCGTTTCGGCGTTCCAAGGCAGGGTGACGAGCCAATCGAGGTAGGTGCGAATGACGCTGTACTCCGGGCTCGCTTGCGGCACTTTGGAGAGCCGGTCGAGCTCGCGGTCGGCGGCCTTCTTGACCTCCTCCGGCATGGCGGCCGCGTCGATCTTGGTCCGCAACTCGTTGGTTTCGGCCTGTTGGGGATCGACCTCACCGAGCTCTTCTTGAATCGCGCGCAGCTGCTGACGAAGATAGAACTCGCGCTGGTTCTTCTCCATCTCGCGCTGGATGTCGCTTTGAATCTTATGCCCGAGCTCGACGACCTCGAGCTCTTTGGTCAATAGCAGCGTCAGCTTGCGCATCCGCTTGGCGGTGTCGCGCTCTTCGAGCAGCGCCTGACGATCGGCCGTATCGAGGCGCATCGAGGATGCGACGAAGTAGGTCAACACCACCGGATCGGTGATGTTGGCGACCTCCATCTCCATGTCGCGCGGCGCCTGCGGCAAATACGAGAGCAGCTTTTGGAAGAGTCCCGCGAGATTGCGCTGCATCGCAACGAGCTCTTCGTTCTCGACGGTCGTGTCGGGAAGCTCGGTATAGGCCGCGATCATGTACGGCGAAACTTGCGTAAACTGCTCGACCTTGAAAACTTGCTGGCCGGCGACGATGCAGCGGAGGGTCCCGTCGGGAACCTTGAGCATCTTCTGGATCACGCCGATCGTGCCGACGCGTTGAACGTCGTCCGGACCGGGTTCCTCGATCTCGCGATCGCGCAGAACGACCAGACCGATCGGCTTGCCCTCGCGCAGGGCCTCCTCGACGAGTTGAATGCCCGGCTTCTTGACGACCGCGAGCGGAATGACGGTGTGCGGGAAGAGCACCGCTTCCTGCAGCGGCAGAATCCCGATCAGGTTCGCGGGTACGATGCTGTCGTTGGGTTTCTCGGGCATATTGCTTACGTGTGAGTCCTCTTTACCATGACGTGAAGCTCGGTGCGGGCGGTCGGCAGATAGGCGGTCGTCGCGATCGGCGCGACGACGATCAGCAAGCCATCTTCGAAGCTGGCTGCGACGCCTTCGTATTCAACCGCAACCGGCAACGGAATCCGCTTCACGAACTCGCCGTGAACGATCTCCTTTTGCAGAAAGGAGCCGCGGCGGAAGCGAACCGGCTCGCAACGGCGTCCCGCGACGATGAGAAACCGCTCGTCAAGACCGATTCTCAAACTTTCGGGGTCGGCCCCCGCAGCTTCGACGACCACGACGACGCGCCGCGCGTCCTCATCAACGAAGACGTCGGCGTTTGGCGCAAACGTGCCCAGACGAGCCCGAACGACGAACTCCACCAGCCCTATAACCCGCTACCCTAGCAGTCGGATGCGTCGGTTGCTAAAGCACTGGGTCGGGTAGCGGGCGTCCGGGCGGCCAGATGATGCAGGGCGCGAGCTGGACCCGCAGCGGGCCAAAGGCATCCGGAGGAATGCGCACTTGGAAGAACTGCGGATATTTCGTCGCGTAGCCGTAGCGCGTCTGAGGAGGAAATCCCGTGACGTTCTTGGTCGACGCGTGCGTGGCCGCAAGCACTGCATTGATCGCCGTGGCGTCCGCCGGCGAGCTATATTGCGAGCTGCGTTCCCCCAGCCACGTCGATCCGTCTTGCGTCGTATAAAGAAAACCGATGACCTCGTTGGGCGTCATGGTTGCCGTTGAGATCACCTGGTCGATGCGCACGACCTGCATCGCACGCGAAACCGGTGCCATAAGCACTTTGGGCACCGCCCTCGCAGAGTCGAGACACGGGCCGTCCTCGAGCGGCGCCGCCGCCATCGACGGCGCACCGGGTGGCGGTGCCTGCGCCACGGTAGAAGCGAGCGCGGTGAGGAAGAACATCGCTAATGCCAACATGCTCGCAGACTTCGCACCACGGGCCCCCGCATCATTTGCAATGGGCTCGCGCGTTCGGTGACCGGAATAAACCGCCGATCCTTTTGCTTCACGGAATCCGCATGGGTTGGGAGATCTGGCGCGCGCACGCCGAGCCGCGCCTGATGCGCGCCACCGACCACACCGGACCCCTACGCCGGACGCCTGAGTTCGCTGCGATCGTCGGAGAGTTCGCGCAAAAGGTGTTTGCGGAGAGCTCACCAAGGCTGGAGCGATAACGTTGCCGCGCCCCCATTTGCTTCGCCGCCTCGGCACCCGCGACGCCGCCCTGATTGTGATGGGCGGCATCGTTGGTTCGGGGATCTTCATGAACCCGTCGGTCGTCGCGCGTTTCGTCGGAAGCGGCTTCCTCGTGATGGCCGTATGGGTGGCAGGCGGGCTCATCGCGTTGCTCGGCGCGGGAATTTTCGCCGAGCTCGCCGCCCGCCGCCCGGACGATGGTGGACTCTACGCCTACATGCGGGACGCGTTTCATCCCGCGCTCGCGTTCATGTATGGCTGGACGCTCCTGCTCGTCTCGCAGAGCGGCGGGATGGCCGCAGCAGCGGTCACATTCGCGGCGTACTTCACGCCCTTGACCGGGTGGCACACGCCGATCGCCGTCATTGCTGCCGTCGCCATCGCAGCGTTCACCGCAATCAACGCGTTGGGTGTGCGAAGCGGCACGACGACGCAGAATCTCTTCATGGCCGTCAAGATTCTGGCGATCGGCGGCTTCGTCGCGGTCGGTCTTTTCGCGCCCCCGCATCTTTCGTCGTCGCCAACTCCGAGCGCACTCGCCGGTTACGGCGCTTTCGCGGCAATCGGCTTGGCGCTGGTTCCCGTCCTGTTCGCATACAGCGGCTGGCAGACGTCGAGCTTCATGTCGGCCGAGCTAAAGGAACCCCATCGGACGCTGCCGCGAGGCCTGATTGTCGGCGTGCTCGCCGTCGTCGTGCTCTATCTCGCGGTCAATGCCGTCTGCTTGCGCGTGCTCGGGGTGCACGGACTAGCCTCGACGACGACGCCTGCCTCCGATATTGCGCGGCTTGCCTTCGGGCCGATCGGGCTGCGCGTCATGGCGATCGTCATCGCCCTCTCCACGCTCGGATTTCTGAGCAATCAAATTCTGACGTCGCCGCGAGTCTATTTTCAAATGGCCGCTGACGGCACGTTCTTCCGACAGCTTGCCTGGGTGAGTTCTCGCACGCACGTGCCGGTGCTGGCTATCGCCCTGCAAGGCGTCGTCGCGTTCGTCATCGCGCTCTCCGGTCGCTACGACCAAATTCTCAACTACGTCACCTGCGTCGACTACGTCTTCTTCGGACTCTCGGCGCTCGCGCTCTTCGTCTTCCGCAAGCGCGATGCGCAGAATCCCGCCGCACCGCAGCCGATCTTCCGCATGCCAGGCCATCCCGTTACGACGTCGATCTTCCTCGTGATCGCCTGGAGTGTCGTCGGGGACGTGCTCATTAAATCGCCGCTCGCGACCTCGATCGGCCTGGGCATACTGCTCTCGGGTCTGCCCGTCTATTGGATATTCGCTTACAGCCGCTCGCTGCGCGAACGCACCGCGACGCCGATGGGGAGCAGTCCACAATGAACAGCGGCCGTAGCCGCGCATCATCGTGTCGCGACGACGCGGGGCAGCAACTCCGCCGCCGTGCCGCGCAGGACGCAGTCGACGCGATCGCTGATCGGGGTTTGCTCCGGATTGATCTCGGCCACGAATGCGCGCGTGTTATAGCTCGTCGCGAGGGCGGCAGCCGGATAGACCACGGCGCTCGTACCGACCACCAGGATGACGTCGGCGCGCGCGGCCGCCGCTTTCGCCGCGCGCCACACCGCGCCCGGAAGCGGTTCGCCAAACCAGACGATGTTGGGCCGCAGCCGCCCGCCGCAGGTGTGCTCGATCTGCGAGGCCGGCAACCCGTCTTCGTCAAGCGGACGGCGGAAGCCGCAGCCGTTGCAGCGCGCTTCGCGGAGATCGCCATGTAGTTCCAACACGTTGCTCGAGCCGGCCCGCAAATGTAAAGAGTCCACGTTCTGGGTGGCAAGAGTGAAGTCGCCGAACGCGCGCTCGAGCTGCGCGAGGGCGGTATGACCGGCATTCGGCTGGGCTTGCGAGTGCGCCGCTCGGCGTTCGTTATACCAAGTCCAGACGAGAACGGGATCGTGCGCGAACCCTTGGGGCGACGCGAGCTCCTCGACGCGGTGCGTGCGCCACAAGCCGCCGACACCGCGAAACGTCGGGAGCCCGCTCTCCGCGGAGATCCCCGAACCGGTCAGTACGAAGACCGAGGTCGCGCGCCGGAGCGCGGTAACGAGGTCGTCGACCGCTGCGGCTTGGAGCCGAATCTTGTCAGCTTCTGTCAAATCTGTCATAGTGACAAAAATGCCAACGTCTGCCATCCACGAGAATCCCTTCGCCCCCGCTCCCGGCGCCACTCCTCCGGCGCTCGTCGGACGCGAAGCCGAGCTTGCCTCGATCCAGGATGCCTGCGACCGGGTCGCGCGTCACAGCGCGCCGACCCCCGTCGCGATCTTGGGCCTGCGGGGACTCGGAAAAACCGTCTTGCTCAACGTCGTGCGCCAGTACACGCCCGGCGGGCTTCATCTTCAGATCGAGGTTGAGGCCGGCGTGCCGCTGGTCGCGTCGGTTCGTGCCGTCCTCGGCCGCCTGCAGCGCGCCGTCGAACCGAAGCTCAAACGGGTGGGAAAGGCGATCGAGAGCGCGCTGCGCCAGTTGCCGATGCCGGCGTTCGAGCTGCCGCAGCAGATGGGTGCGATCACGCTCGTCGCGCCCGAAGAGGCACACCAATCGGCCGATCTTCCCCTCGGGCAAGCAGTCGATATTCTCAACGAGGCGGTTGCCGCTGCCCGCCGCTATCTCGTGATCACGGTCGATGAAGTCCAAGACGTCGACGTGGTTGGTTTTCGCTCCCTGGTGGCTCGGGTCCATCAGAGCGCCAGTTCCCACGCACCAATCTTGCTGGCCTGCGCGGGCCTTCCCGACGCGAACGAGACGTTTCGCAAACTGCGAACCTACGCGCGGCGCTGGGATCGTTTCGATCTCGGTTTTTTGAGCCGAGCCGAAACCGTGGAGGCGATTCGCGTGCCGATTCGCAGGGTAGGCGCAACGATTGACGACCGCGCCGTCGATTTGCTCGCCGACGAGTCGGCCGGCTATCCGTTCTTCGTTCAAAAATACGCGTCGGCTGCGTGGAATCACCATCGCGGAAACACGATTACTCTCGCCGACGTAGAAGCGGTCGTCCCCGGAGTCCGCGCCCTGGTTGAAAAGCTGTTTTACTCCGAGGACTTCGAGAAGCTCTCGTCACGCGAACGTCTCTTCTGTAGAGTCCTCGCAGATCTTGGGGAAGGCCCGCACGAGCTGGGCCGCGTTGCGGAATCGCTCGGCGTGCCGTCGTCGGCGATCAGTTCGATCCGCTCGAATCTCATCAAGAAGGGCGTTATCTTCGTGCCCTCAGGGGGCAGGGTGGAGTTTCGCATGCCGCTGGCCGACCGCTACGTCCGCGAGCACGCGCAACTCTTCTCCGATGCCGGGACCGAAGCGTATAAACGGAGCCTCTCCGGACCGCCGGAGTGACGGCGTTACGGCGAGGACTTCACCTTCGCGAGCATATTATAGGAGGAGCCTCTGATCGAGCCGGAACCTGAAATTGTCCCGTCGCCGGCGATCGTGCCGCGGATGGTGAAGTTGCCGGGGGATTGAAAAATCAGCGTGATCCGGCCTTCGCTGACGTTGCCGCTGACCGGTACCCTGCGGCCACGAAGCGGATCGGGGCGGACCGAGTCGGAGACGTACGTCCCGCTGACGATCCCTTGATTAAAACTGAGGTTCATGGTGCCGGAATAGGGAACCCTCGAAGCGCCGAACGACGGCGTAAAGGCCGCCACATAGGTCGCCTCCCACGTGTGCCCGTGCATCACGGCGGCACGAGCCGGCAAGACCGAAACCGCGATTAGCGCCAAGAGCGCCAGCGAAAGACGACTCCTCATCGATAGCTCCTTTCACGCGTGCATCAGCTTCTGCCATTCGTCGCGGTCGATGCGCAACACTTCTTCGTCGAGCTGCGCCAGCGGCGTGCGCGCTAGGTGCTCGCGCTCGCAAAGATCCTGCTGTTTGGTGTCGACGAAGAGCAGACCCGTGACGAACTCGCCGCGCGCGTCCGCGTCGTGGATCGCTCCCAGCGCGGCGCTTGCATCGGTCGGATCGTAGTCGGCGCCGAGCTTGCGAAGCAGAATGTGCGAGCCATCTTCGAGCTCGACGTCGCGCACGGTACCCGGCTCGTAGTCAACGGTGATCTCGCGTCCACCCGCGATGTAGTCGGCGGTGTGCAGCACCACGTCGTGGTCTTTCACGTAAGCATAGCTCTTCGTGGAGCCTTCGTGGTCGTTGAACGTGACGCACGGGCTGATGATGTCGAGAATCGCGGTTCCGCGATGCGAGAATGCGGCTTGAAGGAGCGGAACGAGTTGCTTGCCGTCGCCGGAGAAGGAGCGCGCGACGAACGTCGCGCCAAGCTCGATCGCCAGGCCGCAGATGTCGATCGTCGCGTACTCGTTGACTTTGCCGCTTTTTAGCGTCGATCCGACGTCGGCGGTCGCAGAGAATTGACCCTTCGTCAACCCGTAGCAGCCGTTATTCTCGACGATATACGTGCAGTCGACGTTGCGCCGGATCATGTGACAATACTGACCCAGGCCGATGCTGGCGGTGTCTCCGTCGCCGCTGATCCCGAGAACGAGCAAGTCGCGGTTCGCCAGCTTCGCGCCGGTTGCGGCCGAGGGCATGCGTCCGTGCAATCCGTTGAAGCCGTGCGCTTGTTCGACGAAGTACGCCGGCGTCTTTGAGGAGCAGCCGATGCCGCTCATCTTTGCCAACCTATGCGGTTCGACGCCGTACTCGAAGAGCGCCTTGATCAGATGATTGGTGATCGAGTTGTGACCGCATCCGGCGCAGAGCGTCGTCGGCAGCCCTTTGTAAACTTCGCGCGTGAGTCCGATAAGATTAACTGTCATGTCATCCTGAGCTTGTCGAAGGGGTCATTTATTACTCCGCGACTACCGCCGGGGGGCGCTCCTCTTCCAGCAGTGGGTCGATGATAGCGTGAGCGTCGATCGGCACGCCGTTGTAGTGGCGAATTGATTGGAGCCGGCCGATCAAGTGGGTGGGGAGCTCCGTGCGCAGGATGCCGTAGAGCTGACCGTCACGATTCTGCTCGACGACGTAGACGCGGTCGTGACGCTGCACGAAGGTCGCGACCTCGGGTGAAAGCGGCAGGGCGCGCACACGCATGTAGTTCAACTCGACGCCGGCATCGCGCAGAAAATCGCGTGCCTCGACGACGGCGTGATGTGTAGTGCCGTAGCCCAGGATCGCGACCTTACGACTCCGCTTCTCGTCTACGACCGGCGGCGGAACGGCGGTACGCGCCGTCTCGTGCTTGCGGCTGAGCCGGTCGAGATTACGTTGCCAGACCTCCGGCATCTCGGAGTAGCGTGCCTCTTCGTCGTGGCCCGTCCCGCGCGTAAAAAAGCCGGCATTGGGATGTTTCGTCCCCGGCAACGTGCGATACGTGATGCCATCCTTATCCACGTCGCGATAGCGTCCCCACGATTTCATTGTGGCGAGATCGTCGGCCCCGAGCACCTTGCCACGGTCGAATGACTTCTCCGGATAACGCAGCGGCGGCGTGAGCCAGGCATTCATTCCCAAGTCCAGGTCGCTGAGCACGAAGACCGGCGTCTGAAAGCGCTCGGCCAGATCGAAGGCTTCCATCGCGAACTCGTACGCTTCGGCGACCGTCGCCGGGAGGAGCACGATGTGCTTGGTGTCACCGTGCGAGAGCATATACGCAAACGAGACGTCGCCTTGCATCGTTCGCGTCGGTAAACCGGTTGACGGCCCGGCGCGTTGAACGTCGAAAATCACGCCGGGCACTTCGGCGAAATAGCCATATCCCGCGTATTCGGCCATCAGCGAGATGCCGGGCCCGGAGGTCGACGTCATCGCGCGTGCGCCGGCCCAGCCCGCGCCGAAGACGATCCCGGCGGCGGCAAGCTCGTCCTCGGCCTGCACGATCGCGGCGTTGCGTTCGCCCGTTTCTTTATCGACGCGATAGCGATCGCAGTATTGGATGAAGTATTCGCAAAGCGACGATGAAGGCGTGATCGGATACCACGCGGCGACGGTGCAACCGCCCATCACGCATCCAAGCGCGGCGGCGCGATTGCCTTCCATGAACGTCATGCCGTCGGTTTTGCCGCTCATCGGAACCAACCGCCAGGGATCGTGCTTTTCGAGGTGCTGCTGTGCGTACTCGACGCCGATCGTCACCGCCTTCATGTTCAGCTCGACGGCCGACGCTTTGCTGCGAAACTGCGCGCGCAATCCCTCTTCGACGGTCGCCATCGGAATCTCGAGCAGCTGCGTGAGAACACCGACGTAGATCATGTTCATCAAGTATTTGCGCAGGTCGCCTTTATCGGCGAAGTGCTCCTTCGCCAGCGCCGTGAACGGGACGGCGTAGTATGTCAGATCTTCGCGCAGCGTGTCGCCCTTGCACGGATAACTCTCTTCGTGCACGACCGCGCCGCCGGACTTGACGCCGGCGACGTCTTGCTGCCAGGTCGCGGCATTAAGCGCGACGAGCACGTCGAAATCGCGGGCACGGCATTGATAACCGAGCGCGCTGACCCGAACGTCGAACCAGGTCGGAAGACCTTCGATATTCGACGGAAAGACGTTCTTCGGAGCGACGGGGATGCCGAGGCGCGCGATGGCGTTGGTCAGAACGAGGTTGGAGGATTGGCTTCCCGATCCGTTGACCGTCGCCACGCGAATGGTGAAATCGTTAACGGCTCGCGCGGACATTACTGGTGGAGGCTTCGCCTCTGCTAGAAACGCGACCTCTCGGGACGCGGCGTTGCCATCGAAAACGTTTTCTCAGAAATTTTCACGAGTTTGCCGCCGCGCACGGCGTACGCCTGGACGATGCGCTTCGACGGGCAACAGTTCGGATCGTTCGCACCGTAGTACGGCAGCGTCGCGACGATCTCGCCGTTCGTGATGCGCACATCGAGGTGACCACCCGATCCGATCGCGCCGACGTAGGCATACGCACGGTCGCCGGAGCGGGCGAACAGAATTTGGGTGAATATGCCGCCGCTGCCGCCGCTTTCGAGTGGTATCGCCAAGACCTTCTCACCCCCGGCAAGCGTGCCGTCGTGCGCATCGTCGCCCATGAGGTAACCGCCGACGTACTCGCCTTCGGGGGCACCACGGACGTTGACGTACGGGTGCGTCTTTGGATCGAGCGCGGCCGACGCGACGCTGGTGTCGATCTTCAATTGCGGCGCCGTTTTAACGAGCGCGACGATCTGCGCGGGGGTGAGCGCGTGGCCCTGTGCGCCGGCGAACGCGGGCAGGAGCGCCATGAATGCTGCCAAAGAGCAGGCTCGATGCCGGATCTTGCTCACGTTATCCTCCACGTTGGGTTTTGCAACGCAATTCTTCGCGCCCGGCCGGATACGACCATTGCGGTGCGCGTCCACGTCGCCGATCGCATCGGCCGCCCACAGCTCGACCGCGTCTATCGCGTGCAGCGCGGCGATGAAGCGGAAGCGGTCGTCGAGTTCGATAACGCCTTCGGTATCTATTCGCTCGAGGTCGAAGCACCGAAGTACCGGTGTTCGGCTTCGGATTATCTCTTCTTCATCGCCGGCAACGACCGCAGCATCAACGAGAGGCTGAACGACGCGCCGCCGCCCCCGTCGAAACCGGTTTTGCTCTCGGGCACCGCGCCGCAATCATTTCTCTACGTACAGCCGACGTTTGTGCTGTTCGATAAGAGTCAGGCCGTCTGCGACAAGCCTGTGCCCGCCCCGCTCCCTGAGCGGATCGTCGTCGAAAACGATCAGAATGCTTACTACACTTGGCTCTATCCCGACGCATCGGCAAGTCCCGGATCGCAGCAGCTTGCCTTGCGCTTGCGAACGCCGACGCACCAGTATCACTACGTGCGCGTTCCTATCCCATTTCCGGTCCCGTGGACCGGCTGGCCCTCGAGCATTCAGTTCAACGTGACGCAAGACATGGTCGACGTGCTTGCCGGCGATCCGACCGACACACTGCTCTGCCCGAAACTCTGGCGAACCTCAGCCGGCTAGTCGGCGGCCGGCGCTTTCGGCACGGGCGTGCCCCGCGGCACGGTTGGAGGCAGCTGGTTGTTTTGAAAGCGGGGCTGTGGCGCAGGGGCGCTCGTTCCAGCCGAATCTTTCGTGAGTTGCAAATCGACCGCAGTCTGGCTATAGATGCTTCCGGTCGGCGTTGGCGAGCGAACCTCGTGAACGACCGTTGGAATCAAGGACGCGCGGTCGTAGACAAACTGCCCCTCTTCCAGCGCTTTCCTTTCCCGCCGATCGAGCTGCTGAAAGACACCCTTCGACGTGACGGTCAAGATGCGTCCGCCACTCTGCGGGGTCGAGCTCAGGTCCAACGACACCGCAGTTTGGTACAAGCCTTTTGCAAACGACAACGTGAGCTTTTGTTGCCACGAGGAAGCCCCGCTCGACGAGCCGGCGGTAAAGAAGTCGCGCGCCAGCAGCGGGAACAGAACGAGTTCGGCCTCCGAAGGATAGGGCGGCACGTCTTCGCAGCGGACGCTTCCGGCGGCGTAGACCTCGCACGTCACCGCTTGACGCGGCCGCAGCGTGTAGTACCACCATTCGCTAGCCTGCACGAACGTGCCGCCGTCGGGCGCCGTGCCGAGGATGTCGACGCTCATCGTGCCGTTGTAGAGGCCGCCGTTCGGCTTGGCGGTTGGATATATTGCGAACGCGTACTCGAGATGGCGGACGGGCGCGGCGGGGCCTTCGCCCGCGAGCGCCAGCAGCGCAGCCAGGAGTAATCCCAACTTTTTCATCGCTACTCTCTCCTTAGTCAACTTCAAGCGTAGCACTCGTTAGGTTTTGCGGTCCTTGAAAGAAGCTGGGAGCGTCCTTTGGAGAACATCCTCCGTAGGAGACCCCACGGCCAAAGGAAACGCCCTCGCCCACGATGGAGGTTCGTTGATGACGGCGGCCTCGGCATCCGCTACTCCCGACGCTTACGCGGTCTGGCTGAAGGCTCGCTCTGCCGTCACAACCGCGCAGTATCCCCGTCGTATCGATTACACCATTGCCGTCACCGGACTCGATGGATCGCGGCCGGCCGCCGATCACTACCGCGCAAGCTGCGATTCCAACGATGAAGCGATTCGAGTATTTCCGATCAGCGACGAACAGCTCGCCGCACCAGCGCCGGTGCCGCACGGCGTTAACACGTTCTTCGTCATCCAGCTCTCGGGCGGTCGAGGCAGCGGCACCGCCACCTATGCGATTCCGATGGGGCACGCGGCGCCGGAAAGCGATCTCTTGGGCGAGCCGCTACTCTCGCCGACGTACATGTTCGGTCTCGGCTACAATCTCGCCGCGACACATGCCCAAGCGGAGGCATCCAGCCCGTTGCGAGTAATCGCGACCGTATCGGCGCAGTCTCCCAACTACCAAGTCACAATGATCGATATGCCGACCATTGATGGCGTTGTGACCTATCATCTCAAACTCGCGCCGCTGCGGCGGCCAAAAGAGAACCGCCTGCGCGAGCTGTGGGTCGGCACGCGCGACTATCTGCCGAGAAAGGCCGTAATTTCGGGAAACTTCACGATCGCGCCGCTCGTCGACGTGCCCTGGGTCGTTGATTTTTCGATCGTCGACGATGCACCATACATCG
>JBARKF010000035.1:0-7264 GCA_049800655.1 Candidatus Cybelea sp.
TGCAGCGATCACTTGGGGCGAATCGCTCGGGCATGGCTCACGGGAGCCTCAGTGCGGCGACGCATCACAACGCGGTAGCGTCCGGGCATCACGGATCAGTGGCTGCTGCGCATCACAATGCGGCGACGACCGCTGCGCACCACGGGTCGGTCGCTGCTGCCCATCACAACGCACCGACGACCGCTGCACACCATGGGTCGGTCGCCGCGGCGCATCACAACGCACCGACGACCGCTGCGCACCGTGGGTCGGTTGCCGCGCATAGCGCGCCGAGGCTGACAACGCATCACAGCTCCGCCATGGCGTATCAACATCGGTCATCGAGCGCAACCGCGACGCACTACGCACATTCGTCGGGCCGCACGTACGGCGGTCGCCCAAGTGGCGGGGGCGCCGCGCACGGCGGAATGTCCGGCGGCCGTCCTCCAGGTGGCGGCGGTGGCAGAGGCAGACCACCGCGAGCCTAGCTCGCGAAGCGACCAGTTGCCAGTGGGAACCCAAAATGGGTTCCCACTTTGTTTCGCGAGGTTGAATTATTAGGAATCTAGTTGACAGCGCACGTCGGGTGCGCTAGAGTTCTATTACATTCGTAATAGTTGGAGGCCGAGTGTCCCGGAAAAAATCCCTGATCCTTACCGATCATGAGTTACGGCTGATGGAAGTGCTTTGGCACCACAAAGCGGCCACCGTTGCCGATGTGGTCGAAGCGCTCACACCGCCCCCGCTCGCCTACAGCACCGTGCTCACGACGCTGCGGACGCTCGAGCAGAAGGGATACATCGCGCACGAAGAAGACGGCCGTGCCTACGTTTATCATCCGGTCGTTCAACGTGATGACGCCGCAAAATCCGCGATGCGCCATCTCCTCAATCGGTTTTTTGGAAACTCGCCCGGCGATCTCGCGGTGGCACTTCTCGATGAAGCGCCATTAAGTGACCCCGAGATCGCAAAAATTAGGCAGTTGCTTCAACGGCGGAAGGGCGCAAAATGATCGAAGTGTTGCTAAATAGCCTTTGGCAGGGAGCGTTCCTGGTCGTCGTCACCGCCGCGCTAACCGCGTTCGTGCCGCAACGTCATGCGGCGACGCGATACGCCGTTTGGTTCGCGTCCCTCGTCGCTCTTGCTGCGCTTCCACTTATTGGCCACTTCCTGTTTGCCGTGCCGCCGGCCGCGATCCCCGCCGCGCTGATCCATACGACGACCGTGGCATCGCACGTAACGCAACGAGCCGCGGATGCGAGCGGTTTGTGGCTCTGGGCGATTTGGCTAGCGGGAGTGTTGGTTTGCCTATCGCGCCTCTCGCTTAGCCATTTCCGTGTCACGAGAATCGTGCGCTCGGCGCTTGCCGCTCCTGCCATCGGCGAGGGCGTCTTCACGTCGCCGGCGATCGCGACACCGATTGCCGCCGGCATCCTTCATCCCGTCGTCATCGTTCCCAACGACTTCGCAAAAACGCTCGATGCCGTCGATCTTGCGGGCATCGTCGCTCACGAGCGAGCGCACATTCTGCGCAAGGACGTCCTCGGCAATCTGGTCCAGCGTTGCTTCGAGGCGCTGCTGTTCTTCAATCCGTGGGTGTACGTCATCGGGCACCAACTGCGTAAGGAGCGTGAAGCGGCGTGCGACGACTGGGCCGTACACGCCGCAAGCGATCCCGATCGCTACGCATCGTTCCTTGCAACCCTCGCGTTGCGCAACCACGCTGCGCGCACGCCGCTGCTCACCCCAAGCGCCGTGGGATCCGGCCGCATACTCGTCGGGCGCATTGCGCGTCTACTCAACGGAAAGGCTGCTGACATGAGAACAAACCAGCTCGTCGTCGTAACGGCGGTCGCGCTCTTCGTGATGCTTGGCTTCGCGTTCCAAACGCCAAAGGGGCTCGCAGCAACCAGCTGCTTCTCCGAACCCGAGGTCGTCAACGCGGTCAGGCCCGACGTTTCCGAGTCGGTCGTCAAAGCGCACCCGAAGGCTTCCGTGATCGTTGCCGTCACGGTCACGGCTGGCGGCCATGCCTCCAATGTCAAAACGTTCAAATCAAGCGGTGATTGGAGGATCGATACGGCCGTCGCCGATGCGGCCGCACACTCAACGTACAAGCCAGAAATTCGGAATTGCAAAGCGGTATCCGGCGGACAGTATCTCTTCCGCGCGGATTTCGCACCCTAAGGCCGGACCGGGCGTCGGTTTCTTGTCATCACATCGCGTTGGCAACGGCGCTCTGGCAGTTGACGAAAAGGCGCCCGTAGGTATCTGCAGCTATCCTAATACGGGTTCCGAAGGCTCTCGGACGACCTGCGCTGCGGAACTCGCCCTGGCTCGCTTGCTTGGTTGTTTGCAATCGGTTTCAGAAGTGATTTGCATGGATGCAGCAGCTTGGCGTTAAGGCCTAACCTGATCGTCTCGCCGAAGGGTAGCGGCGGTTGGCGCATTGTCACGGAGGACTCGGACGTGCGCCTGCTGCTAGCAGTTGGTTTTTCCTGTTTATTTGCAATCACCGTGTTAGCGGCTTTTACTATTCCGTTTCTACCTGGTCGGGATACAAAAGCTACGTGGGAGACGGTCAAGGAGATTCTCTCCGTTCTCCTACCAGCGGAGACGGGATTGCTGGGATCGGTTCTTGGTTTTTATTTCGGGTCCAAAGCTAATACACTAGTTGCTGAGAACGAGCCACCAGACGGCGCCGGGACACCGCCCAGCCAGTAGCGTAGAATCGTGCAAGGGATGGATTTAGCTGGCTGAAAGCACGCTGCCGGAATTCGAGTAGATCGAGGCACGGTTCGGATTTAAACCGCGTAAGGTTCCCTAGCCAAGCGATTGAGAGCCGAACACCCAGACGTTTTCGCCCATCTGTATTATCATTCGGCGAAAACCTTGGGATACTACATAAGGTCATTGGAGCTTCCAGTCGGGCTACGCGTTCGAGGTGACGAGTCATCCGCTCAAAGCGGTAACCGTCACGATAAGCTCGCTTGGCCGCGCTCTTTATGTCTTCTTCTGAGTGATTTCCGTACGATCCGTTGAGGAATGTCTGTGTGATTAAGTTCGTCGTGATTCAGGGTTCCTAGAGATTTGATTTTGGTGCCAGGGGCGGAAATACAACCGCCGCAATAGACGCCTAGGTCACAATGACCGGAGTGCCGCGAAGCCGAAGCATCCGACATGACAGACGAGCAGCTTCAAGAGTACGCAAACCAAGACGTCCGCCTCGTTGTCGGCGGCAAAGTGATTGGCGGTAAACTTTTGACGGGCTTTGAGGCCCAAGTCAGGGTTAAAGCGCACTATGCGATCCAGTGGCACGACGTGAACCCAACCTTAGGCACTAACGAAGAACGCTTGGCCGCAATACCGCATGCCGAAGCCGTCGAATCGATCGAGCTAATAGATGAGTCCGCGACAGCAGAGATCGAAAACGAGGCGGAGGACACTCAGACCCCTGGCTGAGATCCGGCTAGTGGACGTGTCCAAGGACGAACGCGGTCGCCGAGCCGAAAATCGATGACGCTAATTACAATCTCCAGATAAGAGAGAATCTCTGCCGACGCGATAAGAGATTGACGGAAATAAACGACGCGTAAAAAACAGCCGCTATGATGGCTGGACGTTATTGGATCACTTTAGAGCGTCAGTGACGCGACGTCAATAGCCACCTGTAGAAATCAGGAAGCGCGATCGCGCTATTACGACGCACAACGGCATGACCTTAGAAAAAAGACCTGCAAGCTCTCCACTCGACGCTTTCCTAAGTAAACTATGCCGTTAGCTTGGGCGGTCTTCTGGCACCACTCATTGCGTTTTTCGGGTTACTGAATACTGTCTCGACCGGTCCGCGCCAAGATCGTGGCAGGCAGTTCAGTGAAGCTCTCGGCCGATGGCCCATAAGGACAACCCGAAGATGAGGGCCAGTGGCGCGGGAATGGTCGCTATCCTGGGACGACCCAGTCCCCTGATGCGTCTTTGGGCGAAGCTCATGCGTTGGGATGCCACGGCTAAGTATTTACGTTGCCGTTCGACAGTTAGCCACCACGTTAGCACTCGAGACCGACGTACTCATCGACTCTTTCGCCGGTGATTTAAACGTGCATGTAAGGTTTTTCCCGATCGCGGCGGGCCGCGATATCACGCCTGCTGAACCAGGTTGACCCGGGCGATGCTCTAGACAGCATTACCATTCTAGTCGCTGTATCGGCCTCTGCTGTTTGGATCGAGCTATGTACCTCAGCTCTGGACTCAAGGCGAAAGCGTGATGGCGCCCAATGCACTGTTCACGAAACGGCACCACCTGCGCGGCCGAAGACGCATCAACTTTTATAAATTCCCAACTGGGGGCTCACCCTTCAAAATCATTATTGAGGTTCGCGATCCGGTGGGCGCAACGGTTAGCTCGGCCAAATGAACTCCCTGGCCGTCACGCGAAGAAACCCTTAGACAACAGGACATCTGATGTCTATCTCTGAGGAGAACCAAACGCGTGTGGCGGCTGTGGAGCCTGTTACTAACGATTACTCTTCCAAGCGGCTGGATTCTGCAGCCGGCTCCGGCGCTCTCAGTTCGTACGGGCACGATGCCGCAGGGCGCCGCGGCGTCGCCCGACGGTCGCGAACTTGCGGTCGTGGAGTCGGGCTTCAATCCGCCCGTACTTGGGCTTTATGACACCCGCACGCTCCGAAAAAGCGCATCGATTCCGCTCCGCGGCGCATTCGGGCGGCCGTTGTGGCTCGATGCTCGGCACGTCCTCGTCGCCGGCGCGAACGCGCAAGCGATACTCGAGATCGATGCGACGACGCGATCCGTTGCAAAAATTCCGCTTCCCCCGCATACGTATCCCGTCGCGATAGCGCGTTCAGGCGAACGGATAGCCGTAGCAACGGATGACGACGGCAACGTGCGCATCGGTACGCTGCGAAGTGTCGCTAAGGCGCGGCCCGTGCATATTGGAACGCATCCCGGAGGGTTGGTTTTCAGCCCGGACGGGCAGACGCTCTTCGCAGCCGACCGCTCCGGAAGCAGCGTCAAAGCGATCGACGCGCGCACGCTCGTCGTACGAACGATCGCCACGGGCTTGCATCCGAGCGACTTACTGGCGGTCGGCACGCGGCTGTATGTGGCCGAAAGTGACAACGACAGTGTCGGCATCTATCGCATTGCAGACTTGACGCGCGTTGCGGACGTTTTCGTTGGCGATCTCGCGGGTAACGCGCGGCTCGCCGGCGTCTCGCCCAACGCGCTTGCCTGGGCCAATGGAACGCTCTACGTCAGTCTGGGTGCGGCGAATGCGATTGCCGTGATCCGTGGCACGCGTGTGGTCGGGCGCATCGCTGCCGGCCATTACCCAACCGACATGGTTCCGTTGCGCGACCGTCTCTACGTGGTTGACGGCAAAGGCGAGGCGGTGCCGGCGAATCCACGCTTCAACGTGTTCAGCCGCAGCAACGTTGATTATATTGGCGCGATCGAATTCGGATCGATTCGAGCCTATTCGCTGCCCGGTGCGATCGGTGCGGTCACGCCCCAGGGTGCGACGGGCTGGCAGCGCTCGGCGCCGCTCGATTCGGTCGTGCGTCCGGGCGGCCCGATCCAACACGTCTTCTATATTTTAAAGGAAAACCGCGCGTACGATCAGATCCTCGGCGATATCGCGGCCGGTAACGGTGACGCAAAGCTTACGTTCTTCGGGCGCGCGGTAACGCCGAATCAACATGCAATCGCGGAGCGCTTCGGACTCTTCGACAATTCGTACACTAGCGGAGAAGTTAGCGATCCCGGACACAATTGGTCGGATGCCGCCTTCGCCAACGATTACGTCGAACGGGTTTGGCCGCCGACTTACGGTGGACGAGCCGATGGCGACGACACGGGCGAGGGGTTTGGTGCAGCGATGCCGGCCGGTGGGTACATCTGGGATGCGGCAGCGCGAGCGCACGTCTCGTTTCGCGACTACGGCGAGATGGTGAATGAAGCTGGACGGTTCGACGCTTCGCCCAAGCTCACGGCGCCCACACTCGATCATCGTTACGATCCGAAGTACAACGGCTGGGACCTCGACTATAGCGACCTCGATCGCTACCGCGAATGGAAACGCGAGTTCGATGCATTCGTCGCACGCGGCGATCTTCCGCAATTCGAGTACCTCTGGGTGCCGAACGATCATACCTACGGTAGCAGGCCCGGTAAGCTGACTCCGGCGGCATACATCGGCCAAAACGATTATGCCGTGGGGCTCATCGTCGACGCGATTTCGCACTCACCCGTATGGAAGTCGTCGGCGATCTTTATCATCGAGGACGATTCGCAGGACGGTGCGGACCACGTGAGTGCGCAGCGCACGACGATGTACGTCGCGTCCCCGTATGCGGCCGGCGGTGTTCAAAGCGAACACTATACAACGGCGAGCATCCTGCGAACGATCGAGATGATGCTCGGCATACCGCCGCTGTCGACCTATGACGCCATGGCGGTCCCGCTCTACGCGGCGTTCACGACTCGGGCGGATCTGCGTCCCTTCGTCGCGATTCATCCACAGATCGACATCACCGCACGCAACCTGAAGACCGCGTATGCTTCGAGACTGAGCTCGACGCTCGACTTCTCGCGTCCCGACGCAACGCCGCCGGGCGTCTTACGAGAGATTATCGCTCGCAATGCCGGCTACAAGATTTGACGCGCCTCGTTATCGCTATCGCGCTCTTGACGATCGGTATTGGGGCGGCAGCGGAAGCTCCCGCCATCCACACCGAGGACGTCACGCGCTTTTACCAAGTGTATGAAGCCGCCGGCGGCCACCCCACCGCCGACGCGATCCAACGTGACTACATCGATCCCCGATCTGCCGGCCTACAGACCTTAGAGAAGACGCGCAACGTTACCGGTGTGACGATCGCGAAAAATTTGACGGCCCATCCGGAGATGTACGCAACCGCCCGGCAATGCCTTACCGTGCTGCCGCGGGTACGTGCTCGCCTCGAGATCGCATTGGCGAAGATGCGTGATCTCTATCCGGAGATGTCGGACCGTCCGATCTTCATCGCCGTGAGCCGCGGAAAGCCGGTCGGCATTGCCGACGCGTCGGGAGTGATCATCGGCCTTGAGGCGCTATGCGCGGTCCAGTGGATGGGGTCAAACGTGGAAGATCGTTACGTACAAGTCATCGTGCACGAGTACACCCACGTGCAGCAAGCCATCGCCGAGCCCACGTTCTACGATAATCCCAAACCAACGGTGCTCGAGGGCGCGCTCGTCGAAGGCGCCGCAGAGTTTTCGGCAAAGC
>JBARKF010000036.1:0-1513 GCA_049800655.1 Candidatus Cybelea sp.
ACCGTCATCGGCACGAGGAGCGCCGCAGCGATCACCGCCGGCAATCGAAGGAGCCAGATGTGAATGCCAAACGCTTGCGTCGCGGCGGCGAGCAGCGGCACCAGCGGCGGTTGATCGACGTAGCCGAACGCCGGATGACGCCCGCAGATAATGAAGTAGAGCTCGTTGCGAAAGACGTCGTACTGCCCCGCGACCATCAGGTGCACGATCGCGACCACCGCTGCGACGCTCCAGGCCGGCCACTTCGCGCCGGCGCTCACAGAACGGAGTAGATCTGACCCGTCTGGGAGCCTTCGATGCTCTTCGAAAACGCGAGCGCCGCGCGCTTTGCCGAAACCGCTTCAAACCCGCGGAAGTATGCGCCGTAGGCCGCCAGCGATTCTTCCAGCACCGTGGGGCTGACGGCATTGATACGATGTTGCGGAAGCTCGATCGCCGCGGCGCGGACGAAGCTCTCGATCGCGCCGTTGACCATGGACGCGGAAGCGCCGTAGCGAATCGGATCCTTGCTAAGAACGCCGGAGATCAGCGTAAAGGAACCGCTCGGCTCGACGAACTCGCGCCCGGCGAGAACGAGATTAACCTGGCCCATCAGCTTATCGCGTAAACCGATGTCGAATGCCTCCGCCGTCATGGATTCGAGTGGGCCGAAGTGAACGTGTCCCGCCGCGCACGCGACTGCCTCGAGGGCTCCGGCCTGCTCGTACATTTTGCGAATGCTGGCGACGTCGGTGATGTCTGCCCTGAGGTCTCCGCTCGAGCGGCCGGCGGTTACGATTTCGTGGCGTTGCGAAAGCTCGGCGGCGACGGCTCGGCCGAGCGTTCCGCTCCCGCCGACAATGAGGATCTTCATAGTGCACGCCTGAACCCAGGCGGCGCTTGCCGAGGTTGCAGGTAGCGCATGAACGCCGACGTCATCGTGGTTGGTGCCGGTGCGGCCGGGCTGGCGGCCGCGCGAACCCTCGCCTGCCGGTCCTTACGCGTGGTGCTGATCGAAGCACGCGATCGCGTCGGCGGCCGCGTCTTGACGCGCGCCACCGCCCGGCCGCTAATCCCTGCCGAGCTCGGCGCCGAGTTCATTCACGGCGCCGCGCGCGAAACGATCGAGCTGCTGCACGCCGCAGGCACGGCAGCCGTCGACATCGGCGGTGAAATTTGGAATCGCGAGGACGGCAAACTCCAGCGCGAAGACGCGGCATTTACCAGCTCGGCGAGCATCTTCGAAGGTACCCGTTCGCTGCGCGAGGATGAAAGCGCCGATCGCTTCTTGCGGCGCTTCGAAAACGACGCCGCGACGTGTAGAGTCGCACGGGATGCGCGCGCGTTCGTCGAGGGTTTCGAGGCTGCCGATCCCGCGATCGCGAGCGCGCGCGCGATCGGCGACGAGTGGCGTTCGGGCGTCGACTCACGCAGCGCTCGGCCACTCGGCGGCTACGCCCCGATGTTCGATCGGTTGGAAAACGACTGCACCGCGGCGGGCGTTCGGATCTGCTTTGCGGCGGTCGCGCGCGCG
>JBARKF010000037.1:0-6555 GCA_049800655.1 Candidatus Cybelea sp.
ACGTCGAAGTCAACGTCATTCAGTGCCGCCGGAAGACTAACGATGATCCGGCCCCTGTGATCGATTTGAACGCCGCGGTCGCGCAGCCAGTTAAGCTCGTCGTCGTAGGACATGCGAACTAATCCCCTCTACAGGCCAGGCTGGCCAGCAGTCCTGGCACTCACGCTTCTCGGTCCAAGCGCAGAAGCAACGCCATCGCCTCGATCTCCGTCAACGCATCGACGCGAACCACTCGGCCTCTCGAAGCTGCGCGGACGACTTTTGTGATCTCGCTCGCATCCATACCGCGCCGCTCGAAGGCGCGGCTTAGGTCGTGCTGCTGCTCGTCCGAGAGCGGTGCCGAACTGGTAACCATTCGTCTCAGCATGCGATCGATGAGGTGCCGGCGCATCGCGTCGATCTCCTCACGGTAGGCTTGAAGGAGCGTGACGTGATCTTCCTCGACCCAGCGAAGATGCTTCTCGGCGAACCGAATCGCCGAGCCAAGCTGTCCGTCGTTCAGCTGCGAGTAGTCGGACGCCTCAGCGGAAGCGCCGGAAGGGACGTCTGAGTCCATAGCAGTCATGCCGTAATCGCGAGCGGAGGCAAGGGGCGTGGTGGCGACCGGGGGGCCCAGGGCTACGGCGTAGGGTGCGCTACGCTGACGCCCTGACCTGAGGAGGCATCGCGTTGGTCTTACTTCCTACCAGTATAATAGCAAGTTCACGATAAAAGGCAATAGGAAACTATTGACGACTTATGTTATTATAACAACGTGGCAGTTGCTAATTTCAGCAAACGCTTTAAGGAGCTTGTCCGGGGTCTGAATGACACGGAACTGGGTTACATTCTTGGAGTCTCGGCCGACGCGGCGCGCAAGATGCGCACCGGCGACATCAAGAGCCTCAAGCTGGAGGCGGCGCTCCGCCTGTCGAGGGAGCTCAAGGTTTCGCCTTGGTACCTGGCGGGAGAGTCGGAGCCGGCTATCCCACTTTCGGCGGGTCCTCCGGAGGGAGCTCGGGATCGGAAGAGGCGCCGGGACGGGAGCCGGGAGCTTGAGCGGGCTCAGTTGGAGACCGCCGAGAGCGCCCTTCTCCTTCACGATGAGGTGGTGGAGCTGCGCGCTCGGGTTCGTCGGCTTGAAGCCGCTGTCGAAGAATTGCAATCACACGCAACAGCTTCGTCCTCACCGTAGCTAATCGGTCGTTCGGTCCGTCCATGCCTCAACTCCCCGATCGTCTTAGTCCGGGCGATCGGCAGTTAACTTGTTGCCGGCGGGCCTTCAAAGGCTCGCCTTCTTGGAGAACGTGCAGGCGTGACGATTCGTTCCTTGCATCCTCAAATACATCGAAGGAAATTGGAATCTCCCGACGCTCGGCACGACCGATCAGCGCGCCACGTCGATCGACGACATCTTTAACTACAGCCAAACGCCACGGCAATTCAAGATGATCCCATCGAAGCACTCCGCCAAGTTCTTTTTATCGCGGCCGCATCTAGTCCAGCATGGTGACCCGGACTAAGCTCATGCGATTCGCCACGGCTTCGCGGCGCCAAACACTCTAAGGGCGGCGCCGTGTGGACGGCGAATGGCCCGGCGCGTGCGAAACGCGGTGTGGTTTTGCGCCCGTCGGAGCCGCTCTATAATATTGCCGGTGGCTTGAGAACCGGGTGTTGCGTTATACGAAAAAAAAACTGCTAGATTTCAGTAGCACCACTTGGTTTGGCATTGATCATTTTGTTCAACGTGCAACCGGTCTCGCGATAGAGCTGGCAGGGTACCCTTAATCTCTCGGCCGACAAATCGAAAGCGGGCGAAAACTCCTTAGGAGCTTGATTCGGGCTGCATAAACTTCGTGTCTACGAAACTGGAGCCACCTGATATGCGCTATGTAAAAGCGCTCGAACAAATATTCAAAACGCGCGAAGTGACAAGCAGTCTGAGTCCCTGCAACGGTGACCGGTCCCCCACCCCGCTCAGCCCGTTGGCTATCCGAGAGCGACAAGTTCTCGTTCCTCTTGACGCGGTCGAACAATCACTTCGATCTGACCGTTTAAGTCGTCAATAATCTCCTGCGCTCGCTGCATTGTAATGCCATAGTATTCGTTCCTTTCGTCACGTGATACAAGACTCTCATTGACGTTAAGCCGCGCGGCCAATTCACGCTGCGAGAGTCCGCTGGCAATACGCAAGGCTATGAGCAACCTTCCAAAATCTTGCAAACTCGTAACGGCTTGAAAATCACCGCGGCGAACGCTTTCGTACCACTCCACTTCCTCACGAAGTTGAAGATAGAACGATATCTCGGGTTCTGAGACGCGCTCAATTTGGTCCGGCGTCAGCCCTTCAAGAGACAGCGCTCGCCGTTTCTCCTCAAGGTGAGCACGATCGTCCCTTAGCCGACGGATGGCCGTGTTGTAGGCTGCGTCAGTCTTTATCATATGCTACTCACCTCTGGTAATCTTTATGCCCTTAGGCCTTCCAGTGTCACGCTGTCGCCGAAATGCTGCAGGAAATTGTAACTCATTACCGTGTTCGTCCCTCAAGCCGGATGACGTCGATCGCGTGCTGGTATGTGGGTAGAGTTCAATCCGGTAGATGTGCCACATGGGTAGCTGAAGCTTTGTTGACGATTGATCTGGCCGACGTGACGATGGCGTCCACATCCAGCACTTGCGGGGGTCCAAAGCGTTGAAGTCGCGTTGTAAGTCACCTGTGGCGAGATCCAAAAGTTTGCATTCGAAATAACCGTCAAGGTCGTTGGGCTTGGGTTTATTTTCGACGAACGACCCGTCGATGAAGATGCTTTCGATTCCAACGTCCCATAGTTGCCTCCAAGAATGCCCAAATTGTGAACGAGCAGCCGCCTGTTTCGGGTAGACCACGGCTCGTGTCCCTCGCCGCTTACTAGGTGGCTCTCCTCGAGCGCATCGAGGGTAAGCTCATAGTCGCCTGCCGGTAGGAGGCCGTGCTCATCAAAGGGCGGTAGCGTGGTTGAATCCTCACGCCCATTTTAACTGGAGCTTGACATATAAGTCAAGTTTGACTAGAATTAGCAGCAGCGGGCCAAGACTGCTAGAATTATTGGTTGGCAATACGCCGTAGAGCGGACGTCGCTTAATCGGGCAGTCCCGGCGCAACGGTCGCAAAACAATGGTGCTGCTTCCGCGAGGGGCAGCAGATAGGAGCTTAGTTGCCCGGCGGCCATCGCTTTGCGGTCGCGCTCCCAGCGCACCGTGCTGCCTTCGATATCCGAAAACAGAAGCGTGACCGTGCCGGTCGGACGCGCCGAAGCCGGCAGGCCCGAATCGAGCTGGGTCGCCATGGCTTGCGCCGTTTCGTGCTTAGCGGCGTTCCCCTCCGCCGAGCATCTGTATCAGCGCCCGTCAACGTCTTGGGTTCGGCACCTTCGTGCCAGCCGGGATGCGCGAGCACGCCGCGAGGGAAAGGCCGGTTCCCGAACGATCGCATTCAAAGGATGAGCTGCGATCTTGGTCACGACTTCGCGCTGGAACCCATGCATCGTTGCGGCCGCCTTTGGCGTGCTCGCGTCGTCCTTGCGTCGATGGTGCTCCGCGTTCGCTGCTCCGCGCTCGCGGTTTGCTTCGCGGCTGTTGCGAGGAGCGCCGACGCGACGGCCTCGGGAAACTCCCCGGCTAGGAACGAAAAAGGCGCCGCTGTTGCACATTTGTTGCACGGAGCCCGAAAGTGTCGGAAAACCTTTTTAAAATAAGGCAAATTTGTAGCCCCAGCGGGATTCGAACCCATGCTTCGGGGTCCCGGCCCGAACCGCTACGTACCGCAAAAGCTTATCCTGTCGGGGTTTTCGCGCCTCTTGCGGATGCTAGGTCCTTTTGGATCTTGTCGAATCCCCGTCCGTCCGTTAGATCAGCGTTAGACGGAGGCCGCGGGCGAGGCGAGGGAGTCGTCTGGGGCGAGAGGACGTAATGCAAGCACAGCGATACGCCGCATGGTCTGCCGAAGAACGGGGGATCGTGCTGCCGAGCGCATGGAGGTGCTCGTGGATCTGAACTTGCCCCCGCGTTGGATCGAGTGGCTTAGAGGTTCGGGATTCGGGGCAGAGCACTGGGCAGCTGTTGGCCACCTCACTGGGCGATAGGTCGCGAAAGGAACGTCACAAGGACTCTGGCGAGGCCTGTGGTACATTTGTAGCACGCTATGCGGATACCGAGCGACATCGGATTTACGGAGAAGTTCGACGACCTCAATGAAAGCGAACTCAATATCGGCCAGACCGAAGTACTGGATGCCATTCTCTTTGGCGAATCCATCTACATCTCCGGACCCTATAAGCGAAGCGGAAGAACACGCCGCACCGTGCTGGGTTTCGTAGATGGTCTATATTTGACAATAGTCGTTGAGATCGGCGGTGATTCTTGGCAGGTCCTGTCCGCGAGGCCGTCGAGCAAGGCTGATCGGAAGCGCTTTCAGGAACATGCCATTGCAAACCCCAACCAAGAGTCCACATAAGAAAATAGCCATGAAAAAACTTAGCAAGAAGCCAAACATTTGGGATGAAGCGATATCCCTCAAGTCATCGCGCCTATCGGCCACGAAGGTCCACGTTTCGTTACGCCTCGATCCAAAACTCTACAGGATGATACTTTCAGAGCAGAAGCAGCGCAAGGACAGAACCGTAACTGCGACGATCGAGCGAATCCTGAGCAATCATTTCGCCGGCACTGAATCGGAGGCACTCTTGAGGATTCTCGTGACGGTCCGAAACATGCTCGTGCACTCCGCTCTTCAAGACGACATTATAAGTGCGGTTGCCAAGACGGTGGATGACTCTAATCTCAATAGGTTGCTAACAGAACGCGCTAATCTCCAGGATCAGAGCGAGGCGCTAGCCGAAATGCTTAAGGCAGTGGACGAATCCAAGCTGAAAGCGATCGCTTAGCCGAATCGCGTGGAGAGGCGGTAGAGCGGTTAGATGCGGCGGCCTTGAAAATCACACCGCTCATCTCAATAAGGCGCGCCAAGCGCCGGGAGGCGCGTGGAGCTGGAGTTCCAGGTCCACGGGACTAAGCAAGATTTGTTCCGTGAGCAAACGGTGAGCAGAATTGGACTTGCTCGCGCGGTATTGGGGTGTCACTTCTTTAGTTTCGCGCTAACACGCGGCAATCCGTCAGAGACGTAATCAGCTA
This sequence comes from Candidatus Cybelea sp., assembly GCA_049800655.1. Classification (GTDB taxonomy): domain Bacteria; phylum Vulcanimicrobiota; class Vulcanimicrobiia; order Vulcanimicrobiales; family Vulcanimicrobiaceae; genus Cybelea. The sequence continues at coordinate 5,149 of JBARKF010000037.1, forward strand.
TCGCGCTGACGCATCGTCAGCCTGGCAAGCCGACGCAGAACGCCAACGTCGAGTCGCTTAACAGCCGGATCTGCGCTGAACCTGCTCAATCTCCGCAGCTTCATCAACGCTTTTTAAGCGCGTAAGGTCGCCGAAGCATGGCGATGCAATTCAACGAGAATCGCCCGCATTCCGCACCCGGCTATTGGACGCCGAAGGTGCCAGCCGCGAGGCTGAAAATCAACGTGCCTTCACAGCGGTCAGCTCCCCAGTTGCACCTGCATATCACCTTCCGCAATCAAGGATAGCGTCCGTTGAGTTTATCATCCCAGCCCAGAGCTGCGTTCTGGGCCTCTTCTTTTGGGTCGACATGAGAATCACTCGCCCGGTTAGAAGCACGCAGACGCGGCTTCCCGGCGCTAACGGACAGCTATTCAAAGAGGTTTCTTCGGCATTGCGAACAGCGTCTAGCGGCATCAACCGGGCGAGCCTCGGTCTAGGACTGGGAGCGCTGGATACATCAAGACCACGTCAGGCCAGGCGAAAAACGCTGATGGTCGGCGAAGGAAGGATCGGCGACCAGGACACCGTTATTTGCTGGCCGACCGAGAGATAGAACGGGCCGCTCGAGAGACCTGTAGGTTGGCCGTCGATCTCTATCGTTGGCGTGCTACTGGCGACAGTGACAGTTACAAGTGCATCGTATTGGTAACCCCCGGCGGAGGCCGGTGGCCAAGCTACACCGTTTGAAATCACGGCTGCGGGACTTGAGTCGTACCCCGACGGCTGATTCGTGTTCTCAAATAGGATGGGTAGCGGGTTGGTCGGGGAGCCGTAGCTGCTAAAGTAAAACGTCGCCATATTGCCGTTTCCGGCACCTGGCGCGTTGCCACATAGGTTCCCCTTCACCAGGATGCGTTGCACCTCTCCCGGCGGGGCCGCGTCTTTGCGCATCAGCTGCATCGAATATGGCATAAGGCCAACACCATCATTGACCGAGTTATCCGTGATTGACAGACCGAAGCTCGACATAATCGCGATGCCAGCGGCAAAAGTGTAGCCTTGGTTACCGTAGAATCCCAGGATTTCCACGGCTCCCTCCTGGCCACTTACATTCGGGTCGGTGATACGATTGTCCGCAATTAGACTGCCCCCGCCAGAGGTACTAGCGTCATCGCCCGACCACTGGATCGCGCCGGTCAGCGGGGCGAGAAAGCGGTTCGCGATCACGGAAATCCACCCACCCACATTGGTTGGGCGCGGAGTTCCCGTTTGATAGTCTCCGCCATCGAACTTTATCTCTAGGGCAGGTCTGATTTATTAAGTACTGGATTTGCCATTCGCGGTAAATCGGCCATTTGCGAGATCACACCTATGCTTTTTGGTTCTCACCCCGACTTTTTTGGGGCGAGACCCACTTTTTCCCAA
>JBARKF010000038.1:0-28153 GCA_049800655.1 Candidatus Cybelea sp.
GCGTCACCGCGTCGGCTTCGACGCGGATGCAGCGATCGTCACCCGTCGCGGCGCCGAACCAAGTTTCGAGCGCTTCGCGGGCGGCGGCGAGCAGCGGTCGCCGGCGACCCACGCGCATCGACGGCGACGTGTCGACAATTGCGCCTAGCGTGAGTGCGACGTCTTCCAGGACGACGCGGGTCTGCAGATCGCCCGAGCGCGCGGTCGCGGCCCAATCGATGCGGCGGACGTCGTCGCCCGGCACGTAGGCGCGTAGCTCGACGAACTCGTAGCCGTCGCCGCGATAGATCGTGGGAGAACCGGCACCAAGGTGACGAGGGCGTCGCCGCGCGCGCAGCAGCGCCTCGCGAATCGTCACGGCGCGGGCACGGCTGCGATCATCGCTTCGATCGCCGCATCGGGGCTGATACCTTCCACGGCGAGACGATAGTTGAAGCCGATACGATGTCGAAGCGCATGTGGCGCAATCGCGCGAACGTCGTCGGGAAGTGCAAAATCTCGTCCGTCCAGCAGCGCGCGTCCACGCGAGAGAAAGGCGAGCGCGAGCGTCGCTCGCGGGCTCGCGCCGTAGTCGATCAGATCGGCGACTCGGAACGTGCCGCCGGAGTTCGAAACGACCGTCACACCTCCGGCGTTGCGAGACGTTGAGACGAGCTCCACGATGTAGCGTTTCAGCTTTTCGTCAATGTGAACGGCATGCGCTTGGGCTCGCCAACGCCGAACATCGTCGAGCGTTGCGACCGCGCGCACCGGCTGCGTGTCGGCGACTGCAAACCGATCGAGGATGCGCAGCTCTTCCTCGGGTGAAGGATAGCCAACGTTGACCTTCATGAGAAAGCGGTCCATCTGCGCGATCGGCAGCGCATAGGTGCCCTCCGAATCGAGCGGGTTCATCGTTGCCATGACGACGAACGGATCCGGAAGCGCGTAGGACTGCGGCCCAATCGTTACTTGCCGTTCCTGCATCGCCTCGAGCAGCGCGGACTGAACCTTGGCGGGTGCGCGATTGATCTCGTCGGCAAGCACGACGTTTGCGAAGATCGGACCCAGCACGGTGGCGAAGGCGCTCTCACGCTGGTCGAAGATGCGCGTGCCGACGATGTCGCTTGGCAGCAGGTCCGGCGTGAACTGAATGCGCTTGAACTCGCCCTCTAGCGCCGCGGCCAGCGAGCGGCACGCGAGGGTCTTGGCCAATCCCGGAGGGCCCTCCAATAGCACGTGACCGTTGGCGAGTAGCGCCAAAAGCAGCGCTTCGATAACGCCCGGCTGCCCGACGATCGTTTGCGAAAGCGCGGCGCGCAAGTCGGCGGGGCTACGCGCTACGATCATGCCGCAGCACCGATGTAACGTTCGAGTGCGGAGCAGGCGTCGTCGATCGCGCGTGGCAGGTCGTCGTCGTAGGTGAAGGCGCTACGCTCGAGTGCGATGAGCAGCTGACGCATTATTTCGTCGTGAGATTCCGGTCGCCGCAACACGTCGCCGAGCGTTTCGCCGTCGGATGCGCCGACCATTCGCCAGATCGCGGAACGAACGGCAACCGCAGCGGGTCGCGAGCGTTCGGTCCGCAACACGGCGAGGGCGTCTTCCGCCTGCTCGCGCCGGGAGCGCTCGATGATTGGCGTCGGGGGCGGGGCTGGTGGCGGCGCATACGTTGCGACCGCGGGTCGGCGCCGGCGGCCAAAAAACAGTACGGCGGCGAGCACGATACAGCCGATACCAACGAGCCAAAGCAAGACCCAGAAGAGTGCAAGCGCGATTGCCCGCACGAGCTGCAGTGCGTCACGCAACACGTGCGGAGCGGCGCCCCCGACGTGCAGCGTGAGGCCGTTCGTGTACCACTCCTTCGGCTTGCCGTCGCGCGCATCAATCGCTTGCAGCGTGGCCGGTGCGATCGCAATTCCGCCGGCCTGATGCGCGACCACCGTGATCGTCTCGCGATACTGCGTGCCGCGAGGGCCGGTGACGGTCTCCCGCTCGTCACCGAGCAGCTCGAGTTGAGCGAGCATCGGCAGGTTGATGTTTGCGATCTGGCTTACGCGCTCGCGAACGCGCAGCGTCACGATCAAATGAAACGGGACCTCGATCCGCGGGACGTTCGTGTCGGACGCGAGCGTGAACGACAGAACGGTCAACCGCGCCAGCCCTTGAGCAGACGCAGAACCCGCCGACGCAAGAAACGCCGCGACGAACGCTAGGGCTGCAGCTCGTCTAACCATTGCGCGAATAGTCCGCGAGCGTCGAAGGGTCCGGGCGAGGCCTCGGGGTGAAACTGCACTCCCACAATCGGTAAGGTGCGGTGGCGGAAGCCCTCGTTCGTCCCATCGTTGAGGTTTGTCATCGTCGGCTCCAGCTCGTCGGGCAGCGAGCTTGCGTCGACGGCATAGCCATGGTTATGCGCCGTAACGAGCACCTCGCCGGCGGCAATATCCATCACCGGTTGGTTTCCGCCCCGGTGACCGTAAGGAAGCTTATAGGTTTTGGCGCCGCAAGCGAGTGCCAAGAGCTGATGACCCAGGCAGATGCCGTAGAGCGGTTTGCGACCGGCCAGACTGCGCAGCAGCTCGATCGTTCCCGTGAGATCGGTCGGATCGCCCGGACCCGGGGAAATGATGACGGCGTCCGGGTCGTCCGCCAGCACGCCGGCTTCGCTGACGTCGTAGGGCACGACGACAACCTCGGCGCCGAGTGCTTCCAGTTGCTGCAGGATTGCGCGTTTCACGCCGCAGTCGATCAAAACGACGCGCCGTCCATTACCCGCGCCGACCGCGAATCGCGCGCGCGTGGCCACGCTCGGCACGAGATCTTTGGTGCCGGCATGCCGAACGAACTCGCTTAGCGCACGCTCCGCGTCCTCGATCGCGTTCTTGCCGGTCGCGAGCGCCGCCGAGATCGTTCCGTGCTCGCGGAGGGCTATCGTGATTGCGCGCGTGTCGGCGCCGATTAGGGCGGGCACTTGCTGTTCGTCGAGCCAGGCCGGTAAGTCGGTCTTCGCAAGGTGGTGCGAAGGGTGGTACGAGATCTGTTTGATAACGGTCCCGGCGACGCACGCGCGTGGGTACTGTGCGGCGCTGCCGGAAACACCATAGTTACCGATCATCGGATAGGTGAACGTCAAAATTTGACCGGCGTACGACGGATCGGTTAACGCCTCTTCGTATCCGGTCATGCCCGTGTAGAAGACCGCCTCGCCCAGCGCCAATCCCTCAAACCCGAGGCCATGCCCATCGAAACGGCTGCCATCGGCAAGGAAGAGCGCAGCGGGTGGCGGCGTCATGCCACCAACTCGGGCGCGCGATAGCGCAGCTGACCGCCGACGATCGTTGCGAGAACTTTACGCGGAAGCCGGTGTCCCGCAAAGGGCGTGCAGCGGCCTTTTGACGCAAACGATCGCGGATCGACACTCCACTGCCGATCGGCGAAGATGGTGACGTCGGCGGGCGCGCCGGCGGCGAGCGTTCCACCGGGCAGGCCGAGAATGCGAGCGGGGTTTGTCGAGAGCAGCGTCACGAATCGCGCGAGCGGGAGGCCAGGGACGGCGGCGGCGTACGCGCCGACGGCAATCTCGAGGCCAGTGAAGCCTGGAGCGACGACGCCGCGCTCGCCGCTCTTCTCTTGCGCGGTATGCGGCGCGTGATCGCTGGCGAAGGCGTCGACGAGCCCATCGCGGACGGCCTGGCGCAGCGCCTCAACATCGCGAGCGTCGCGTAAGGGCGGATTAACCCTGGCCGCAGCACCGAGGCCGGCGGCAAGCGCGGGGGTGAAGTTCAGATGATGTGGCGTCACTTCGCACGTTACCCGAGTGCCCCGTTCGCGCGCCCGGCTGACGAGACCAAGCGCGCGAGCCGTTGAAACGTGCGCGATATGCCACGGCTTCGCCGTTTCGGCCGCAATCTCGAGGTCACGCGCGACGATTTCGTCTTCTGGTTCGCAGTGTGAGATGAAAGGGCTCCAGACTTCGCGCGCCCGCAGCGCAGACTCGCGGAGGACGCCGGCATCACGCACCGTGTCACCGTCGTCGGAAAAGGCGACCGCGCCGGCATCGGCGAGTGCGGGGTAGTCGCAGGGCGACCTTCCAAGTCTTCCACGAGTGATCGCCGCGATCGGGTAGACGCGGCAGCGCGCGCGACGTTCAACTTCATCCATCAAACCGGTGAGGACGTCCGGCGAATCGAGCGTGGGATTGGTATTCGGCATGCAAGCGACGGCGGTGAAGCCGCCGCGCACCGCGGCTTCCGTCCCGGTGGCGAGCGTCTCTTTCTCGGGAAATCCCGGCTCGCGCAGATGCACGTGCATGTCGATAAATCCAGGCGCCACGATCGAGCCGGTGGCATCGATCGCCTCTTCGCCATCGGGGCGCAGCTTTGGACCAACTTCAGCCACGACACCGTCTCGCAGGCGAAGGTCGCAGAGAGCATCGAGCGAGGTTGATGGGTCCACCACCCGCCCGCCGGTAATCAGGAGTCCCTTCATCGAGCGTCTCGCGTCGTGCGGCGGTGCGATGGCAATTTCCTGGACGCTGGCTGGACGGCTGAGAGGCTATGCTGCGGCCGCTGGGGTGCTTCTGGCGCTCCCGACACTGCTTCCCGTCAACAGAAAGGACTTTCCTCCATGCTTTTTCAGAGTGTCCTGCGCCGCCCGGCGGCGCTCCTCGGCGTCCTGGCGCTTGGGACAACCATCGGCCTCTCGAGTCTGGGCATCGTGCGCGCCGAGCACATGCAGCCAGCAAAAACGTGCAATAAATCGGGCCCGTGCCTAACCGAAACCAACACGAACGGGGCGGCCGCCCAGCTGACCTCCTCCAACACAAACGTCCGTGCTCTCTACGTGTACGCGACGAATTCGGGCGCGGACGGCACCGACATCAACGGCGGTTACATCGGCATCATCGGGCGCGCACCCGCCAATAGCGGCTTGTATCCCCTTGTGCTCACCGATTCGAACGCCACCGATCTAAACTGGACCGATACGTCCGGCAACTTCTACTACCTGGGCTCGCTCGTTCAGTACACGAAGATTCGCGGCGGCGAGCAAGTCGCTTCGTATGGCTGCCAGAGCACCACGCACTCGATCGAGGACGTCGGCTCAGCGCGACTCAACAACGGCGTCGCGTTCGTTCATCTGCATCGCACCTTCGGGCAGGCGATCGAGCTGCAGGCCGATCCGTACCGCGTCTTTTTGACGCCGAACGGTGACACGCGTGGTCTCTACATCGCGCAGAAAACGACGAATGGCTTCATCGTGCGCGAGAGTGAAAAAGGTCGCAGCAACGTTGACTTCGACTATCGCGTCGTCGCGACGGCCCTCGGCCACGCCGGCGAGCGCATGGGCGTCACTCAGATCCCGCAAATGCCGCGCGCGCCGATGGCGCGTTAGAACCGCTCCCAAACCTTCGACGAAGGGAACCAGCCGCCGACAGTAATCTGCCGGCGGCTATTCTACTATCGAGGCAAACGCCTCGCGAATCGCGCGGTTATCGGGAACCGCTAAGAAGGTTTGCTTCGTTGCTGTTTCGTCGATGGCGCCCGCCAGCCGATCGAGCAGCTTGTGCGCCCGCGTCAGCAGTTCGCGCGCTGCCGCTGCATCGCCAAGCTTCGCCGCGGCACGCGAGGCGATCCAGTACGCGTAATGCGACCAAAAGGTCGCGGCCGACTCGTCTTCGCGCGCCGTGCGCACCGCCGCCAAGGCCGCGGCGGCGGGCACAACGTCATCCATTGCCGCATAGGCCAAGGCCAAATCAGCTTGCTCGTGCACGAGCTCTACTCCGAAACCGAGTTCGCGGTACGCTGCGGCGCTCTCCTCAAGGTACTCGATCGCCTTCGCGTACTCTCCCAACTCGCGTTTGCTCGTGCCGAGGATTGAAAGCGCGCCGGCAATAATGAGCGGATCGCCCACGGCACGCGCCTGTTCTAAACCTTCGCCGGCAAGCTCTGCCGCGGCTCGAAACTCGCCACGGTGCAGGGCAACGAAGGCTGCGGTATTTGCACAGATCGCCAGCCCCCGCCGGTCCTCTAAGAAGTTGAAGCTTGCACGGGCCTGCTCGAGGTCGGCAATAGCGTCGTCGAAGCGACCAACGTAGGCATCGAGAGCGCCGAGATTGGCTTGGCTAACCGCAACGCCTCGACGGTGGGCGATCGCCCGGAAACGGTCGCGCGCCGACAAAACGCATTCGCGTGCGTCGCGCAAGCGCAACGCGCACGAGAACGCCGGCGCTTGATCGTTCAGCGCCGTCGCTTCGCCTTCGGCGTCGCCGAGGGAGCGATACTCTTCCGCCGCCTCGCCGGCAAGCCGGCGGGCGGTTTCGTACTCGTGGCTCCGAAAAGCGGCGCGCGCGGCTGCGAGGGTCGCGCTTGCAATGGCGTTTCGGCTCTGCGAGGAAACGGCGTGGCCGCGTGCTTCGTCGACCAGAGCGCGGGCTTCGGCGTTGTGGCCGATTCGCATCGCGATGTGGGCAAGATGACCGAGCGCTTCGACTTGGCCGACGACGTCGCCGAGCTCGCGCTGGAGTGCGAGCGCGCGTTTCGCGGCCGCGCGAGCTTCGCCATACCGATTCATCAACGTCCGATATGCGGCGCGAGCGAGCAGCACGCGCGCTCGCCACTGCTTCGAAGCAATGCGATCGGCAAGGGCGCTCAGTCGTTGGATGCTCTCAACTTCGGCGTTGCGCTCGCCGAGCGAACGATGAAATTGAAGTCGCCGCCAGAGCGTTTCGGCGCGGCGTTCGTCGTCTTCCAGCTTTTCGGCGTGCTCCGCGAGCGAGTCGAGCGCCGCCCGCTGCAGCGTGCGGTCGCCGCGGCGGCCGTGGACGCTCTCCTCGAGTGCGGCGGCCACGAAACGCTCGGAGTCTCGGCCGGTTACCGCCGCAGCACGTTTCGCGTGCGCCAGGGCTTCATCGAGCGCGCCGACCTGAAGCGCCGATTCCGCCGCGTCGAGATACCAGCCTGCGGCGCGCTCGGGTAGGCCGCCGCGATCGTAGTGCATCGCCAAGTCCAAGGCGGTGGTTGCGCCGCGCCCTTGATGGACGCGTTCCAAAACGTGGCCGATCCGGCGGTGGCGGCGTCGGCAAACGGCGAGCGGGAGACGCCCGTAGACTTGGGTGCGGACGAGATGATGCGTGAACGTGCAGTCAAACGCCGATCCCCCGCGGCTTTCGCGCACGAGGCCGCGATCCATCACCTCGTTGAGCGCGTCGAGGACGTCCCCCTCGGGCCAACCACTGACCTCGCGCGCCGTCTCAACGTCGAACTGATCTCCGATGACCGACGCGATCTCGACTAACGCAAGGGCCGGCGCCGATAATCGCTCCAATCGCGCGGCGATGAGTGCGTCGAGTCCCCGCTGTGCGATCGTCGCACCTTCTGCGGCGCGCTCGAGAAGATCGCTCAAGGCGTACGTGAGAAAGAGCGGATTGCCCTCGCTCTTTGCGTGCAGCTGCGATCCGACGCCCTGTGCCTCGCCGCCGAGCTCGGGCATTACCTCGAGCGCTCGCGCGACCGATTCACCGGAGAGACGGCCGAGTGCGAGGTGCGTCACCGCGTCGCTCGATTGCAGCAGCCGCCGAAGCCCAGGAGAACGTCGCGCCGCTCCGACCTCGTCGTCGCGGTACGTTCCGAGAATCATCAATGACGCGTCGTAGGGCCGCTCTGCGAGAAAGGCGAGCGCCGCAAGCGTCGCCACGCCGGCCCAGTGGAGGTCCTCGAGCACCAGCAGCAGCGGACGCGGCTTCGCAAGCGCCTCCAACGTGATCGCGAAGGCCTCGAACAGCCGGTTCTGTTCGCGTTGCGGATCGATGGGCGGCGGCTCCGATATATTGGGGAGCCGCCGGCGCAGACTCGGCACCGCGCGCGCGAGCACCGAGAGCCAGAGGGGATCGACAACGTTCGACTCCAACATTGCGACCGCGTTGCGCAGCGCCTCACCGATCGCCATGTACGGCATGCGTTCGGGATACGTAGTCGCACCGTAGAGGACGCGCGCGCCTTGCGCCTCTGCGAAGAGTGCGAACTCGCTGGCAAGGCGCGTCTTGCCGATGCCGGCTTCGCCCGCGACGAGCACGATCTCACGCTGCCCGGCGGTCGTTCGCGACCAACACGCCTTGAGTGCCGCGAGCTCGTCTTCGCGTCCGACGAGGGGAATGATGAAGCGTCCCGGCCGGCGCGCAAGCTCGACGCCGGTCTGTTGCTCGGATGCGGTCATCGGCAGCGGCTCGTTGCTCAAAACGCGATCGCGCAACGCGCGCGTTTCCGGCATCGGCGGAACGCCGAGCTCTTCATCTAAGCTCGCCGCGAATCGTTCGTAATCGTGCAACGCGCCGCCGCGGTCGCCGCTTTCGTAGCGGATCGCCATTAACTGGCGCAACGCGTCTTCACGCCAAGGGTCGGCAACCAGAAGCTTCTCCGCGTATGCCCGGGCCTGCTCGAAGCGGCGGTCTCGGCGCGCTTCGAGCAAAAGTTCCTCGAGTAGCGAGAGATAGCGGGCACGCAGGTGCGCGCGATGCGGCGCCAGCCACTCTTCGTCGGAGTTCTCGAGCAGGTCGCCGCGATAGAGATCGAGCGCGGTGCTGCGCTTCTGCACGTCATTCGCAAGCCGCTCGAACTCAAACGTGTCGACACGCACATCCGTGCCGTCGATCCAGCTCACGCTGTTTTCGTTGGTGGAAAGCCAAGGCGTCCCGCTGCAGCGCGCCGGAAGCGCACGCTGCAGGTGATAGAGGTGCCGGCGCAGATTCGCTCGGCCTTCGGTTTCGCGCGCGTCCGGCCAGAGCGCGCAGGCGATGCGCTCACGCTCGACCGCGCCGTGATGCAGCAGCACATTAGCGAGCACCAATTTGGTCTTAGGCGGCGCCGCCAACCGGCCAGGCCGGCCGTCGAGAATTAGACGGAACTCCCCTAACAACGCAATGTCCAGCAGTACCGGGCTTGGCGTTGCCGGTCGCTTTTGCGATATAGCCACCGCTAAATTTTTTGTTTCGACGAGGGGGCAAGCGCCCCCCCGATACTACCTCGCGTTGACCAATAAATCCAACACGGCCATCCGCACCGCGACTCCGTGATGCACCTGGCGGGCGTAGCGCCAGCCGGCATACTCTAAAACGGAGTCGTCGAGCTCCATGCCTCGGTTGTACGGGCCGGGATGCATGACGATCGCGTCCTTGCGTATCAGCCTGAGGCGGCGCCGGTCGAGGCGGTAGTCATTGACGTACTCGCGATCTGAGATCGGCATTTCGACGAAACGCTCGCGTTGGATCCGCAGCAATACGATCGCATCGACGTGGGGAAGCACGGCGTCGAAATCGCGCTCGACGCTGATCCCGTTATTGGCGTAGCTGCCCGGCAGAAAGGATTCGGGCCCGACAAGGACGACCGACGCGCCGAGTCGGATGAGCCCGCGCATCGTCGAATGCGCGACCCGGCTGTGCAGCACATCGCCGACGATCGCAATCGTTCGCTCGCGGAGCTCCCCGAACTCCTCGATCAACGTGTAGATATCGAGCAGCGCTTGCGTAGGGTGCGCATGAACGCCGTCACCGGCGTTGACGACGTGACCGTCAAACTTGAGCGCGATCCGTTGCGGAAAGCCTGCCTCGTGGTGACGCACGACGAGGACGTTGACTCCAAGCGCGCCAAGCGTGAGGCCGGTGTCTTCGATCGTTTCGCCTTTGGTCGTGAGGCTTAAGCTTTTTGGCCTCAGGTTGACGACGTCGGCACCGAGGCGAAGCTCGGCGAGATTGAACGATGTGAACGTGCGCGTGCTCTGCTCGAAAAACATGTTGACGCAGGCTTTGCCTTTGAGCAGTGGCCCGGGCTCGGTTCGCTCGAATTGCGCTGTCCGCGCAAAGATATGCTCGAGCTCTTCGGCTGTAAGATCGTCGAGGTCGATGAGGCTACGGCGTATCCGCACCGGCGACTACGATTTCATCGGAAGGGGCAGCTTCGGCAGCCATGACGACGCTGACGCGCTCGTTCGGCGATGTCGGAATGAAGCGGCCGACGTAGTCCGGCTGGATCGGCAGTTCGCGGAGTCCCCGATCGACCAAGACGCAGAGGCGAATGGCCGCGGGGCGCCCGAGATCGGTAACGGCGTCGAGCGCGGCACGCACCGTGCGTCCCGTGTAGAGCACGTCGTCGACGATCACGACGATCCGTCCGGAGAGTTCTTGCGGAATCTGAGACTCGGGAAGCTCGTGGGTAACACGGTCGTCCCGGTAAAGATTGATGTTGAGAAAGCCGAGCGAGGGCGCGCGGCCGTTGATGCGTTCGATCGCCGCGGCCAGCCGCAACGCGAGGGCTTCCCCGCCCCGGCGAACGCCGAGCAGGACGAGTCCCCGCTCCGACTCGTTCGGCTCGAGGATCTGATGGGCCAACCGCGCGACGATGCGGTCGATCTCCGCCCCGCGCGCTTGCACGCGCCGAGCTGACGTCGTGTTCATGCAGGCTCCTTCAACTCGGCGAGGGCCGCTTCGACCCGTGCGAGATCGCTACGATAGCCTTCGAGCTTCTCGCGCTCATTAGCGACGACGTCCGGCGCCGCTTTGGCGACAAACGCCGCATTGTCAAGCTTCTTCTCGCCGCGGTCGATCTCGTTGCGAAGACGCGACACTTCTTTGTGATAGCGCTGCGCCAAGAGGTCGCGTGGAACGTTTGGACGGACCGCCGCGAGCGCCTCGTCGATGCCCCCTTCCGTTGCACTGCAACTCGCGACCGAAGCACCCGCAAGGACGCCCAAGAGCTCCGCGACCTCATCGGGGACGTTCGCTGGCACGTCAACGCCGATGCGCTCGCGGGGATGGAGGCCCATCTCCGAGCGCAGATTCCGGACCCTTTCGACGGAGCGTTGCAGCAAGCCAAACTCGCGCGCCGCGTTCTCGAAGACCGGAATTTCGAGCGGGTCGGGCCAGTTTGCGGTCACGATCGTTTCGCCGTCGTGCGGCAACGCGAGCCATACCTCCTCGGTGATAAACGGCGCGATGGGGTGGAGCAAGCGCATCGCCGCGTTCCAAACGTACGAGAGCACGGCCGCGCGCGTCGCGCGATTCCCCTCGGCCTTCGTGGCTTCCAAATACCAATCGCAAAAAGCGTACCAGATGAATCGCCACATGGTCTCCGAGGCATTGCCGAAGTCGAACCGGTTCAGCAGCTCGCTCATCTGCACGACCGTCTCGCGCAGACGCGTGAGAATCCAGCGGTCGGCGAGCGTCAACGCTGCGGTGGAGGGAAGGGTCATCGGCTGCGGCAGACCCTCCGGCAAGGCGAGAATAAATCGGGTCGCGTTCCAAATCTTGTTGTTGAAGTTACGAGCCTCTTCGGCGCGCGACTCCTGATAGCGCATTTCCTGACTCTCGAGCCGCATCTGACGGAGAACCGAGATTCGGAAAGCGTCCGCGCCGTACTTTTCGACAAGCTCCATCGGATCGATCATGTTTCCAAGCGACTTCGACATCTTGCGACCCGCTTCGTCGAAGACGAGCGGCGTAATGACGACGTCCCGAAACGGCACCTCGCGCATGAAGTGGAGGCCGAGCATCACCATTCGGGCGACCCACAAGAAGATGATCTCGCCGCCCGTCAGCATCACCGCAGACGGATACCAATAGCGCAACTCGGCGGTCTCCCGAGGCCAGCCGAGAATCGAAAACGGCCAGATGCCGCTGGAGAACCACGTATCGAGGGTATCGGGATCTCGCGTCAGATCGCGCGTGCCGTACGTGCGCTGCGCGAACTCGATCGCTTCGGCTTCGCTTTCGGCGACGATCTCGCGACCGTCCGGCGTATACCAGACCGGAAGTTGATGCCCCCACCAAAGCTGCCGCGAGACGTTCCAGTCGTGGATGTTTTCCAGCCACTGCGCGTATGTTCGGCCATAGCGCTCCGGCACGATGCGCACGCGACCGCTGCGGTACGCTTCAAGCGCGGGCGCCGCGAGTGGTGCGGCTTTCACGAACCATTGCAGCGAGAGTAGCGGCTCAACGATATCCCCGCTGCGCTCGCTCGTTGCGACCGTATGGCGATGTGGTTCGGCCGCGACGAGGAGGCCCCGTGTTGCCAAATCGTCGACGATCTGCGCGCGCGCCGCAAAGCGGTCTAGACCGGCATAGGGGCCGACGCTGACATCAGCGCTGGTGATCGACGCATCGAAGCCGATGACCGACGGCATTGCAAGCGAGTGGCGCAGCCCGATTTCGTAGTCGGTGGGGTCGTGAGCCGGCGTCACTTTGACTGCGCCGGTTCCGAAGTCGGGATCGACGGCTTCATCGGCGATGATTGGAATGGCTCGTTCGAGCATCGGGGGCAGCCAAACGTTGCGTCCGACCAAGCCGGCGTATCGCGAATCATTCGGATGAACGGCGATGGCGACGTCGGCGAGCATCGTCTCCGGCCGCGTCGTCGCCACCTCGATGCCTGCGGCCGGCTCTTCCTTTGAAAACGGGTAGCGAACGCGCCAAAGCGTGCCGTCGCGCTCGACGTGCTCGAGTTCCGCATCCGAAACGGTCGTTTTTCCGGTGGGATCCCAGTTGATCAGCCGCGTTCCGCGGTAGATGAGACCGTCGCGATAGAGCTGGACGAAGACGCGGCGCACGGCGGCCGATAGATGCTCGTCCATCGTGAACCGCGAACGTCGCCAATCCGGTCCGAAGCCGAGGCGGCGAAACTGCTCGTCGATCGCACCGCCGTAGTTGCGGGACCACTCCCACGCGCGCTCGACGAAACGCTCGCGCCCAAGATCCTCGCGGCGCAATCCCTCACGCCGGAGCTCGCGAACCAGCACGGCTTCGGTCGCGATCGCGGCGTGGTCAACGCCGGGAAGCCAGTCGGCGTTCTCGCCGAGCATGCGATGGTATCGGGTCAGCACGTCCATCGGCGTATACGTCGACGCGTGGCCCAGGTGCGCGCGCCCGGTCACGTTCGGGGGCGGCATGAAGATGACGAACGGGGGCCGCGCGGGATCGGGTTCTTCGTGAAAGTACCCGTTGCGTTCCCAACGCGCATAGAGACGCGGCTCGACCGCCTTGGGATCGTATTGCTTCGGGAGATCCATCGGTGGCCCAGCGTTCAGCAACGATAGGGCAGCGGCCCTTCAAATACCGGGACTATCGCCGTTGTCATCCTGAGCGGAGCGCCGGAGGCGCGTAGTCGAAGGGCTTAGGCGGGCATGTCCTTTTTTTGTTCGTGGTAGACCAGCGTCGGGGACTCCTTCTTCTCGATGACGTCCTTATTGACGACGCATTTCTTAACGCCCTGAAGCGACGGCAGATCGTACATAACCTCGAGCATCGTCTCTTCGAGGATCGATCGCAGCCCGCGCGCGCCGGTCTTGCGGCTCTGCGCCTTGCTGGCGATCGCGACCAAAGCCTCTTTAGTGAACTGCAGATCGACGCCATCCATGTTGAGAATCTTTTGGAACTGGCGCACCAGCGCGTTGCGCGGCTCGGTGAGAATCCGCCGCAGCGCCAGTTCGTCGAGAGCATCGAGCGTGACGACGATGGGTAGGCGCCCGATGAACTCCGGGATGAGTCCGAAGCGCAGCAAATCCTCGGGCATCAGTTGCTGGAGGAGCTTGCCGATGCGTACTTCACGCTTCGCTTCGGGCTGTGCGCGAAAGCCCATGTTGTTGGCGGCGACGCGCGACTCGATGATCCGTTCGAGACCGTCGAAGGCTCCGCCGCAGATGAACAAGACGTTGGTCGTATCGATTTGGATGAACTCTTGATGCGGATGTTTGCGTCCGCCTTGCGGAGGAACGTTCGCCGTCGTGCCTTCGAGAATCTTGAGCAGCGCCTGCTGCACCCCCTCGCCGGAAACGTCTCGCGTGATCGACGGGTTCTCGCTCTTGCGCGCGATCTTGTCGATCTCGTCGATGTAGACGATGCCCTTCTCGGCGCGTTTGACGTCGTAATCGGCGGCTTGAATCAACTTGAGCAGAATGTTCTCGACGTCTTCGCCGACGTAGCCGGCTTCGGTCAACGAGGTCGCGTCGGCCATTGCGAGCGGTACGTCCAGAATCTTGGCCAGCGTCTGCGCGAGATAAGTCTTCCCCGAACCGGTCGGGCCGACCAAGAGAATGTTCGACTTTTGCAGCTCGACGTCGTCCGCGGTTCCGCCGACGTTAATGCGTTTGTAGTGGTTATAGACCGCGACGGCGAGCGACTTCTTGGCCCGTTCCTGACCGATCACATACTGGTTCAGGATGTGATTGATCTCTTTGGGTTTTGGGATGTTGCGCAGCCGAAGGTTCTCGTCGACGTTCTTATAGAGCTCTTCTTCGATGATCTCGTTGCAGAGCTCGATGCACTCGTCGCAAATGTAAACGCCGGGTCCGGCAATGAGTTTGCGAACTTGCTCCTGCGATTTCCCGCAGAAGCTGCATTTTAGCTGACCCTTGTCGTCTCCAAAGCGGAACATCGCGGGTGCGAGGTCTCCTCTACTGCTATGCCGGCGTGGGCAGGCCTTGGCGGTTTTCGATAATCAGGTCGATTATCCCGTAGTCCTTGGCCTCTTGCGCGGTCATGTAGTAATCTCGCTCGATATCTCTCAGAATCTGGTCGATCGGCTTCTTCGTGGTCTCTTGGTAGATCCGTGCGACCGTCTGGCGGGTGGCGATCAGGTCGCGGGCCGCGATTTCAACGTCCGTCGCCTGGCCTCCGATTTGCGAGACCCAGGGCTGGTGGATGACGATTTTGGCGTTCGGAAGGGCCATTCGCTTCCCGGGCGCACCGCCCGTTAAGAGAATCGACCCCATCGAGGCCGCGAACCCCATGCAGATCGTTGCGACATCCGGCTTGATGAACCGCATCGCGTCGAACATCGCCAGCCCCGCGGTAACGCTACCGCCGGGACTGTTCAGGTACATGTCGATATCCTTCTCTGGATCTTCTCGCTCCAAGAAGAGGAGTTGCGCGATGACGAGATTGGCCAAATGATCGTCGATCGCGCCGCCGACGAAGACAATTCGATCCTTGAGCAACCGCGAATAGATATCGTAAGCGCGTTCGCCGCGCGCGGTCTGCTCGACTACCATCGGTACTAAATGTCCCATGCGTTACTGTAACTACGACGCCGAACCGCGGGTTTCTTCGTCGACCACCTCGGCGTTATCGATGAGGAAGTCGAGCGTCTTATTCCGCACGATGCCATCCATGAGCGAGAGCACGTTGTTGCCGAGCGCCGTGCGGATGCGAGCGACAGGCTGACCATAACGCCGCGCAAGCGCTTCCAGCTCGGCGGCGACATCGCCCGGCGTCGCGTTAATTTGCTCGGCCTTCGCGATCTCTCCGATGAGCAAGCCGGCCTTGACGCGCGATTCCGCTTCGGCGCGGAACGCATCGCGCGCGGGCGGCTCGCCCTGCCCACCGGAAGCGGCGGCCGCATCCTCCGTGAGATGGTCGAGCTCACGCTCCACCATGGAAGCGGGAAGCGGAAAATCGTGCGCAGCCAACAGCTGCGTCATCACGGCGTTCCCGACGGCGCGCCGCCCGCGTCCGGCCGCCACCGCTTCGAGCCGCTTCCGAAGGTCTTCTCGCAACTCGGCGATCGTCTGATTTCCGGAAACGGCGCTCGCGAAAGCGTCGTCGAGGGGCGGAAGCTCGAGCTCCTTGAGTTCCTTGAGTGAGACCGTAAAGTGCGCCGTCTTGCCGGCCAGTGCCGCGGCCGGATACTCGTCGGGGAAGCGACCCTCGATCGACTTGGTCTCGCCCGGCTGCATGCCGACGATTCCCGCCGCAAAACCCGGGATGAAGCGGCCCTCTTGCAGCTCCGCGATCTCGTCCGTGCCGCTGCCGCCTTCGAACGGCTCGCCATCGATCGTGCCTTCATAGTCGAGCGTCGCGACATCGCCGAGCCGGGCTGCGCGTTCCACCGGAACCAGCGTGGCGCGCTCCCGAGCCAACGCCTCGAGACTGCGTGAGACGTCCTCGTCGGTGACCGCGACCGGCGGACGCGTCGCCCTTACGCCCTTGTAGGCGCCCAAGGCGATCGTCGGGCGAACCTCGACCGTCGCTTTAACGCGGCGGGGGCGACCCTCGCTCTCTTCGATCACCTGCAACTCCGGTGCCTTGACCGGCTCGAGGTCGTGCTCGCGTACCGCCTTGGCATAGACTTCCGGGACGACTTCGTCGAAGGCGCGACTCGTCACGACGTCGCTGCCATACGTCTGCTCGAAGATCTTCCGCGGCACCTTACCCTTACGGAAGCCGGGCAACCGCACGTCTTTGACAAGCGAGCGAAAGGCGCGTTCCTCGGCGGCGCTAAGCTCAGCTTCGCTCACCGAGAATTCGAGGTCCACGAGGGTCGGCGCGATTCGCGTCAATGTCGAGCTGGTCATATTAAAGATTAGCGGAAGACGAGATTCGAACTCGCGACCCTCGCCTTGGCAAGGCGATGCTCTACCACTGAGCTACTTCCGCGTGGGTTCGCTCGACTTAGAGATTCGTGCGTCTCGGAGCCGCTCGTCACTTCGCCCTCCAGGCTCCGTTCCTGCTGCGCTCCCTCCTCGCTTCCGCCATCCTGGCTTCGCTCGTCGGTCAGAGCCTCCTCGACTGCACGAATCTCCAAGTCTCGCTGCAAATTGTGTTAACCCTTCCAGAGTGATGGCGCGCCTCGGACGTCGCGCAGACCGCGTGAGGTCAGCCGAAACGCTCGCTGCTAAAATTAAAGGCCTTAAGCAACTGGCAAAATCTGGGCAAGCAGAGACTCGAACTCTGACGGGTCGCCCCACTGGATCCTAAATCCAGCGCGTCTGCCAGTTCCGCCACTTGCCCGGCGACCCCGATAGATAGAACGCCCCGGATGGTTTTCCTTCGCCGCGCCGCCCGAATGCTTTGTTGAGGAGGGCGGTCGAGCCCCTTCGCCGTATTTCTCCCGCGATCACGCTGCGCTTGTTCGGTTTCGAAGGAGCTTCACTTTTGAATGGCGTTACGCGATTAGACACGAGCCGCCCTAAGTGGCGGAGGCTGCCAAAGGTCGCGCAGTTTGCCCTCTACGGGGTCGGAGGGCTCGTCGCATTAGCATTGGTCTTTCAGTTCTTTTTTCGATACCAATACCTCGACGATAACGGCGTGGTCTGGCGCGTCGATCGTCTCACCCAAGAAATGTGTCAAGTCGGTCTGGGCAACGCTCGCTGCGCGATGCCGTCGGAGCATCACAGCTCGGCGGCCAGTACCAGCCCTAGCACGAGCACCAGCACCAGCACCAGCACCACCTTAAAAGTCCCGCCAAGGCCGAGGCAACGCAGTTAAGCCCTGGGAAGCCACGCGGCAGGAAGATGCACGGCGCTCGTTGATAGCCTAGGCTCGCCACCGATCACGGGGGTTCACATTCAGATCGACGAGCTTGCGCGAACGCCCCTGACCCGAAGAGATTTGATTGCCGGAATCTTAGCGGCAGCGGCGTCGCCCCTTCTTGGCGCCAGAGTGAACGCCGCACATGGTCCGACCCTCGAAGCGGCGGCCGCGCACACCGGCCGCTTCTACGGATCCGCCGTTGAAATCGAAGACCTCAACGGCGAGGAGGACTTGCGTCAAGCCGTTTTGCGCGAATGCTGGATGCTGGTTCCCGAGTTCCGCATGAACTGGAACTTCGTGGAGCCAGGACCGGGGGAGCTCAACTTCGATCCGGTCGATGCGCTGGCGGCGTTTGCGACCGAGCACGGGAAGAAGCTTCGGGGCCACACGCTGTTATGGCATCTGGGCACACCTCAGTGGGTCATCGACTCGCTGCGCGACCACGCCGATTGGAATCTCATTGCCAGGTATTTCGGCTCGGTAATCCCACGCTACGGCGACGTCATCTCGCAATGGGAAGTCGTCAACGAACCGCTGGATCCGGGCCACCGAATGGACGGGCTGCGCGAAAGCATCTTTCTCGCCGTTTTCGGCCCGGAGTACATCAATCGCGCGCTCGAACAGGCTCGAATCTTCGCGCCGCACGCGCAACTGATGATCAACGAATTTGGCTTCGAATACGATCTTCCGGAGGAGCGCGATCGCCGTTACCTGATGCTCAAGCTGCTGGAGCGGCTCCGGCGCGCAAACGCGCCGCTCGACGCGCTTGGCGTTCAAGCGCACTTGGATTTGCGCAAAGGGCATGTCGCGGTGCAGACGATTGCGACCTTCTTCCAAGACGTCGCAAACCTCGGATTGCCGATCTACATCACCGAGCTCGACGTCAAAGAGAGTGACTATGCCGCTTCGGCCGAGGTACGCGATCGGATGGTCGCGGACGAAGTTCGCCGCTACCTCGACGTCGTGCTGAGCCAGCGTGGCGTAAACGGGGTGACGACCTGGGGATTGAGCACCCGCCACTCCTGGCTCAAAGTTACGCCCGAGGACTACGCGCGGTTTCCCGGCGCCTGGACCAACGGCGGCGGCCCCGGCGTAAATCGGGGATTGCCGTTCGATTCGTCGATGCGCCCCACGCCGATGTACTTCGCCTTGAGGGATGCGCTGTGGTCCGTGCGTCCGCCGCGTCAGAGGCGCTGATAGAGCGATGCTTTGAGGTAGACGCGCGGCGTGAGGCCGGATTCCCAGGTTTCCCCGGTGGAGAACTGCAGCTCTTCGCGGTGACCGAAGGTGAGGCCGGCGTACGGGCCCACCTGATAAAGAGTATAGGTTGGATTTCCCTCGCTGTACGCTTGAAGGCCGAGCCGCCAGATGGACGAGAGTGCATGCGTTCCGCCGACCATTGCCGCGTAATCCAAAAGCCGCGGGCCGTAGTAACCGAACCAATCGAGCCGCCAGGGACCGCTGAGGCTGCCGCCGTCCAGGCTCACGCGCAGCTCGACCTGTTGGCCTCGCAACCGGTTGTTCGGGTCGTAGGGGGATAGTCCGGTATACGTATCATTCACCCCGAGCGAGGCGTCACCCCAAAAGTTACCGTGCGTGATTTGATAGACGCCGTCGATCTCGCCCCCGCCGAAATTGGCTTTCACGGTACCGAGGTCGCCGCTGACGTAATTGTAACCGCCGGTGTCGACCAACCCGCGCACCGCGACGCCGTTGCCGATCGTCGATCCCGGAAGCGCAACGGTAACGCCGCCGAAGACGTAGTTTGAAAAGTCAAACTGGCCCCCGGCAAAGACGGCTACCCGGCTGTCGTCGGCTCTCGCCGCGCCGGGCGTTACTGCGACGACAAACCAGGCCACGGCCAAAGTTTGCAAGAGCTTCACATTAAGCCAGCAGCTTCTGCTTTTCGCGCTCGCTGACAACCCACCCAACGAGCTCTTGCATGCCTTCGTCGAAGTTGCGCCGTGGCGAGAAGCCGAGGGTTCTTTCAATTTTCGAAAGGTCCGGGAAGCAATGCCGGATGTCGCCAATGCGATAGCGGCCTAAGAGTTCGGGCTCGATGTCCTTGTCGAGCCTCCGCGCCAAGGTGACCGCGATATCGGTTACCGTAATGGGCGTTCCGCTGCCGACGTTGAAGACGTCCCATAACGCTTCGTCGCTTTCGAGCGCCGTCAGGAAGGCGTTCGCGACGTCGTAAACGTGGACGAAATCGCGCTGCTGATTGCCATCTTCAAACACCAGCGGCGGCTGATCGTTGAGGAGCCGTGCGATGAAGATCGCTGCGACGCCGGTGTACGAATTGCTCAGAGACTGCCGCGATCCATAGGTATTGAACAACCGCAGGGCGACGGTGGGAATTTGGAGCGCGCGTCCGACGGCGAGGAACATCTCCTCGTGGTCGCGTTTGTTGATCGCGTAGATCGAAGCCGGTTGGAGCAGCTTCTCCTCGGTCGTCGCGACTGGCGTGAGCTTCTCGCCATCGAGCACGAGCTCCCATTGCCGTTGCGCGAGCTGCTGATGGCTTCGCAGCTGGGGCCCTACCACCGTTCCGGTCGAAGGTACCCGATACGCGCCTTCACCGTAAATCGACATGGATGACGCCACGACGATTCGCTCCACCGTGTGCGGGCGTTGCGACAAGGTCTCGAGCATCAGGGCCGCGGTCATCACGTTGTTGCGCGTATAATCGATGATGTTGGTCATGCTCTGACCGACGCCCACCGACGCGGCTAAGTGCGCCAGATGGGTTACGCCCCGCAGGCTCGATTCGAAGACGCCCGGGTCGATCAGGTCGGCGTCGATCCGTCTCGCGCGGCGGTCAAGATATGCCGGCCAGCCGTCGGCATCGCGTTCTTCTTCTGCGTGAACCTGCGGCACCAAACTATCGAGCACCGTTACCTCGTAGCCGCGAGCCAAGAGAAGATCGACGAGATGGGATCCAATGAATCCGGCTCCGCCGGTCACAAGCACGTGTTTACTCAAGGTTACTCTCCCTGACTTGGCTGATAAGTGTTGGATGGTCTTGCATCTTCGTGCGAATGAGCACTTTGTTGGCGTCGATTTTCTCCGTTCGTTGCCAGGCCAGCCCTTCGTCGCGAAGATACATGCGAAAGCCGATGAACAACGGGATGAGCCACAGGAACCACCAGATCATCGCCGATATCGGGTTGATACGTATCATGTACCAGATTCGATCGCGCCGGCGCGTGCAGACGAGAGCGGTTCGCTTCCACGTATTGATGTACAGGAACGTTAACGAAATTGCGAGCAAAAGAATGTTGACGCCGGCGAACGCGAGCGTCCACTCAGGAAAATGTCCGGGGTGCGCGAAATGCATCCATAACGCCCACAGCCCGAGCGGGACTCCGAGTGCGTTGATGGAGAGCGAGGCGCAGGGATAGAAAATGACCAGGGCCTTCAGCCGTTGCCAAAAGTTCAACTGGAGACGATTCAACGGCTCGTCGAGCGACTGAAAAAAACCGCAGACCCAGCGTTTCCGCTGGGTGATGCCCTGACGCCAGGTTTTTGGAACTTCTTCGATAAGCGGGCTGGCAAGTATTCCGAGACGCTTGCCATTTGCCCAGTATCGCAGCCCCACCTCGGGGTCTTCGATCGTAATCCAGGGATGAAATCCACCCAGCGCGATGAGATCCTTAACGCGGTAGAATAGACCCTTGCCTAGCACAAAGAACGGCTGACGGCCATGCGCCGAGAGATGCGGGTACTTATACCCGTCCCAGGCCATGTGGTCGAAGGCATGCCAGGACGTCGGCATCGTAGCATTGAGGTTTCCTACGATGTTTTGCGCCTGGAGCACGTCGTAGTGTTTGAGTCCGATGACGGCGCCCTTGAAGTGATCGACGGGCGGGCAGCTATCGGCATCGATATAGTTGATGACCAAATTGGGTTCGTGCTTGAGTTCTTTCGCTACGTGATAGAGCGCGTAAATCAGTTGCCGGGTTTTCTTGGGCGGCAGATCCGTGACGCCCGCACGCCTGCCTTCGTGCCACCAGTAGACGTTCCGATTATGCTGCCAGGCATCCCAAACGATTTGCCAGCTCAAGTCGCTCGTTGGCGGAACCTCCAAGATTTCCAGGAACGGAAAATCCTCGGCCAGGCGCCGCAGGCTCGCGATCGTCTCCGCGTCATGGGTATTGGGGATGGCGACGACGCGATAGCGCTCCGTTGGGTAATCGAGCTTTGTCAGGGAGAGAAACGTCGTTCGCATCGTCGCTTCCAACTCGTGCAGGACCGGGTAAAAGAGGACGATATACGGCCACTCGCTCTCCGGTTCCGTAATCGGCTCGCTCATGTCGACCCAATCCACCGGCAGCGACATTAAGTAGAAGTCGATCAAGAAGGTGAATGTGTACAAGCACTGCGTGACGATGAATGCGACGGTGAGAACGGCGAAGAGTTCGCTCTCCGGTACCGAGATCACGAGGCTAATTTCGTCGGCGAAATGGAGGCAACGTTTGCGTTAGCTCGCGAGCGCCCGCGCTACGTCGAGATACGCCGCGCGCGGGCGGCCGTCGGGCTCTTTCGAGCGCCCCACGCCGATGTAGCGGAGACCTTCCGCCACCACGCTATCGGCATCGAAGATGTCGCGGCCGTCGAAAATGAGGTCGCCGCGCATCAGCTTTCGGACGGCGCCGAAGTTAAGCGATCGATATTCTTTCCACTCCGTGGTTAGCACCAAAACGTCGCAGTCGTTGATGGCCTCGTACTTGTCGCCGAAATAGAGCACACGATCGCCGGTTCTTTCCCGAGCATCCTCAATCGCGACCGGATCGTGAGCGGTGACGGTCGCCCCGGCCGCAAGGAGCAGGTCGATCAGACGAAGCGCGGGCGCTTCTCGAACGTCCGAAGTGTTCGGCTTGAAGGCCAGTCCCAGCACGCAAACGCTCTTGCCGTTGACCGGACCGCCCAGTGCGTTCTCAATTCGGGCAAGGGTGCGGGGGATCTGTCCGCGATTGACCGCATCGACCGAGCGCAGCAGCGCAGCATCGTAACCGCGCGCGTTGGCGGCTCGTTCAAGCGCTCGCACGTCCTTGGGGAAGCAGGAACCGCCGTATCCGACTCCAGGGCTCATGAACTGCGTACCGATGCGGTGATCGTAGCCGATGCCGCAGGCGACGGCTTTGATGTCTACCGCCGCAACGTCGCAGATGTTCGCGATCTCGTTAATGAAGGAAATTTTCGTCGCGAGGAACGCGTTGGCGGCGTATTTGATCATCTCGCTCGTACGGACGTCCGTCGTGAGGATCGGCGCCCGCAGGGGTGCGTACAGGTCGCTCAGCAGTGCCAGCGCGTGCGGGCTGTCCGAGCCGATAATGACCCGGTCGGGGTACATGAAATCGTGCACGGCGGAACCTTCACGAAGGAATTCGGGATTGCTCGCGACTTCGAAGTCGTGGGGCTCGGCGGCATTTTCGGCGATGATTGCGGAAATCATACGACCGGTATCGACCGGCACCGTCGATTTTACGACCACCATCTTCCGCCCGTTCAACTGGCGCCCGATAGCGGCGGCAACCTCGAAAACGGCCGACAGGTCGGGGGAATCATCGTGGCTCATCGGCGTGCCCACGGCGATGAACACGATACTGGAACTGCGAATGCCGGAGTCGACGTCCTCCGAGAAACTCAGGCGGCCCGCTTGATAGTTGTTCACGACGAGCTCGAGCAGCTGGGGCTCAAAGAACGGAAGCTCGCCGCGCCGCAGAGTGGCGATCTTGGCGGGGTCGTTATCGAGACAGCAGACGAAGTTTCCGAGTTCGGCTAAGCAAGTTCCGGTGACCAAGCCGACATAACCGGTACCAACGATTGCAATTTGCAGCTTGCCGTTCGAGTGTGGGGTGGCCGTCGTCACGAACGGCAGGGCAGTGCGCCCCGCGACGGGACTAAGCGTTTCCATCGGCGTTTCCTCTTCCATTTCAGATGGCTGTGGTAATTGGTGAGATTATCTCTGGGGGTAGATGATCTAGAGTATCTGGTTGTAACCATCCAATCGGGTCGGGATTGCGCACGTCGAAATGACCAACATCGGAATGCGCATCCCACGAGACATGCTAAGGCTGATTCCTCCTATGCTGCGGAGACGTTATTCAGTGTCAGGAGATCGGAAGTCGATAGCTTGATGCTCGAAGTAAGCCTGCGGATACGGCGCTCCGATCGGCTTGAAGGCGCGCGGCGGCTGCGAGAAATCGAAGCAATCGAGTTCCGGAGACTTCGCACGCGAATCGCTGGCAGCCAACCGCGCTAGGCCGAACTGATCTTCGACGAATTTCAGGATGCTTCCGTGCTCGTAGTGGGTGTGCGAGACCAGACCCTGTTTTGTATACGGCGAAATGATCAGCAGCGGGAGCCGAAAGCCCAGGCCGTCGTTGTCGACGTACGCCGGAGGGACGGGATCGTACCAGCCACCGGAATCATCCCAAAAGATGAAGATCGCCGATGAACCCCAATATTGGGACTCGCCGATTGCGTTGATCAGCGATGCGACCCACGATGGACCGGTTTTCGACCCGGAGCCGCCGTGATCGGAGTTTGCGTACGTCGGAGTAACCCAGCTTACCGTCCGAAGCGAGTTGCTTTTTAGATCCTGCAGAAACTGGGTCGGCGGCGAGATGACGTTGTTCGCCCAGTCCGGACCGTAGCAAACGTGCTTGATCGCCTGATAGGCGCTCCAGATAGCGCTCCCGCCGCCCTTGGAGCCAAGGCCGGTGAGACCGGGGCTTGTGCCGCACGCTTTGCCGATGTCCTTAATCGGCGCCGCGTAATATGCCCACGAGATCCCCGCGTCATCAAGCTCGTCAGCGAGCGTTTTGGGATCCCAACACGGGCGCACCTGGCCCTTCGGAATCTTTCGTTGCGCTCCCATGACGTCGATTTGGTCGGGCTTCCCGCCGGGGCAACCCCATAGGCCGTCGGGATAGTTGACGGTCGAATCGGGGTTTTGGCCGGAAATAATGTACTGATGCGATATGAAACTGCTGACGTCGAAATCGGAGGAAAACATTTCGTCGGCCAAGACATACTGGTGCGCCATGTCGAAGTAGGGTTTCGTTTCGCTGTGCGGCACGTAACTGTAGGGCGGGTTCTTGTTCGGGCACTTTGGACCGCTACGGCCGCAAGTCCACCACTGCTCGTCAAAGCCGTCCATCTTGCAGTTGGTGCCGGGGATAGAACCGGTCCCATGGCACGACAGCACAAAGCCCCTGGCGTTGTGTTGGAGATCCCACGTCGTCGCTAGCGTAACGGGCTTCAGCGGGATTTTCTTCCCCTGCTCGTTGTAGGCGTACGAAACCGTTTTTGCTCCCGGGAATCCGTAGAACAAGTTGTTGAAGCTTCGGTTTTCCTGAATGATGATGACGACGTGTTTTATTTTGCCGCTTGGGTGATATGCCGGCTGGAGAAACGCATGTCGCACCCGATCGGCGCTTGGCGGTGCAAAGGTGGCTCCCTCGCCGGCTCCCCGGCAGCCGGAAAGCGCGATAAGGGCTGCAATCGCCGACCATAGAGTTCGCCCGTAACGCGTTTCGAAGCGTCTTTGCATGCCGTCTAAGCTTGACGCGGAGCGCGCGTATCGGCGCATAACCTCGCCAGTCCGAGTTCATGGTTGTTAACGTTGAGAATGCGCGGAAGGCGGTTACCGAGTGAACCGATGCCGCAAAACAATGCTACCGCGACTGGCCCAGCCATCGAGACTATTCTCCTCTACGCAACGGGTTGATGACTCGACCCTATGACGTCGGTATCGCAAAGCCTGGTGCAGTTTAAGAATTATGAAGAACGGCTTGTGTGTTTGTGCAATGCAACGAGCGTTGAATTTGTTATGAGGTTAGATGTTCTAAAACGAAAGATGAACTCGGTTACTTAGCGAACAGCTTAGCCGTAGGCGGAAGGTTCCCGATCGCTCCGCCTCGCGGTTCCCTCGAGTAGTCGCTCCGATTCCACGTTTCGGGTTTTGTTTTGTTTTTAACACATAGCTTTGGAGGAGATCCTAAATGGTAAATCGAGCTCTCTCGCGCCGAGAATTGCTCATCGGCGCGGGCGCCGCGTCGATTGCGGGTCTAGCCGCCGGGTGCAGTAGCCATACCTCGACACTGCTTCCCGGAAATGCGGGCGCCGCATCGCGCATTTCGCCGTTTAGAATCGCATCGCAGACCGTCGATGTCTCCACCCCCACCGGCGAAGCGATTCAAAATGCCATCGACTCACTCGCCTCCACCGGAGGCGACGTTGTTCTCACGGCCACGCAGCCGTACATCATCGACAAGACGATCACCATCCCGTATAACAACATCAACCTCGTCGGCCGCGGCCTCGTGGCCACGGTGCTGAAAGCCAAGTCCGGCGCCGTGCTGACGGTTGGCAGCCAACCCGACGAATATCTACTCCTCATCGAAGGTGCCACGACGATTGGAGTGGAGCGATTGGCGGTGAACCTGATAGACCAGGCCAATAGCTCGGGGCACTCTCGCAATGGCATCGGCGTGTTTGGTGCCGACGGCGTCAGCATCACCGGCGTGAGCGTTATTAAGAATCTTGGTCCGAGTGCCAAGAACACGGGTATCCTGTTCGACGGGTCAGCAAATGTGAAGGCGACGAACTGCAGCGTGAGCGCCTCACGGACCGGGATTTCGGTACAGAGTTGCAAGAGCTTCCAAATAACGAGTCTACTCGTGCAAAAATGCTCGGCGCTGGCCCCTCGTTACACCGGACCGACCAGCGGCCTCGCAATCCTTTCGAGCACCGGCGGCAAGGTGATGCAAGTCCAGACCCAAGAGAACAAGGTCAGCGCCGGAATCCTCGTGCGTAACTCTGCCGGCCTGCAGCTTGAGTACTGCGAGATCGACACCACGCTGGCGTTCCCCACGCACGCGAATGACGGCATCGTCCTCGAACAGTCGAGCGGCGCTGCAATCGTGGTAAGTCGATGTTCGGTTCTGCGCAACAGCGGCAACGGAATCACCGCACGGAATATTTCGAATCTCTCCATTAGCCAATGTTCCGTCGCTCAGAACAACGCGGCCGGCCACGGTGGCGCGGGCATCAACCTGAAGGGCGGGACGTCGGACGTCAAGATCCTGAACAACTCGGTTACCCAGGGCCACCGCAATGCTGCTGGGATCACGGCCGGCAACGCGGCAGCGGCGGACGTGAACGGCAAAATCGAAAACAACACCGTTCACGGATTCGGCGTTGGTGTCGCGCTCGGCGACGACAGCTCGCATTTCGTCGTTGAGGACAACGATCTTAGCAAGAACGCGACTTGCTATACGAACGCCGGCAGCGGAAACACTATTTCCGGCAACCAGTGCTAGGTTGAGAAAGGCCGTCCTCCTTCGCGAGGGCGGCCTTTTTGTACGCCGGGGGTCAGTTCGCATCCGGCGGCCGAAAGTCCAGTGGTTGGTGTAAGAAATAGTTACCATCGTACGGCGACTTTATCGGTACGAACGTGCGGGGCGGTTGCGAGAAATCGAAGCAATCCGCCTCCGGCGATTTTGCCCGGGCGTCGCTTTGCGCTAACCGCGCAAGGCCGAAGCGGTCTTCGATAAACTTCAGGATGCTGCCGTGCTCGTAATGCACGTGAGAGACCCAGCCCTTCTTCGCGTACGGCGAAACGATCACCAGCGGCACGCGCATGCCTAAGCCGTCGTAGTCAACGAGCGCGGGCGGCTCGGGGTCGTAAAACCCACCGTAATCGTCCCAGAAGAGAAATATTGCGGTCGACTTCCAGAACGGAGATTCGCCGATCGCATTGACGACCGAGGCCACCCAGGATGGCCCGGTATCGGGTTTGCATCCCGGATGGTCCGAGCTGGCGCAAGTTGGCGTAATCCACGTGACGTGCCGGAGGCTGCCATTTCCAACGTCGGTCAAAAACTGGTTGGGCGGCGTGACGATATCGTTATTCCAGTCGGGTCCATAGCAAATCTGCTGCACCGCCTGGTAGGAGCTCCAGATGCCGCGTTCGACGTACGCGGGGCCGGCTTTCGACCCACAAGCTTTACCGCCGCCACCAACGCCGAGCGGATTGGCGTAAAACGCCCATGTGAGCCCTTTTGCGTCGAGCTCGTCGGCGAGCGTCTTGTAGTTGAAGCAGACGCGGACTTGGTCTTTTTGCGGCTTGAAGGTGCGCTCGCGCGAGCCGCTGGTCCAAAGCGTCCAGAGCTTGTCGGTGACGCCTCCCGGACATCCCCAGTTCCCGCCAAGTGGATAGTCGACCGTCGCGCCGGCCTGGCCGGCGATGATG
Source organism: Candidatus Cybelea sp. (assembly GCA_049800655.1). GTDB lineage: Bacteria > Vulcanimicrobiota > Vulcanimicrobiia > Vulcanimicrobiales > Vulcanimicrobiaceae > Cybelea. The sequence continues at coordinate 27,534 of JBARKF010000038.1, forward strand.
TACTGGTGCGAGACGTAGCTGCTCGTATCAAAGTTGGAGGCAAACATTTCGTCGGCGAGCACGTATTGCTTGGCCATCGAGAAGTAGGGTGCGGTGTCACTATGTTGCGCGTAGCTGTACTGCGGGTACTTGATCGGACATGGGCCGGTAGTACCGCCGGGACCACAGGTCTTCGACTCTTTATCGAAGCCGTTCATGCGGCAGTCGGTACCCGGAATGCTGCCGGTACCGTTACAGGCTAGCTCGAAGCCCTCGTGATTATGTTCGAGGTCCCAACTCGACGATAGGCCGAGCGGCTTTAGGTCGATCTTCTGATTCTTGGAGTCTAAACCGTATTTGACCGTCTTCGCACCGGGAAAGCCATAGAAGAGATTGTTGAAGCTTCGGTTCTCTTGAACGATGATGACGACGTGGTCGATCTTATCAATAGGATTTTTTTGTTGTCCGCTCTCAATCAGATCGCGCGATGAACCGGCCAGTGGAAGGGGGCCTTCCGCCGGGCCCCCTTTGCATGCAGCGAGCAGACCCGCGAGTAAGGCGATGGCAAGCGAGCGGTTATCAAAGGAAACGCGACGCACGAACTGCCTCCTTGTTGGTTGAGTGAATAGCAGGCGCGCGTA
>JBARKF010000039.1:0-21833 GCA_049800655.1 Candidatus Cybelea sp.
CTTGCAACATATTTTCCAGAAGGATAGGCAAAGATGCAAACCCCGCCGCAGATGCCGCCAACGTATAGGAGGTCTTGACTGGTGAAAGCCTTTGTTGCTCCGGCCTGCGGAGGTTGAGCAGAAAGCATTGTGGTCTTGTTTCCGGCGTTTAGGCCAGTCTGTGACCCGCCGCATCCCGAAAGTAAAAAGACGGCGAGCCCGAGTCCTAACGCGCCGCGACCGAAAGCCAGTATCGCCATGGCTTGCTCCCTTCGCTAGTCCGTGGTTTGTAGATGGCGGTTTCGACAGCGGCCGGGTGTTCCCGGCGCCTGTCGCGCGCGGTGGCCGTCCTTACCCAGCACCATCAGAGCGCTGTAACCCACCGGCCGATTTCGGCGAGCACTTGGGGGAGTCGTTCGCCGTCAGCGCTGGGACGGAGCGCAAATTTCAGTCATTGTCAGGGGGCTCGTTCGAGATCGGCTGGCGGAGGAAATACTGTGCTGAATGCTGCGTGCGGATGTGATGAAAGCGCCGGGGCGCTCTGCTGAAATTGAAGCAATCGGACAGATCGTTGGCGCGAACGTCGGTCGTTCCGAGCGACGGAAGCCCGAAGACGTTTTCGGCGAACTTTAAGATGCTGCCGAACTCATATGGCACGTGCGAGACGTAATGCGCCTTCGCATACGGCGAGACCACGATCAGCGGAACCCGCATGCCGAGCTCGTACGAGTTGTAGATCGTCGGGGGGACGTGATCGTACCAGCCGCCCCAATCGTCCCAAGTGATGAAGATCGCCGTAGAACTCCAGTACGAGCTTTCGCCGATCGCGTTAACAATGGAGGCGATCCAATCCGGACCGGTTCCGTCCGTCTGGCCGACATGATCCGACGCGTGCTGGCTCGGCGTGACCATAACGACTTGCGCCAGCTTTCCGTCAGCGATGTCGGTTAGCACTTGCTTCGACGGCGTTACGACGTTTTGCGAATACTCGCTGTGGTTTTGCCAGATGGGTTGCAGCGCGTCGACGGCATTCCAGACGCCCGCTCGCGTCCGCTCCTGATAATATCTCCAACTGACGCTATAGTCGTCGAGCAGCGTAAAGATCGAAGTGCGGTTGAAGCAGGGAAAGACTCTTGTAGTCTGCTGGCCTTGCGCGTCGATCAGCGGCACCGTCGTTCCTCTTCGCGAGTCACAACCTCCGCCATGCTTCGTGGTATTTTCCGACGCTTTTAGCCGCGAGCCGTTATAGTTGGTCGACGTTCCACTGACGAGATACTGGTGTGCCGGGAAACTGGGGCCTTGGCTCGACTCAAACATTTTGTCGGCAAACGTGTATTGTTTGGCCATGTCGAAGTATGGTCGAATCTCGTCGTGCGGAACGTACCCGTAAACGAGAAGGTTCAGCGGCGGGCATTGTGGTGCCACGGTGCAATGGCGCTGGAGCTCATCGAAGCCGTTCATGCCTCCGTTGTTCCACTCGGTTAAGAACGCTGCGTGGTTGTGCCGAATATCGAAATGTGCCGCCAACGGCTCCGGCTGCAGCCGAACTTGCTGTCCTTTCGAGCCTTGCCCAAACTTTACGGTATCGGCGCCGGGAAGGCCGTTAAATAGATTGTCGACGGTCCGATTCTCTTGAATCAGGACGACCACATACTTGATCTTGCCCGAGCCGTACAACGCGGTCGCGTCGTTGCTAACGCGACCCCCTGCCGGCGATTGGATTCCTGCTTGGGACCAGCCGCAACCGCTTAGGATGAGAGTTGTCGCGAGCGCGCCCAACGCGCAGTGGCCAAAAAGCAGCTTCATCGGAAGAGACCTCTTCCGCGAGAAACAAAAAACCCCGCGTCTTCCTTATTGTGACGAGGCTTTTCGATGGTGCTTTTCCTCGTAAAATCGCCTCCGTATCGTCCATATCATGCATTGTTTTCGGTCGCGTTGGTCCACGGTTGCTCCACGGCGGCGCTGGCCCGACTAGCGGAAGGTCGCGTTGCTACACGGTGGCGTCCACGGGCATTCCTGGCGCGCCAAGGCCCCCGCGACGATCCCGGCGTAGTCACACCCCATCAGGATGGCCCGCAAAGGCCCTCTAGAGGTCAAGAATGGCTTCCGGGGGCTTGGCTTTTTCAGTGGTGCATCGTTACGAAAGAGTAACCCAACAGCACGAAAGCGATGCCCAACGTAGCGAAGGACATCACGCCTTTCGTTCGCGATGATTTGATGATGCGACTCAGCGTTATCTGCGCCAATAGAAAAACCAACGCGATTGGCAAAAAAAGCCGTGACGCAGGCGCACCTGTTACGACAAGCCAAACATTCAGCACAACCGCAGCTGCACACAACACCCATGCTACCGCAAGCACAACGGGTACATACTGCGGTGATAGGGTTTTGCCGCGCAGGCGCGCAATGATGACAAACGCAATAACTGCTGCAGCTATCACCAAGGGACCGTATATCAGTAGACTTGCACTCATTTATTTATGCACCTATCAACTTGAAGAGTCTGAACAGCGGCAACCAGCGCGACCGTTAAAAGTGCTAAGGCTCCCGCGCCAGCAATCGTCCACGATGCTCCCGCTGAAAGCGCAATGCCTGCAACGATGCCAGCAAACACGAGCCAATCTGAGGTACACTTTTCTGTGTTCCCCGGTACCGCACCACCACCGAGATTCTGCTGCTTAAGCTTGATCATGAACGTATGCTTACCACTGAGAGAGATTTTGCGCAATCTCGGCGAGCGCCTCGTCCAGGTCTTTGGCGAGCCCGGGGTAATAGCGGACGCCCTTGGAATCTGCCGCTCGTTGAAGCTCGGTCGTCGCAATGTCAATACGCAATACGCACTCGGCCTGCGCTGCGTCGGTCACGAGGCGAACGGTCGGGCCGCCAACGATACCTTTGGCCGCCAGCTCAGCCTGATCGCCTGGATCTTTCCGGGAAACGCGCTGCGCCGCTCATTCAGCGCAGCCGCCAGCGATCGCGAGGCGAGGTCCACAACGTCGCGACTGAGCACGCCGGGGTGGATTCGGTGATTCGGTCAGGGTATCCGGCCCATTTCCGGCTGTTCCTCGTCAAGGTGAGTCGGACTCTATCGCCGCCGCGAGGTGCACCCCGCGCGGCTGCGGCTGCGCGGGCTTCGAGGCAGGAGCGAGAGACTCGCCCATCGGCTTGAGATAAATGCGACCGAGTACGAAGCGTTCGCTGGCGGTGAGTCGCGCGCCGATATGTACCGCAAGTTGCGACATGGGTTCTCGCCCAATATGTCGCGCGCAGCGGCCTCGGCTCATTGGAAGATTCAGAGGAGGACTCCGTCACACGGCTTTTTGGTCACAACCTCACGGAGATCGCGCCGGTTAAGCGTCAGGATAGCTTTCTGGCAACAGCCCTTCTAGATTTGTCCGCGTCCTTGCGAGACGAGCCACTCTACAAGGATATAGAAAACGATGTCAGAGCTGACCGCGTTTTATCCGCGGTCCTACCAAGCGCAGTGCACGGAAACGCAATTCCGAATTGATGGTGAGGACGTGCTGGCCTTCGCGAATGTGCGGTTTGCGGGCAACTTGGATGGCGAGCCGTTTTCGTACGGCGCGCACCTGATTGGCGAACCGCGAAACTTTAGCATAGCTAACCGATTCGGGCCGGAAGCCCTTCTAGCCTTAGCTTTGTTACTGCGCGATCGGTACTTTCCCACAACGTGGGTGAACGATCCGATAAGCGCGCAGTGTTTCCAGCTGAGTAGCGGCGGCCGCGCGCTTTCCGCGGAGTCTACCGAGGTCGCCTGGCTCCATCCGTTGCTCCACGGCGAAAACGCCGGCGCTCAAAAGATTATATAGGATATGGTGGGCGGTGTAAGGATTGAACTTACGACCTCTTCCGTGTCAAGGAAGCGCTCTCCCACTGAGCTAACCGCCCGCGGCGCCATGGATGGCGCGAAGGGGCCAAGATTCGCAGCCGAGCGTCGTGGCCCTGCTTTCGCAGGTTTGACAGAGCGTTGCGCGCCGTGCTAAATTGGCGCGTACTCACTCTTTGCCGACATAAAGGAGACAGAATGAATAAAGCGCGTCAACTCTGCTCCGTCACGCCTAATCCGGGCGTGGGGTCGATTTATTTTGGACCTTCGTTCTTGCGATGCTGACATTAAGCGCCTTGTGCGCATAGCTCAGCTGAAGAGACGAAGGCCTCCGAGATCGACCGGAGGCCTTTTAAATTCCCTAATTTCTTCACATTCTCTTGCGAGGCGAATCATGCAACCTTGGATTCAATCCGAAATTCGGATTCGCCGTGACGACGCCTTGGAAAAGACTCGCCGCAGCCGGCTTGCGCGGCTCGCTGCGAGCGGACGAAGTACGAGGATGCGCCGGCGCATCGCCGACGGTGCGCAGGCAATAAGCGACGCGCTGGCTACGCTGGCGCGCAGCTTGCGGAACGGTGAAGCCGCATAACGAACTAGAGAAGGGCGTCGGATGCGACGGTGTCGGCGCCCTTCCACGCTTTTTCGAAGCGCGAGCGGGCCACTTGGGATTGCGCGTTTGCACCGTCGGCCGTGAGCGCTTGCGCTAGGCCAAGCAACGCACGCGGATCGTTCGGGTAGGCGTCGAGCGTTTGTGTAAACGCGGTGATCGCGCCGGCATTGTCGCCGCGCCGTAGGCGCAGGTCACCCAGCGCTTCGCCGGCCGGCAGCAGCGGAATCAGCTCGCCCTCCAAGTTGCTGCGCTGATTCTGGAGGCTTTTTTCGATCCATTGCTCGGCTTCGTCGTATTTTCCATCGGCTTCGGCGAGGCGAGCTTGAAAGAGCTGCGGGATATAACCTTGCGCAAAGGCAGCTGCCGGGATATGCGCGGCTAACGCGTGCGCGTCGCTGACGCGTCCGAGATGGAGCGCGGCGAGGCCACGTACGCTCGGGCCGCCGAACTCGTTTCCGTCGGTCGCGTACGCATCAGCATAGCGCCCAAACCGGAACGCGGTAAGCGCGTCGAAGCCGGTCCCAAATACGCTTGCCATCCGGTGGCTCCACGTCTGCGCGGTTTCATAGTTCCCAAGCATCATCGCCGCCGAGTAACCAACCGCGACATCGTGCTTGGCGTATTGCTGGGCATGCGCGGACTCCAGGCCGCCCCCGAGCTGCGTCATGAGCGTGTAGGCCCGCTCGCTCGAGCTGAGTGCTTTGGCGTACTCGCCAGTTTCGATCCAGTAATGCGCCGGCATGTGGGCGAGATGTTCGGCTTCCGGCGGAAAGACCGCGGCATCGAGGCGTTGCGCGCACGGCAGAGCCGCGCTGCGCTCGGGCGCGAGATCGTAGACGTGAATGCAGAGATGATTGGCCATCACGCTGGTGGGGTCGTCGCGCAGAACGGCCGTGACGAGCGCAAACGCATTGCGCGAATCCTCGCTCGCGAGGGCGCCGTTCTGCCACGCTAGCCCACCTCCTTCGAGCAGTGCTTCGGCCGCCAAAAGCTTCGCGTTTTCGTCCTGCGACGATTCGGCAAAGGCCAACATCGCCTGGCGATACGCGGCGCTGTCGCTCGCCCAGTCGGCAAACTTGCCCTGATATCGCAAGGCCATGATGCTGATGAGACGCCGCTCGCGTTCGGTGGCGCCCGCGTCAAGCGCGACGGCCTTGCGTGCGGCACGGGCGGCTTCGTCAAAGCGCTCTTGCGTGATCGGCGTGTTGAGGTCGGGTCCCTTCGCGAGCGCGACCCCCCAGTACGCCATCGCGAGCTGCGGATCGAGCGCCGCGGCCTGCGTGAAGTCTTTTGTCGCATCCGTTCCGTCGTACGCATAATAAAGGAAGACGCCACGATCGATCGCCGCTTGCGCTTGCGCGTTGTTGGTGGATACAGGCAGGTGGGCCGATGTGGCCGCGACGGCGGCGAAAACGGCGGCGAGGAGCGTCACGATGCGTTTTTCAACCGGCGCGGGCGCCACTCCGTGCTAGACAGGCAGCGAAGGGTAGGGTAACATACCGTTTTGTCCAAGGAGCCGGAACCGGTTCGGGCGCGTAGCTCAGCGGGAGAGCACCCGCTTCACACGCGGGGGGTCGCTGGTTCGAGCCCAGCCGTGCCCACCATCGAGTCGGCGGTACCGGCCTTTGGCGCTGTAGCTCAGTTGGTTAGAGCGTCGCCCTGTCACGGCGAAGGTCGTGGGTTCGAGCCCCATCAGCGTCGCCATCTTGGTCGAGCGCATCGCAAGGAAGCGGTGCGCTCGACGACCGTCGGGCCAAGGTAGCTCAGTCGGTAGAGCACGCGCCTGAAAAGTGCGGTGTCGCCAGTTCGATTCTGGCCCTTGGCACCATGGAAATGCAGAGGTCTCGCCGCCTTGGCGAGACCTCTCGTTTAATTTGAGTAAGCCGGATCGCTACGCGCGCAACGTGCGATCGAGGAAATCGATCGTGCGGTTCCAGGCGGTTTCCGCATGCTCGGGATGATGGTGGCCCAGACCGCCGTGGCCGAGCTCGCCGGTATTGTAGAAGCCGTGTTTGGCGTCGTAGCGATAGAACTCGTGCGTGACGCCGGCGGCATCGAGCTTACGTTCGATTGCGTCGACGCCTTCGAGATTGAAGTGGCTGTCTTCGGTTGCCCAGTGGCCTTGAATCGGAACGGCGATCGTGGCCGGATCGCCCGCGTCGGCCGGCGGGTAACCATACCAAAGGCTGGCGGCATCGAACTCGCGCCCGTGCATGACGCTCAACATCGCTAACGCCCCACCCATGCAGAAGCCCACGACGCCGACCTTCTTTGCACCGTGCTCGCGAAGGTAGCGCGCGGCGCCGGGCAAGTCTTGGCCGGCGGCGTCGGCAAAATCGAGGCCTTCCATCAGGTGATTCGCTTCGTCGCCGGTCGCCGCGGTACGTCCGCGGAAGAGGTCGGGCACCAGCACGTTATAGCCGTGCGAAGCTAGCCGATCCGCGGTTGCCTTGATGCGATCGTCGACGCCCCACCATTCCTCGATAAGGACGACGCCGGGCGCGTGCACCCCGCTCGCAGCCGCGGCGAAATATCCAGGCGCGGTCTTCCCGTCGGGTCGAACGAACTCGATGGTCGCACCCATCAGGGGCGTACCACTACGGTCACTTCCTCGGCATCTTGCCGATCGAGATTTGCGCTACGCTCGGCGACCAACCACTGGTTGGCGGCACGCACGTCCTCCGGATTCGCACGCGCGGTGAACCATGCGTAGAGCGACTCGTCGGTGGGATGCTCTTGCAAGGCTCGATCGAACTCGGCCCGTGAGATCTTCCATCGCTCTAACATCCCCATGTCCATCGGGCACGGATAGATGTAATCGTGGATCGTTCCAGCCGCGGAGGCGCGACCTTTGTCGGCCGCCCGCAGCAGCCAGAGTGCGTCGCCGATGGCCTCGCGCCCACGGCGTGGAAAAGTTTTCTCGTCTCGAAAGTCGGAAGGCATGCGCCCTATAAGGCTCCTGCGTGGCAGCGGGTTGCACGAACAACCCAGCGAACGGTGGGCGTGATGGAAACCTCCACCGCCTTGCCGCGCCACGAGCCGCGATGGCATGCGTCGCTGGCGGTTTTGGCGGCGATAGCACTCTACATCACGCTCCCGCCGAAGTTGATCATCGGGCCCGTGTGGATCGCTCCGCTGCTCGTCCTGGGGCTATTGATTCCGCTTTCGATTTTGACGCCCCACCGTCACCGCGAAACGCGGCAAAGCCGTTTTTGGAGCATCTTGCTGATAGCGATCGTGACCTTTTTCAATCTCGCGTCGGTGTTGCTGCTGGTTGCAAGCCTCTTTCATCCGGAAAAGGGCGCGACACACTCCGCCGGACTGCTGTTGCGCTCCGGCGCGCAGATCTGGGCCACGAATATCTTGGTCTTTTCGCTCTGGTACTGGGAGCTCGATGGCGACGGCCCCGAAGCGCGGGCGCACGCCACCGCTGCAACCGAGTGTAAAAATGCCGACTTTCTCTTTCCGCAGATGCAGATGGCGATCTCGGGCGGGGGACAGACCGCATACTCGTGCATCGATCCGCTCTGGAAGCCACAGTTCTTGGACTATCTCTACCTCTCGTTTACGAACTCGACGGCTTTCAGTCCAACCGATACGATGCCCCTCAGCCGTTGGTCAAAAGTCCTGATGACCTTTGAGGCAATCATTTCGTTGATGACCATCGCAATTGTGCTCGCCCGCTCGATCAACGCCATCACCTAGGTGCCCATTCTTGGGGCGCCAGAACTTTAGCGTTTGCGCAGCGTGTTGTAGGATGCGCAAGGGGGACGCGCGAAACCGATGGCTCGCTTAGGTGCGGGTATGATGTAATGGCAGCCTGCGACCTTCCCAAGGTTGATGCGTGGGTTCGATTCCCACTACCCGCTTAGGCCTCGCTGAATGAGGACGACTATCTAAACGGCAACGGAGCGGCGCTGGAACGCCGAGACGCAAATGCTAACGAAAATCTCGAGTCTTGCGGTTGCTTCTCCTCGCCGCTCGCTGCGATCCAAGTCGAAAAATAAAGTAAGGAGCGGTTATTAATGAAACTCTGCAGTTTTGCTAAGTATGCTTTGACCATTACGATGGGCGCCGCTATGCTCGCAGCGTGCAGCAGTAACGGTGGATCCTCTCTCGCACCCTCCGGCGTGTCATCCGGCATGCCGGGCATCACGCACATAGGAACCGGCGCCTACCAGTACATTTCCGACTTCGGCAACGGAGCGACCGTCGAGTTCGATTATCCGAAGAGCGATGCGTCAATCGGATCGATCAGCGGCGTCACGGAAGCTCAAGGCGAATGCACCAACGCGCTTTTCGGCAGCGGAAAGAAAACGTTCTGGGTAACGGCTTCGGGTACCGACCAAATTGACGAGTTCAAGGTCGGCGGCACCAGCCCGATTAAGAGCTTGTCCGTCCCAAGCGGCGACATTCCAGTGGGATGCGCCATGGACCCGTCGACCGGCAACCTTGTTGCAACGATCATCAACAATGGCGCCGTGGTCATCTATAAGAAGCCTTCCGGAAAGGGCACCGTGTCGCAGACGCCGTTGATCGAAGCATCCTTTGCCGGCTTCGACAAGGGCGGCAACCTCTACGTCGACGGCCTCAACAGCAACAACGCCTTCGGCTTCGTGGAGCTCAAGGAGGGCGGGAGCAGGTGGAAAACGCTCTCGTTGAGCAACTCGGCGTCGGGTGGCCCGGTACAGTATGACGGCAAGTACGTAACCATTAACGATCAGCAAGCTCGCGCCATCTATGGGTATGCGTGCAGCGGCACGACCTGCACGCTCAAGCGGACCGTCTCCCTCGTCTGCGGCGGCCAGAGCTGGATCGCGAAGGGCTACGTCATCTGCCCGGATGCCGGCAACCTCGACGCCGAAATCTACAAGTATCCGGCCGGCGGCTCCCCGATCGCGACCCTTACAGGCTCCTTCTCCGAGCCGCTCGGTGCGGTGCAAGTCGAAAAATGATTCAAAGGCTCGCTCCCGTCTTCCGAGACGCATCTCGGACGCTAGGACCCGTTTTTCACGTGCCCGATGATCCAGTTATCGGACTACAGCCACAAAGGTGCCCTCACGCCCAATTTTGAGTAGTCACGAATCAGTCACGGACGAATCGAAACAAATGCCTCTGAGACGAACGAATCGCAACGAACCGAAGCATCGTCACGCACGAATCATGCTCAAACGAATGATTCGCAACGAGCCGAACGAAAGCGCACGGGTTCGATTCCCACTATCCGCTTAGCATTTGAACCGGGCCCGCCGAAGCAGGCCCGGTGAGGTAAGTTTACTTGGAGCCCGAAGGCGGGCTAAGCGCCTCGCCGATTGCCGTACCCGGAACGATATCCGGAGAGAATGAGCGTTTGGGATTGCCGCCCTCACTGTAGTTCCACACGTTCAAGCGGCTCGGACAGTCGAGGTTGCCGGCGATCACAGCATTCTCTTTGCGCGTTGTTCCGCCGATGAACGGCTGCGACACGTCCATGTAGTCCGCGCTTCCGTCACAGCTGTCCGTAAGGCGCGTCGCGCGAACGGCGGTTACGGATGAACCTGAAACGGTGACGCGAATTATCGCCGAAGTGAAACCGCCCTGATATCCCTGATCGGTCACCGCGATGTAAGAACCGTCCCACTGAACTCCCGCGGGGAAGCCGATGGGAAGCCCGCTCAGCAGATTAAAGTTGCTCTTACCGGCGGGTAACTCGTCGAAGGTGCTTCCGAACGAGGCGTTTGTGCCTTCGACGAACAGATTGCCCTTGGGATCGTAGGCCCCAGGCCAGGCGAGTGTGAGGTTCGAGGTTGCGTAGTTGGTCTGCGTCCCGCTCAAGCCGCCCGAGAAAATATCGATGCCGCCGGGTCCGTAACTTGGGCCATTGAAGTCCGAGACGGCGATGTTACCGGTTGTCGGATCGACCGAGCAGCCGATCGGGAAGCCGTAACTGTCCGTCGCGGTCGCGATCGGCGTCGTTCCACCATGCGCGAATTCGTATACCATTGCGCTACCGAGATCCGTGATGTAGACGTTGCCTTTTCCGTCGATGCACTGACCGTACGGTGCCGAAAAGCCCGTGATCTGACCGAACAGCTTGCCGGCCTTTGTGCGATAGTCATAAACGTCGACCAACCCGGCCGATCCGTCGGAAACGTAGAGAAGCCACTTTTTACCGGCATCGGGCAGCATCCACGATTTGCCGTGATTGAGATGACGCTCCGGCACGGTGTGCGCGCGGTTGGTCATCGCGAACGTTTTTGCGTCGAATCGCGGCTCGTGGGAAGCCTGCGTCGGCGTCGCGGGAACTGCGCTACCGAAAGACGGTGAGTTACCGGCGTTGCAGCCGGCGAGCAACGCGCTAGCCGCAACGGCGCCCAGCGCGTAACTAGCCAATGGTTTCAAGGCCAAGAGAATGCTCCTTATAGGTCCGTAGTATAGAGAAAACTCGCTACGTGAAGTGAAGCGAGTGTCTCTTTGGGTTCTTCTGATGCCGAATAAATCCTCGCTCGTTTTATCGATTGTATTTGCAAGCGGCTCGTACACGTAAGGAAGATAAGCGAGGGCGCTTGGCTTTCCGTAAAAGCAAATGGAACGCGCGCCGTGTTTGGGCCCTAATACGACCTGCCTCGTGCCGTGAATCTATGCTGCGGTTAGCATATTTGTTTGCGCAGTTGCGATTCTTGCTACGGCATTTACATATGGAAGGTCGGTCTGCGATCGTGCCGCTATGCCGCGATGCAAGCCAGTAACCGAGTTTGTGATCGCGATATACTGTGGCACGGCGGCTCTAACGCGTCGATTGAAGGGGGCGGCCAGAAGAGCGAAAAGGGGACTCCTCGGCGCTAGGGGACGGGGTGAACCGCAACGGAGCCACGCGCCAAACGTATTCAAAGGCAGCGAAACGGAATGAGCCGAAGCGAGGGGTACCCGTGTGGCGTTTCTCGGCGACGTAGCCAAGTGGTAAGGCAGGGCTCTGCAAAAGCCCCATTCGGCAGTTCGAATCTGCCCGTCGCCTCCAGCCTCTCTTGACGGCGCGTATCGCGGTCATCGGCGCCGGCGCGATCGGGGGATTCGTCGCCGGCGCGCTGGCGAAAGCCGGCGCAGCGGTGGTCGTCGTCGCCCGCGGCGAGCACGCCGCTGCTATCAAGGAGAACGGGCTTCACGTTCAGAGCGATCTTGGAGCGTTTACGGCGGCGGTCGAAGTCACGGAGGATCTGCGCAGCGTCGACGCGCCGTTCGATTTTCTCTTGCTGACGTTCAAGGCGCATCAATGGCCCGGTATACTGGGCATGCTCGCGCCACGTGCCGGCGGCGCGACGCCCCTCGTGACGATGCAGAACGGCCTGCCCTTTTGGTACGTGCGCGAGCCGGCGCTCGAGAGTGTCGACCCGCACGGAGCGATCGGACGTCTCTTTCCCGATAGACAAGTGATCGGCGGCGTCGTGCACGTCTCCGGCCGAATTCTCGGGCCGGGTCGCGTGCATCAAAGCGGCGGGTTGCGCTACATCTTCGGCGATCCGAGCGGCGGCTGCGGCGCGCGCTGCGGCGAACTCGTGCACCTATTTCAGCGCGCGGGTCTGGCGGCGGAGGCGGATTTGAATATCCGCGAGACGGTCTGGCTAAAGTTGGTCAACAACGTTGGCTTGAATGCCGTCAGCGTCTTGCGGGGGATGACGATCAAACCAATGCTGGAGGATACCGATTCTCGTTCGGCGGTACGTCGCCTGATGATCGAGGCGCTGCGGGTCGGGCAAGCGATGCGCGTTGTGAGCGATGCCGACGTCGATGCGCGGATCGCGTATGCCGCGCGGCTCGATGACGTGAAGACTTCGATGCTGCAAGACTTCGAGCGTCAACGAGCCCTCGAGTTGGATCCGATTCTTGGGGCCGTCTGCGAACTCGGCGAACGTTATGGCGTCGAGACCCCGGAGGTGCGACGGGCATATGCCGCGCTACAGCGGATGAACCTGGCGTCGAAGTGATCGCCGACGCACCGCCGCAACTCGACATCGCCGACCTTAGCGGTGTCGGGCCGAAAACGGCTCCGCTCTTTCGTGAGCTTGGCATCGATACGGCCTCGGCGCTGCTGGAGTACCTGCCGTTTCGTTACGACGATCTGCGTTTTCCGACGCCGGCGCGACGATTGGGTGAAACGGGAGGTGAAGAGAATGCGGTCGGACGCGTGGCCGCGGTCAAAGAACGCCGCGTTCGCGGCTTAGAGATCGTCGAGTTGCGGATGATCGACGACGCCGGCGATTCGTTCCTCGCGAAATGGATCGGCCGCAATCGCTACGTCTACGGCCGCTTTCGGGAAGGAATGCGGCTCTTCGTGCGCGGCCGAATCGAGCGCACCCTCTCGGGACCGATCGTCAGCGTGTCGCACTACGGCCAACTCGGCGAAGATCAATCCTATCGCGGCGAGCTCGTTCCCATCTATCGCGCCAGCAAGGAGCTCGCCTCCCGCAAGATCGCGGCGGTCGTCAAGAAGAATCTGGCGCGGTTGCTCGCGCTCGCGCCGGTCGACCCGATTCCGGAGTCGCTCGCGACGTCTCGGGGTTACGGCTCGCTCGTCGATGCGTATCGCACGGTGCACGCTCCGGGTTCGCCGGAAGAGGCGGAACAGGCGCGTCGCCGGTTCGTCTTTGCGGAGTTTCTCGTCCTGGCGACGGCCGCGCAGTTGCGGCGAAGCGCGCGAGAGCGCGACCACGACGCGAAGGCGTTGCGCGTGCCGCCCGACCTGCTCGCGCGTTTCGAGGGAATGCTGCCGTTTTCACTGACGAGCGCGCAACGCCGAGTCGTCCTCGAAATTTGGAACGATATGGGGCGCGACGTCCCAATGAATCGTCTCCTGCAAGGTGACGTCGGCAGCGGCAAGACGCTCGTTGCGGCAGCAGCGGTGGTGCTGGCATCGTTGAACGGAATGCAGTCGGCCTTGATGGCGCCGACCGAGCTCCTCGCCTGGCAGCATGCGGCGAAGCTCGCGCCGCTGCTCCTGCCGTTTGGCATCGCGCTCGAAGCGGTCTTCGGAAGTCAGAGCGCGCGCTCGCGTAATGCGGCGCTGACGAAGCTTGCCAGCGGAGAAGCCTCGGTGGCGGTGGGAACGCACGCCTTGCTCACGCAAGGCGTGGATTTCGATCGTCTCGGGTTGGCGATCATCGACGAACAACATCGTTTTGGCGTCGAACAGCGCGCCCGTCTGCGCGCTAAGGGGATTTCGCCGCACACGCTCCATATGACGGCCACGCCCATTCCGCGAACGCTCGCGCAATCGGTCTATGCCGATCTCGACCTGTCGGTCATCGATGAGCTACCACCCGGACGGACGCCGATCGAAACGTTCGCAGTGCGTTCGAGCCGGCTCGATCACGTCTATGAGTTCGTGCGAAAGGTCGTCGCGCAAGGACATCAAGCGTATATCGTAGCGCCGGTGATCGATGAAGGCGAGAACGCGCTCACGAGCGTGGTCGCGGAGGCCGAGCGGCTGCGTCGCGACGTCTTTCCCGATTTGCGACTCGGCTTGCTTCACGGGCGCCTCGCGGCGCGGGAAAAAGAGGCAATCATGGCGCTCTTCGTCCGCGGGGAGCTCGATGTGCTCGTCTCCACGACCGTCGTCGAAGTCGGCGTCGACGTTCCGAACGCGACCGCGATGGTGGTGCTCGATGCGCAGCGCTATGGTCTCGCGCAGCTCCACCAACTGCGTGGGCGCGTCGGACGCGGTGCCGAGAAGTCGTTTTGCATCCTCGTCTATCCTGACGACGCGGGCGAGCGTGCACGGCTCGAGATCCTGACCGAGACGACCGACGGCTTCAAAATTGCCGACGAGGATTTACGGCTACGCGGTCCCGGCGAGCTCGCGGGCACCGCGCAGTCAGGTGGAGCGGAAATGCGACTGGGAGATTTGCTGCGCGACCTGGACCTGTATCGCGCGGCGAAGCTTGCCGCCGAGGCGATCGTCGCCGGCGATCCGCTGTTGGAGCAGCCCGACCATGCGGGGCTGCATATCGCGCTTGCATCGCAGCCCAGCACGCGCGCGCTGTTGCTTTCCTCGTGAGGGTTACAGCGGGCCGGCGCGAATAGCGTCTGCCATGCAGAACCGCGGAATTTTCGTCGCAGCGATCGTGCTGGCGGCTATGTCGAGCCTCTTCATGCCGGCCGCACGCGCGCAAGCGCCCGATGTGGCACGCGCGACCCTCTCCAACGGCTTGCGTGTCGTCGTGGTGCGCAACACGCTCGCGCCGGTGGTCACGATGATGATGAACTACGAGGCCGGCTCGGACGAGCAGGGTATTCCCGGTCTGGCGCACGCCACGGAGCACATGATGTTCCGTGGAAGCCGTACGCTCTCATCGTCGCAGCTGATGGACTCGATCGATATTACAGGCGGCGACTTCGACGCTGATACGCGGCCCACGATCACGCAGTATTTCTTCACCGTCCCTTCGCAGTATCTCGACATCGGACTACGCGCGGAGCGTTCGCGGGCGACCGGCTTGCTGATGTCGCAGCACTTGTGGGATCAGGAGCGCGGCGCCATCACCCAGGAAGTCCAACAAGACAACAGCGTCGCGATCTATCGGCTCTTCGTCAAGATGCAGTTGCGCTTGGTCGGTGGGACGCCGTACGCGAAGAACACACTTGGTACCGTCACCGACTTCGCCAAAAACGTAAACAGCGCGCAGCTCTTGAGATTCTACAATACGTGGTATCATCCGAACAACGCGATCTACGTGATCGTCGGCAACGTCGATCCGGCCGCGACGATCGCGCGCGTTCGCGAGCTCTTCGGCGACATTCCCGCGGCGAAGCTTCCGGCGCGGCCGGCGGTGCGGCTAGCACCGCTGCGCCCGGCCACGTATCACGACTTGTCCGATCAGCCGTACACCGGCGTCTTGATCGGTTATCGCTTTCCGGGCTACGACAGCCCGGATTATGCCGCCAGTCAAATCCTTGGCGACGTTCTCTCGAGCCAGCGGAGCACGTTCGGCGGGTTATCCTTCACCGATAAGGGAGTGCTGGGAACGCAATTCTTCGATCAAACCTATCCGAAGGTAGGGATCGCGATTGCCTTTGGGGCGGTTCCGGTCACGACCCCGCCGGAGACGATCGACCGTCAGTTACGTGACATCGTTGATGCCTACCGAAAGACGGGCGTTCCGTCGGAGCTCGTCGAGGCGGAGAAGCTCCGCGAGATCTCGCAGCTTGAGTTCAGCGCCAACTCGATCGAAGGTCAGGCCCAAGAGTGGAGCCAAGCGATTGCGGTCCAGCGTCTCTCGTCGCCCGACGACATGGTGGCGAAGTTTGAAAGCGTCAGCGTCGCCGATGTGAACCGCGTGTTGCGTACCTATCTCGATAACCAGCGCGCCGTCGTCGCCTATGCCGTGCCGAAGAATGCGGGAGCCGCAAGCACGGGCGGCGAGCTGGCGAAGGAGAACAACCAAATTCCTCCGACGTCGCACGAGCCGTTACCGCCATGGGCGCAGAGCGTACTTGCACATGTTCAGGTGCCCGAGCAAACGCTGGCGCCGGTCGACATGACCCTCTCTAACGGAATTCGCTTGATCGTTCAACCCGAACACATCTCGCGCACGGTCGTCGTCGAGGGGCAGATTCTCAACGACCCGCAGGTCCAAGAGCTGCCGAATCGAGAGGGCGTCAACGGCATCACCGAGGCGCTGATGCCGTACGGTACGACGACCTACGACCGGCTCGCGCTCCAAACGCAGCTCGACAAAATTGCGGCTACGACGGGGACGGGGACGGACTTTGGGTTGAGCGTCCTCTCGTCACAGTTCGATCGCGGCGTGCAACTGCTGGCAGATGAAGAGCTGCATCCGGCTTTCAATGCAGCCGATTTTGCGCTAGTCAAGCAGCAGTACGTCGGTGGCCTGCTGGGTGAAATGACGACGCCGAGCCATCTCGCCGGAGTCGCACTCGCAAAGGCGCTCTTCCCGGCCGGTGATCCCGCTCAGCGTTTTGCCACGCCGAAGCAAGTCGGTGCGCTGACGCTCGATGACGTCAAATCGTGGTACGCTGCGGCCTATCGCCCTGACCTCACGACTATCGTGGTGATCGGCGATACGACACCGGAGGCCGCGAAAGCAATCTTCGAGCGCTACTTCGGCGACTGGAAGGCCTCGGGACCAAAGCCGAACACCGACCCACCGCCGGTTCCGCAGAACGGACCATCCCAAGTCAACGTGCCGGCCACCGGCCGGGTGCAATCGTCGGTGAGGCTCGAGCAAACGGTACCGATCGTGCGTGCCGATCCGGCGTGGGCGCAGCTTCAGGTCGCCAATACGGTGCTGACCGGCGGCTTTTACTCGTCGCTGCTCTACCACGATCTGCGCGAGGTTCACGGCTACGCATACTCCGTCGGCAGCCGGCTTTCAGCGGGCAAGGTCCGGGCGACGTTCGGGGTGACCTACGCGTGCGATCCGCAGAACATCATACCGGCCGAAACGCAAGTACGCGCGGTGTTGACGCAGCTTCAGCGCTCGCCGATCGAGCCGGATCGCCTGCTGCGCTCCAAAG
This sequence comes from Candidatus Cybelea sp., assembly GCA_049800655.1. Classification (GTDB taxonomy): domain Bacteria; phylum Vulcanimicrobiota; class Vulcanimicrobiia; order Vulcanimicrobiales; family Vulcanimicrobiaceae; genus Cybelea. Next base: position 16,950 of record JBARKF010000039.1, read on the forward strand.
CGATGCTGATGGGCGACGTGCCGATTCGCGCTTCGAGCTACGACGGTGTTACCGCGCAGCTGCTGGGTTATGCAACGCTCGGACTGCCGCTGAATCAAAACCTGATCGACGCGCAGGCCGAGCTTTCATCAACGGCAGAGAGCGTTCAGGCCGCCTTGGCAAAATACATCCGGCCGAACGATTTCGTTCGTATCGTGACCGGACCGGGCCCACAGTAAGTGGAGCGCGTCCGCGGGATCGGGTTCGATCTCGACCATACGCTGGCGATCGATAATCGACTCGAACGGGTCGCGTTTTTGCACCTGCTCGACATCGTCTTGGCCGAAGGTGGACGGCCGCTCGGAGGGTTCGCCGATGAAATCGACGACATCGACGAGCTGTTGCAGCAGCAGCGTCAAGGCGAGTTCTCAGTCGACGACGCGGTGCGGCGCTTCGTTGTCGCGCGCGGGCTCGAGCCGTCGGAGCGCTACGCGGAATGGTTTCGGCGCGCCGCGGTCGAGATGGTTGAGGAGTTTGTCGTGCCGTTGCCGGGCGTGCGACGCATGCTCGACAGGCTTCGCGAGCGCGCTATCTCCGTCGCGATCTTGAGCAACGGCTGGAATCCGCTGCAGCTGCGAAAAGCGCAGCAGACGGCGTTCGACGGCCCCGTACTCGTTAGCAGCGAGATCGGGGAGCAAAAGCCCACGTCTGGCGCATTTGAAAAACTCTTGCAGACGCTCGGGACCGAAGCGGCCGCAACCTGGTACGTCGGCGACGATCCGCGCAGCGACGTGGCGGGAGCGCAGGCAGCGGGCATGCGGGCCGTCTGGTTCAATTGGGAGCGAAAGGCGTATCCGCCCGAGAGTCCGCCGCCGGACTATACCATTGAGGATCTGAGCGAGCTGTTGGAGCTGCTGCCCGCGGCGGTCCGCGCGACGTGAGACAAAAACTGCTACTTCTCGGTGCGGTCTGTGTCGTGCTCTGCGCGGCCGCCGCACCCTCGTCCGATTACGAGCAGAAGCTCATCGCGCTCGAGCGCAGCTACACGTTTTGGTCCTTCGAACAGTATCCCACGAGCGCTACCGACGCGGGGATTCACACGTACGATGACCGCCTTGCGGATTACTCGCCCGCGACGCAGGCCGCGCAAATGGTACGGCTGCGTGCCTATCGCAACGACCTGGCCGCCCTGCAGCCGCCGTCGAACGCAAGCGCGCACGCCCGCGGCGACTATCTCTTGATACGTGCGAACCTCGAAGGCGATTGGTGGGGCCGAGTGGTCCTGCGGAGCTTGCAACGCAACCCAAGCATCTACGAAGGCGAGTGCACCAACGGCATCTTCTCGATCGTCAAGCGACGGTACGCGAGCGACGAGACGCGCGTTCACGCCGCAATCGCGCGGCTGCGCGCCTGCCCGCGCGTGTTGGCCGCGGGCCGGCAGAACCTAACCGACACCGTGCGGGAGTTCGCGCAGATTGCGTCGGAGGATATTCGTGACGGCGACGCGCTCTATACGACGACCCTCGACGAAGTCGCTAAAGACACTTCGCCGGCGACGCAAAGCGAGCTCAAAGCAGCGCAAGCGATTGCGCTCAACGGGCTTCACACGTATCGCGCCTGGCTCGATGCGCATATGTCGAGCTTCCACGCGGGCGGCTTCGCCGTCGGGCGTAAGCAGTACGATTGGTATCTCAGGCGCGTCCTGCTCTTGCCGTATGATTCCGAACAGGTCGCGGCCATCGGACGCACGGAGCTCGGGCGGGACCGGGCGTTGCTGATGTGGGAAGCGGCGCGCGACGCGCAACTCCCGTCGCCGTCGCCGGCCCCGACCTTTGCTACGAAGACCGAGTTCCTCGCCTATTACGAGCGAAGTCTCTCAAAACTGATTGCCTTCATCAACTCGCATCAGATCGTCACGATCCCTTCGTATATCGGTCCGTTTCACATCGTAGAGGTCCCCAAGGCGCTGGCGGCCACCTACCCGGGCGGTTTCATGAACCCGCCGCCGATGCTGGGCACCGATCCGCAGGGGTTTTATTTCGTCCCCGATTTTACCGCGAGCAATCAAAGTTTCTTCGTCCAGCAGGCGCGTCAATCGGTCTTGCCGTTGCTTGGGCACGAGGGAATTCCCGGGCACTTCCTGCAGTTCAGTGAGGCCTACCACAATCCGGACTTCGTTCGCCACGTGCAGAGCGACGGTGTCTTCGCGGAAGGATGGGCCTTCTATGGCGAGGAGATGTTGATGCGCGAGGGGCTCTACGATGACGACTCGGGCGCGCGACTTCAGGTGCTGCACCTCATGCGGCATCGGGCGACGCGCGTCGGGGTTGACGTTGGTTTGGCGACCGGAACGATGACGTTGCCGCAAGCGATCGCCTATTTTCAGAAGAACGCCGGCATCGATTACGACACGGCGCGCGGGGAGGCGACGCGCTTTGCGATGGGGCCGGGTCAAGCGATCGACTATCTTATCGGCAAAACCCAAATCCAGACGCTGATCGGCATGGTCCAAGATCGTGAAGGCAGCGCTTTCACGCAACGCGCCTTCCACGACCGCTTGCTCTCGTATGGGACGGTCCCCTATTCGACGATCCGTTACGAGTGGCTCGGCGACGACGAATGGCTGCGTCGCGTCCTCTCGCCGCTTCCGCCGCGGGAGTTTTAGCCAAGATGCCGCGGATCACCGGCGGTTCGCTCGGGAGCCGTAAGCTGCGCTCTCCCAAAGGACCGAACGTGCGCCCCACGCCCGGACGCGTCAAAGAGTCGCTCTTTTCAATTCTTATACACAGGCTCGAAGGGGCGCGGGTGCTCGATCTTTTCGCGGGTACGGGCGCCATCGGTTTTGAGGCGGCATCGCGCGGCGCGGCGCGCGTCGTCTCGGTAGAGTCGCAGCGGGAGGTCGCGCACGCGATCGAAGAGGCGGCGAAGAATCTCGGCGTCGGCAAGGTCGTGACCGTCTTTCCGGCAACCGCCGAGCGCGCACTCTACCGTCTAGAAGGCCCGTTTGACATTGTCTACCTCGATCCGCCGTACGCGGATCCGGTGCCCCTCCAGTTGTTCGCGCTCATGCGCGAACGCGGGCTGCTTGCTCCCGACGCGCTCGTCGTTTACGAACACGCTGCCAAGCGGATATTGCCCGACATACCCGGGTATCGCTCGACTCGCGAAGAAGTCTATGGCGATGTCGCACTCGCCTTCCTATCGCCGGAATCTTGACGAACGGTAGGCTGATGCGCGTGACGCGCGCGGTATATCCGGGATCGTTCGATCCGCCGACGAACGGTCACCTCGACGTCATCGAGCGCGCGGCGAGGTGCTTCGGAGAGTTGGTCGTCGCGATTGTGGTGAACCCACAGAAACGCGCGCCAATGTTTTCGCTGGAAGAACGCGTAGGAATGCTCAAAGCCTGCGTGACGGCGCTGCCGAACGTGCGTGTCGAGCACTTTCGCGGCCTGCTCGCCGATTACGTTCGAGCCGCGCAGGCCGACGTGATCGTCAAGGGACTGCGGGTGATCTCCGATTTCGAGAGCGAGATGTCGGCGGCGCTCATGAACCGCTCGCTCTCCGACGTCGATACGCTCTTCCTAATGTCCGATCAGAAGTACTCGTTCGTGAGCTCCAGTCTAGTCAAAGAGGTCTTCTTTCTCGGCGGCGAAGTCGCCGCGCTCGTGCCCGAACCGGTCCTCCGCGTGATGGAGGAGAAACGTACAAACTTGCAACGGAGGTAGCAATGTCGGTCTATCGCGTGCTGGATAAACTCGAAGCCTACGTTCACGATGGAACGTGGCTGCCTGCCGGCTATCGTATTCTCTCAGAGGAGCGATTGCTCGAGCTGCTGGAGAAAATCCGCGCTTCCCTACCGGAAGAGGTTGGGCGCGCCAAGATAATTGCCAAAGATCACGAGCGGATGATGCGCGTGGCTCAAGAGAAGGCGCAGGCGATCGTGGACGAGGCGGCCAGCAAGCACGAAGTGCTCGTCGACGATACCGAGATCGTGCAGCGAGCGCGGACGACCGCCGACGTGGTGCTCCGTGAGGCAGAGGAGCGCGCCGCTGCGATTCGCGAAGGCGCCGACCGCTACGCACGTGACGTCTTGAATGAGATGGAGTCTCGCCTTGCCGGCGCGATCGGGGCCGTGCGAAAAGGTCGCGAGGTGCTCGAGCGGCCACGTCAAGCGGTAGACCAGCCGCTTGCCGAAGCAGCGGCAAAGAGCAAGCGGGCAGCGTTCGATGCGCAAGCGTCCCAAGATACGGCCGCGCTCGAATCGGTCTAGGACGGGCCGCCTTGGGGAATAACGCGGGCATGAAGCAAATAGCAATCCTGCTCGCGCTCGCGATCTGTGCCGGCGCATCGGCGCTGGCCGACGAACCGGGCGGCATTTCTGGAACGGTCGTGGATGCGCACACCGGTCAGCCGATGTCCGGCGTGACGCTTTACTACTATCGCAGTCCGTGGCTCGATAAAGGGCCGAACCACATCATGACGCTGCAGACAAACAGCCACGGGTTCTTCAGCGACGTAACGCTCGATCCGGGCCGCTACATCATCATGGCCCGAGTCCCGGGTAAAGTCCAAGGCTGTGCCGTCGACGACGTGATGGGCGGCGAAGTTGCACGAATGAAGATCGAGATCGGCCATGACGCGGTAATGTGCAGTGGGCCACGGATTCATCCCGCACTCATCGATCCCAACGCGGGTGCGAGTGTCTACCGGATATAGGTAAACGCTAGACGGGCGGGGCCTGCACGTTATGCGCGAAGGCTTCTAGCCGCGCACGATCGATAGCGCGGACGCGGCCGCGATCGAGCTCAAGCGCGCCTGCCGTTTTGAGCCGCAGCAACGCGCGCGCGGCCATGTCGCGCACCGTGCCCGCGGCGGCGGCGATCTGCGCTTGCGAGAGGTTCT
>JBARKF010000040.1:0-12852 GCA_049800655.1 Candidatus Cybelea sp.
CCCAGGCAGATCCCGATGAGATCAGACGGCTGCTTCACGCCGGTATCCTCCGTTGAAACGATTCAACTCCCGCGCAACGCAACCCCGCGGGTCCGCTTTAACGTCATACCTGCCAACACGGACGAATGCGTTCTCGCGCGGAGGCTTCGGCTATGCCAACACGTTTGGGAAAAGCGGCGTACGGAATCCCAGCCCTCCTCGGTTTTGCAATAATTTCGATGCTCCCGGTAGCGCCGGCGATCGGCGATGCTCCGGCTAGATCCATTGCTTCGCGCACCGCGATGCCGTCGACATCGTCAATCACGTCGCCGAGACGCGCGCCGTGCAGCGCTTCGCCCGATGCGTACAGTTCTGAGACAAAAAGGCTCCGCGCTTTGTCTCGCTCCGCTCAGGATGACACAGGAAGATCGCGCAGCTAAATCAGACTCTTCCTAGTATAGAACAGGCGGTCCAACGCCGCAGATCGATCCGTGCGCGACGCATTTGAGATTCATTGAGGAAAGATTCGCTGTCGATTTATGGACGCGCCGCGGCGCGCTCGGAGTCAAACTCCGCTTGCGCTTTCTTCACCTCTTCGAAGTGGTCGTGCGCCCATTGCGTCAGCGAGCCGAGCGGCGCGCACAGGGTGTGCCCCAGCAGCGTCAGTTCGTACTCGACGCGCGGCGGAATCTCGGCGTAAATCGTCCGCCTCACCAAACCGTCGCGCTCGAGATCGCGCAACGTCTGCGTCAGCATCTTCTGAGAGATGCCGCCGATCATTCGCCGGAGCTCGTTAAAGCGCCGATGCTTGGCTTGGGCGAGGATGCCGATGACCAGCGTCGTCCACTTGTCGGCGATGCGGTCGAGGATCAGACGCGAGGGGCAGGCCGCTTGGTTGTACACCGCAGCGTCCGAAGGCAGGAAGGGAATTTCTTTGGTTTCCATTGGGTTCCTAGGCTACTTTAGAGTGCGTACTTGATTGTATATGCTTAGTATGAAAAAGTTACTAACACAACGATAGCACAGTCTCACGCTATCGGCAACTATAAGGAGCCAAACAAGCCAAATGACCACCATCCAAGTCCAAGGGAAGAGCACCTACTCGCTCGACCGCGCCCACACGACGGTCGAGTTCGTCGTCCGCCACCTGATGATCACGAAAGTACGGGGCCGTTTTACCACCTTCGACGGGCAGATTGAGCTCGCGTCCGGAAGCGATCTTCCGGTCGCGATTTCAGCCACGATCGACGCCGCCTCAATCGACACTCGCGACGATCAGCGCGACGCCCATCTTCGCTCGGCCGACTTTTTTGAGGTCGAGAAGTACCCAATCCTAACCTTCGAAAGCACGCGCATCGACGGAACGCCGGACGAGTTCATCATTGACGGCAGGCTGATGATCCACGGGGTCACCCGCGACGTTTCGCTCTCAGGCAGCTTCGAGGGGCGCGCAAACGATCCGTGGGGCGGCGTTCGTGCAGGCTACAGTGCGCACACGACGATCAACCGTAAGGATTTCGGTCTGACCTGGAACGCAGCCCTGGAAACCGGCGGCGTCGTCGTCGGTGATGAGGTTCGCATCGAGCTCAACGTCGAAGCGATTTTGCAGCCGTAGGCTTCGCTACTCGCCTCGTTCTCTGCGGGTCTCGGCGGCCTCTAGCGCCGATTCGCGGCGATCCGCAGCGGTTCGCCCAGTACTCGGTCGACTCCCTAACTCGTGCCAATCCGATTCGGACATGTCGACGCCGTAGTGCTGGGCTGCCTTTTTGATGTTCTCGAATGCCAGGGCGCGATCGGCGTCCGAGACGCCGATGGTCTGATCGAAGCGCGCGATCGCATTTCGCACGTGACTGGCATCGGTCAGCGGTTCCTTCCGCTGGGCCGGAAAGGCGAAGACGCTATCGGGCAGGTCGCTTCGTTCCGTCAGATCACCGTGCTTTGTGTGCGGTTCCCAAGTGGCTTTCATCAGGAGTTCCTCCTCAATTTCCGCCGCGCGACGGTACCGCGAGCTTAACACAGAAAGGCGATCGGCAAAGCAAGCGCTCGACCAAGGCGCTGCGACGACGGGCCGCAAAGGTGAAACGATGCGTCAGGCACTTTCGCGGGGATTCTTGATACTCGTGACGCTTTTCGTCGCCGCCCTGTACTACTTGCCGATCGGTCACGTCGATTTCACCGAAAGCTGGGGCGAAGGCACGTTCGGCCTTACGCTGCTACCTCGAAGCCCGATCGTCATCGGCGTCGACCCCGGCGCACCCGCAGCGCGCGCCGGAGTTCGCCTCGGCGACCGTATCGTCGACCAAGACGATTACGAAATTTCCTCGCGCGTGCGCTCCGCTTATCCAGGCCAACGCGAAACGCTCACGTTCGCGCGGCCCCACAGGATCTTCACCGTAACGCTTACGGCTATCCCGAACCCGCACTTTCGCCTGTGGCAACGCATCGGCGGCGTACTCTCGTACATTCCGCCCACCGTCTTTTTGATCGTGGCCTTCCTGCTGGTCTTCTTGAGGCCGTCGGTGATGTCGTGGTCGTTCTACGTTTTTGCCGTCGGCTATTTCGGCACGGCTCCGGTCTTCTGGTATTGGTCGCACGTGCTCTCTCCAGGAGCCTTCCTCGCGCTGACGTTCGTGCTCAGCGTGATCTTCGGTCCATGGAGCGTGCTTCCGCTGCTGCCGTTCGTCTTGCGGTTCCCTAACGGCGACGTCTACGGTTGGCGCCGCCGGATCGACCCACTGGTCTGGATCTTTCTTACGATCTCCCTTGCCGTCTATGTCGTCGAGTGGCGCGTCTTCGTAACCACCGACTCGCTCCCGGCTTGGGACATCGTTGCGAGCACGGTGATTCCGCTCGCGGCCTTCGTCTTCGCTGGTTTGATCCTCGCGAAGAACCTGGCAATGGCAACGCCAAGCAACCGCCAACGTCTGGGGTTCGTTGCCCTTGGAACCTTTGTGTCCTTCGTGGCGTACGCAGTGTACTTCATCCCCGGGGTGCCCTTCGCGGTCGGACAAGTGGTCGGCTTTGCGGTCGTATTGATGCCGATCTGCATCGCGTATGCGGTCTTCAGGCTGCGCGTGCTCGACGTGAACTTCGTGCTCAACCGCGCCCTCGTTTTCGGCGTGTTATCGGTAGGCGTGATCGCCTTCGTTTCGATTTTGGACTGGTTCTTTTCGCGCGTCGTCGCCTTAGGGCGGCTCGCAATCGGGCTCGAACTATTGCTGACCATCGGGATCGGTTTTTTGCTCGATCGCATCAATCATTGGGTCGAAGGTCTCGTCGAAACGGTCTTCTTTCGCCGGCGCCGTATCGCGGAGAAGCAACTGCGGCGCGCCGCCTCCGCGCTACCCTACGCCACCGATGAAACCGCGATCGTCGATGGCCTGGTGCAAGTGCCGGTCGATGCAATCGATCTCGCCGCGGCCGCGCTCTACCGGCAGGCTGCGGACGGCGCGCGGTACGAAGGCGTTGCGACCTCTCGCCAAACGCAGATCGCTCCGCCAGGATTCACCGCCAACGACCTGCTGGTTCGAATGCTCCTTGCCGACGGCAATATCGTCTGGCTCGACGACCTGCGCTCGCACCTCGATGCCGAAAACGCGGCAATCTACACTCTCGCGGTCCCGGTAACGGTGCGGCACGAGCTCGTTAGCTTCACTCTTTACGGCGCGCATGCTAACGGCGCACAGCTCGACCCCGATGAGGTCGAATTGCTCGAAGAACTCGCCCGCGAAGCGGCTCGAGCCTACGATCACGTCGAGGCCGAGCGCGCACGGGTGCGATACACGCGGCTCCTCGCCGAAAGCGGGTGACGCGCGGCGCTTCGCGAATCGCGAAAGGCGGAGATCGGCCGCCAAAAAAGACAAGCGATGGGAGGGTTGTTTTTTGCGGAGCGCTTCGGACGTCGGATTCAATCGGGCGGTCAAACATCTCTTCCGTCATTTACACGAGCCGCACGCTCTGCGCCGAAATCGTTTGGTGCAGCATTTTTTCGAGGCAACGCACGGCTCAGGCTCAAAGAAGACGTACGAGCGGGTCGCGCTAGAGCGGATCCACGAGCTGGTGCGCTTGGGCGCGGCCTACTGCCGAGACGCCGACCTCGCCGCCGGCAAAGAAGAACGAGCGCTGCGCCAGCACGCGATCGTCAGCCAGCAATGTCTGGAGCAGCGACCCATTCGCGACGTTGCCGCACGCCTCGGCATATCGTACTACCATTGCTACCGGCAGCGCGCGGAGATATGCCGGCGCGTGGCGCGCTATATTTGCGAACGCGACGATGCGCCGTCGCTCGAGTCCGTCCCCGAGTTCGATGAATTTCAGCTGCGCATCGATCGCGCGATGCATCGCGCGACGTGCAATGACGCCGCGATCGCATTCGCCGAGAGCGACGAACTCGTTTGCACGGCCGGCTCGGTGCAACAGCGAATTGAGGCGTTGCGCGTCAGCGCGCTCGTAGCGATGCGTTTCGGCGAAATTTCACGGGCCGAATCCGCCTATCGTTGCGCTCAGACGCTCTTTGACGATCCGGCGGCTTTCGATCGATCGTCGTCGCAAGAAGTGGCGCGCGCCTGCATCGACTTGATCGCAGCTAAGCTAGCGTACCATCACGCCAACCCCTGCGAGGCACTCTCAATGGCTGAGGGCGCGACTTCGCGCCTCCAACCGATTCAGACGCACGTTCCAACGCGCATTGCGCAGCTCTTTGCAGAGAGTCTTTTCGAACTGGGCGCGGCGTTCTGGAACTCCGGCAACTTCGAAAAAGGATACCAGTACGTGGTGGACGCCGAAGCCGCGTTGAGCCATATTCGCTCGGCTTCGCCTCGGCTTCGACTGCGCTTGATCGTGGAGATTTGGCAGCTGCGCAACTACCTGCTGATGAGCTCCAAGAGCTGGTACCCCGCCTGGCAGCGCGTCCAGGGATTAACGACGGCTTTCGAACAGGCTTACGCGGCCGGTGCCTTGTTTGAAGCGACGAATGCACTGGTTGCGCTGACGGAGCACCATGCGTTTGCCGGAAACGACGACGAGGCGCTGCGCATCGCGCGCAACGCCGTGCTCCTCGCCGGCAACGAGCCGAGCGAGCGACTACGCGCGCACATCGCGATCCAGCTCGCCATGATGCTGCTCTGGACCCGGCATTGGTCCGCCGCCATCGGCTTTCTCTCCGGCTCTCCGGCGGCTCACGACGCCTACGATCGCGAGCTCGCGTCGTACTTCGTCGTGGAACGAGCCTTTCGGCTTCGCGCCTTCCACGATGCCTGGAAGCTCGCGCGGGACGATCGTGGTATGGAAGAGTATGCCGCGTTGACGTTGCGAAGGAAACTCATCGCGGCTGCAGCAGCACACGAACTGCATCACAAGCGCGAGGCGGGGTCGCTGATCGAGGCAATGATTCCGGCCGCCAAGAAGCTCGGTTCGGTTCCGATTCTGCGAGACACCTACAACGTCGCCGCCAAGGTCACCGGCGACTCCCGATTCAAGCGCGAAGCGAGCGAACTGGCCCGTCTGTTGACTGCCTAGATTCAGCGTGCCGAGGGCGGCAATCCCAAACGCGTTGTCCCCGCAAAAATCGCGCTCTACTTCCCCGCGGGCGAAGCGGTCAGCCCGCCGGCGGGAAAGTAAAGCGTGATTCCAACGCTAGTTTGTGTCGACCGGAACGTTCGACGGCGGCTGCCGTTCGAAGAATGACTGCGAGTATTTCGCCTGAATCTTCTCGAATTGGCGGGGCGCCTGGCTGAAGTTGAACATGTCGTCGATGCTCGCAGCCCGTTGGTCCGTCGTTCCGAGGCTGCCAAGATTCCAAACCTCCTCGACGAACTTGACGATGCTGCCGAATTCGTATTGCGTGTGCGATACGTAGCCTTGCTTCGCATAGGGCGAAACGAGGATCATCGGCACGCGGAATCCGAGGCCGGCGTAATCGAGGTGCGGCGGGCGAACGTGATCGTACCAGCCGCCCCAGTCATCCCAGACGACGACGATCGCGGTGTTGTTCCAGTACTGGCTTGCGCCGACGGCGTTGACGACCGATGCGACCCACGACGGCCCCTTGTCCGAGCTTCCGAAGCCCGAATGGTCAGAATCGACGCCGTCGGGTATCACCCAGGAGACGCCCGGCAGCGCGCCATGCTTGATATCCTTGAAGATGTTCGTTTGCGGCGAGGAGATGTTGGTGGTCCACTCGGAGCCGTATCGCACGGCTGAGATCGCATCGTAGGCATCCCAATATGCTCCGGCGAGCGTCCCGAGCAACTGCGGCGTGTAGTATTTCCAGGACACCTGCTTGGCGTCGAGGAGATCCCGGAGCGTGTTGTACGTCAGGCAAGGCGGCGGCCCATCTTCATTGATTTTTCCGCTTTTCAATAACAGCGGGGTCGTCGTACCCGACGGTGCGTCGCATCCCCACGGGCCGTGGGACGGAAAATCGATCAGCGCCTCCTGCGCGCTGAGCTTGGTGTCGCCGCGGATCAGGTCTTGGTGTCCGTTGAAGCTTCCGCTCGTTTCCGAGGTAAACATATGGTCGGCGAGGCCGTACTGTTGTGCCATCGTCCAGTAGGGCTTGATCTCATTGGGGTTCACGAATTCGTAAGCGCAGGTCGGGCACGGCCTAGAGTCCACGTAGACGGCGCTGAAGCCGTCCATCTTCCCCTTGTCGTAGTCGACCGTGAACGCGAGATGACTGTTATCGAGGAGTTTGCTCGAGTAGAGATTGCTCTTTTTGAGCTTGACCCATTGCCCTTCCGCATTCTTTCCGCGGCTGGCGCCGTCGGCGCCCGGAAAGTGCGCGAAGAGATTGTCGAAGCTATGATTCTCTTGTACGATAATGACGACGTGTTGGATGTAATTCCCAACCGAGCCTGAGCCGGAGTCGGGCTGAGCCGACGCCTTCCCCGGCAGTACCGTCGTCCCAAAGGCGGTGCTGCTGCAAGCCGTTAACACGGCCGACGCAGCGCAGATTAATAAAGCGCGGCGTATCATGCCTTGCATCATAACTCAAACCCATAGCTGCCAGAAATGAGGCAAAGGAACCATGCTCATGGGGTAAAGGGGTGCACTCCTTTGCGCTTGCCTTCAAGGGAAGTGCGCGTGGGCGAACGGAAGTACGGCGATCGCGTGAAAGAACATTGTAAGACTCTCCGACGGCTGATGGCTTATTGCGCGCTCGGCGTGGTCGCCGGGTGCTCGGATCCCGCCGTCAAAATGAGCCCACTCCCGCTTGGAGACGCGTCTGTACCCGGCTTTGGAGATGCGTCCGTATCCCGCTGTCCCGCGTTTGCAAACGGCGCCTATACGCAGGTCGTCACGAACGCGCCCGCGGACCCCAACAGTGCGGCTTACATCAGGTCCGTCATCCAGGCCGGAGACCGCAGCGGCTTCTTTGCGTCGATGGGGGTCGAACAGGTGAATCTCGCCAACGGCGCTACGCCGCTGCGCACCGTCAAACCGAGCGTCGAGTATCATAAGTTCCCGAAGCCGTATCCGTGGAGCAAAGACTTCTATATCGAGCCGCTCGGCGATCGCCACGCCATGGTCGTACAGACGCAAAGCTGCCATCTCTTCGAATCGTACGGCACCGAGTTTCAATCGCCAACCTTGAGCGCCTTTTCCGGCGCAAACTGGGACTTAAAGAAGAGCTTCGTTCCGTTGGCGCCGGGGATGCCGTCGGCAATGGCCTCGGGTCTTTCGCTCTTCGCGGGCATCGTTCGGTGGCAGGATTATCAAGCCGGGTCGATCGATCATGCGTTGGACTGGGATGGCATTCGGGGTACCGTGGCGCAATACGATTTCGTTCGCCCGGCCAGCGACACCGACCGAATTCAGTTTCAGGGCAAGAGTTCGTACGTTATGCCATACGGAGCACATTTACGTCTCAAGGCGTCGTTTAACACGCAGGGCTGGGGACCGCAAGCGACGATGGTGGCAAATGCGATGAAAACGTACGGCGTCTACCTCGCCGACACCGGTTCCGGGAAGAACGCGCTCTACTTCGCGAATGCGCCTGATGGAAGCAATCCCTGGAACCACCGCGATCTGTCGTCCTTATCGGCGATTACCATGCGCGACTTCGACGTCCTGACGCTCGGCAAGGTTCTGACCGTTTCACGTCACTAGTGGCCTGCTAGGCCGCGCGTTTGATCGGGTCGCTCATCTCCAACACGACGAACCACGCATACCGGCGCAGCCACGGAAGTACCGCAAAGAGGGCTCGGTCGACGGCGTTGGCGGCGCGCACCGCGCGTTGGCCGATGGTGCTGCGAGCAAACGGCGCGGCCAAAAGCGTCGTCAGGTAATAGTAGCGAATGTCTAACCTGCTAAAGAAGCGCTTGGCCAGGTCGAGATCTCGCATCAAAAACGGGTGCTCGTCGGGCGTCCGGATCTTGGGCGTCAAGCTACGGAAGAGGTTGATGAACGGATTGTAGCCGAGCGGTTCGATGAAAATCGCGCTTCCCAGCGGCTGCAGCGTCCGCGCGAGCTCTCCGTAGGCGCGCCGCAAGTCGAGGTGGTGCAGAATTCCGACGCCGCAGATCATCTCGAAGCTGTTATCGTCAAAGCGCAGATCCTCGGCATCCATCGCGTGGAACTTCACGTTGGAGATCCCCGCCTCGGCGGCTCGTTTCGTACCGATCTGCACCGCCACATCGGAGATGTCGATGCCGGAAACGGAGCGCGCATACCGAGACAACTCGAGCGCGTTGGCACCGTTTCCGCAACCAAACTCCAGGGCGCGCTTCCCGGCCGCGAGCTCCGAGATCCGGCGCTTGAAGTAACCGTGCGACTCGCCCGTGATGGCGTAAACGCGCTCCACGCCACGGGTGCCGTCGTTAATCTTAAAGCGCGCGTCTTGAAGGGCTTTTTCGCGATCCTTGCGAGCGTTTATCATTGCGTTACCTCTTCGTTAATCTTGGACTACGCGAAGGGTACCACGAGCGGTGCGAGTCCGGTGAGGGCCATTGGCCCCAATTCGGACCAAGCACTCGCCGGCGAGTGTCGAAGTCCAGTGCATGCCGATAGCCGTGCTGGCGCTCCTCGCCGGTTTGTTGAACTGCCCGACTTTTGGATCCGGCCCTTACTACACGCGTCCGATCGTCGACGCGCCGGTCGACCCCCACAGCGCGGAGTACATACGCTCGATGACCGATGCCGGCAACGCATCGGGATTTTGGATTACAGACGATCCGGTAGAGTTCATCAACCTCGCGGGGCCGGCCACGCCAACCCATCGCGTGCGCCCGAAAGTCGCCTACCACGCTTTCGAGGTGCCCTTCCCGTGGAGCGCCGACTTTCGAATCGAGCCACTTGGCGATGCGCATGCCATCGTCGTGCAGACGCAAAGCTGCGATCTCTACGAGAGCTATCAGACGAGTTTCGTCGATGGCACGCTCTCGGCATACAGCGGGGCCCGCTGGAATCTGCGCCTTCCATTTATACCGCTCGAACCGGGAAGGCCCTCCGCGATGGCATCGGGCCTCTCGCTCTACGCCGGGATGATTCGCTGGGAGGAAGTGGCAGCCGGTTCGATTCGGCATGCCCTGAACTGGGCGGCGCCGGCGGGAACCGTCGCGCAATGGAGCTTCATTCGCCCCGCCAGCGACACCGACGGCATCCCTTTTAAAGGAGAGGGAATGCGCCAACTGCCGTATGGCGCTCGGCTGCGGCTGCGCGCCTCGTTCGACACGTCGCGATTCGGGCCGCAGAGCGCCGTCATCGCCCGCGCGATGAAGACGTACGGCATCTACTTGGCCGATACGGCGCATACGAACGAACTCTACAACGCGGCGCCGCTCGCCGGCGCAAATAAATGGGACGGCAGCGACCTAAAGTCACTTGCCTCGATTCACATTTCCGACTTCGAAGTGCTCTCGCTCGGCAAGACCGCAAGAGTTCCTGGTCGGTAGTTTCCTCTTGTCATCCTGAGCGGAGGCGCGCAGCGCCGTAGTCGAAGGGCGCAAAAGCTAGTGGCCGGTGATGAATCTGGCGCAAAACTCGATCAACGCGGCGCCGGGGATCAAGAGGAGCTGCGAGAGCGCTAACCCCAAGACTGCGGTGAGCGCCAAGCCGGCAACCAACGCTCGCACGTCTTGGATCGAACGCTCGCCGCGCACTGCGCGGTCGGTGATCATTGCGGAAGCGGGATCGACCACGATGCTGTAAGCAATCGTCGCGAAACCGTTCACCAAGCCGCTCGATAAGACGGCGGTTCGCGCTCCTTGGGGATAGAGCACGCTGGCATAAGCGGCGGCAACGATGCCGATTCCGTAGACCGCCGTAACGAGCACGTTGAGAATGAGAATATCCTTCGGCACGCGGCGAAATGGCAGATCGGCGATGCGCGTCGCCATGGTGAGCTTTACTTCACCAAAGATCGCCGCGATCGTGGCGGGGCGCACAAGCCCGAGCGCCGCTTTTGGTACGCTGCCGTTTCGCTCCAGCGAGCGAATTGCGCGCAGGTAGAGCATCACGAAGGTCGGAATCGCGAGCGTTCCGATCACCGCGCCGACCGTCCCCGCGAGAACGACCATGCGCAACTGCCACTGGTAGCTGCCAAGCGACGTGAGCGCGGCACGATCGGAGAGCGCGCCGAGCATCGGCGTGTAGAACATCTGCGCGAAGCGGCTGCTCGTTGCAAAGATATTGAAGAGCGAAATTGCCGTTGCGACCCTTCCCGAGCGGGCTCCGGCCAAACGAGCCGCGTACGCCGCGATGGCCAGCGCTTGAACGACGCAGTTCAGCCCCATCGCCAAGATGAGCTGCCATTGCCAGAAACCATGGAGGGGCATGCGGTGCCAGCATACTATCGCTCTTCGCCCGGCGTGAGGGGCAAAGGCCCCGCTTCCTGAGACCTTCGCTTCTCGCGGCGCTTACGGCGATCGAATATAATTTTCGAGACCCATGGAGATCGTGAGAGGACCGCGCGCGCTGCCGCAGCTGGTGCTGGCCGCAGCGGCATCGCTGACGGCGATCGCCGCGCTTGCATTGCTCGTCTTCGGCGTTAGCCCGGCCGGCGTGGGGCTTGCCGCACTGGTAATCGCCCCTTTGGCTCTCTACATCGCGCAGGCACGCCCACTCGATTTTCCGTTGGGCTTGTACGTGCTGCTCATCCCGTTCGACAATCTGCTCAGCGCGGGTTCCTTTGGAACGCTCACCAAGCTCCTTGGGATCGCCACCGGAATCTTTTTGCTCGTTTGGATCGTCCGCCGTCACCGCCTCGCCCTCGCGGGCGCGCCGGTGGTGGTGCTGCTGGCGCTCGTGGTCTGGATGTTGGCCAGTGCTTTTTGGGCGATCGATCAAACCGCCGCCTTAAAGATCATGCCGACGTATGCCGGCCTGATGTTGCTCTACGCGGGCCTCACCATGATGCCGATCTCGCCATCGCAGTTCCGCCGGCTCTTGTTTCTGGTCGTAGTGGGCGGCGTTTGCGCGGCGCTCTATGGCATCCATGCGTTCTACAACGATCCGGCGCTTACGCAAAACAGCGCGGCACGGTTCATCGTCCAAGCCGGACAGAATTCGATCGATCCGAACCATTTCGCAGACGCTCTGCTCTTCCCGGTCGCGATCGTCACGATGTGGGGTCTGCGCAGCGCGCGCCTTCTGGCAAAGGCGGCATGCATGGCCGGCTTGGCGGTGCTCGTTCTCGCGATACTGTTTAGCGGCTCTCGCGAAGGCGTCACCGGGTTGCTGCTCATCATCGGCTACTATTTATGGCGATCGCGCTACCGGTTCCAAGTGTTGATCGCCCTCTCCGGAATGCTCGTCATCGCGTCCGCCGCCCCGAGCTCGCTGTGGCAGCGCTTTTCAACCGTGCTGCAAACCGGCGGCTCCGGCCGGACGTCGATCTGGGCCGTGGCGATTGAGGCCGCAAAGCATCGTTTCCTACAAGGCTACGGCATCGGGAATTTCACGGGCGCGTACGATTTGTTCTACTTGACCGTGCATCAGCCGTACCCATACGGCTGGGAGAGTCCCGCGCATAATCTGGTGATGCACTACATGGTCGAGCTGGGCGCCGTCGGGCTGGCCTTGGTTGCGGGCTTCTTCGCGGCCCAGTTCCTCTCGTTACGCGGCATCGGCCGCGGCAACGATCTCTACGATGACCGCATCGTGCTCGAAGCCTCGCTCCTAGCGATTGCCGCGGTCTCGCTGACGATCGATCTCTTCACGTACAAATACGCGTGGCTCGTCTTCTCGATGGTCGCTCTGCTGCACAACGCCGCAAAAGGCGTTCAGCGCAGCGCGGTAATCCGCGATACCACCTCTTCCATGATGCAGGCTCGGTCGGCGCGCGACGAGACCGCGGCTTTACCCGACTCGCCGAGCTTACGCAACGCGGCTTTATCGAGCAGAGCCAGCTGACGAAGCGCCGCCGCCAGCGCGGCCGCATCTCCCGGAGGCGTACAGAGCGCCCCAAGCGACGTTCCTTCCTTTCGCGCTTCACCATCGGCCACAACAATCACCGGACAACCGACGGCGAGCGAATCGTAGAGCTTGGTAGGAACGCTGTCCTCGATTCCCTTGCGCAGAGGAACGATCGATACGTCGGCCTGCGCGACGCGTGCCATCGCATCGCTCCGAGGAAGGCTGCCCCGTACCACGACGTTGCGCGCGCCCGCCGTTTGGAGCCGTGCACCGAGATGGACGCGCTGCGCCCCGTCACCAACGATTTCGATCGTGATATTCTCGGAGACAACCAGCGCAGCGGCATCAACGAGCACGTCGACGTCGGTCGCTAAGCCAAGGTTGCCGGCGTAAATGGCGGTGAATCCGTTGCCGCGCCCGTTCGTGGCTGCAACTTCCGGCAAACGCTCGGCGGCATTGCGCGCGAGCGCGAGCCGCGACGCAGGCACGCCGCGCGCAGCGATCTGCGCGAGCGCCGTC
>JBARKF010000041.1:0-14686 GCA_049800655.1 Candidatus Cybelea sp.
CCCGGCTACGCGCTGCGCTGCACGGTCGGCGTCGCGATCCCACTGGTCGTTGCCGCGTTGCTGGGGAAGCCGGCGTTGGGCGTTGCCGCCGCGATCGGCGCGTTCATTACCGGATTCACCTCGTTACAGGGCATCTATCGAACGCGGCTGACGGCCGTCCTTGTCGCGGCGCTCGGGATGTCGTTGACGAGTTTCGTCGGAGCAGTGGCGGCTCATTCCACGCCGGCGCTCGTTGCCGCGACCGCACTCGCGGGCTACGCCTGCGGTACGATCGGTCAAATCGGGCCGGTGGCGGCGACTGTTGCCCTCAACTCATTCGTCGCCTTCGTGCTCTTCTCGAGCCAACCGCTTGCACCGGCGCTCGCGGCGCAACAATCCGCACTCGTTTTGGCGGGTGGTTTGATTCAAGCAATCCTCGTGCTGCTCGCTTGGCCGACCGAACGCCGGGGTGCGGAACGAATCGCCCTCGCCGACGTTTTCCGGAAGCTTGCCGAATACGCGCGCGACATCGGATCGGACCCTTCGGCCCTTCCGCCGATTACGCCGCTGGCCACCGCGCGCCAAGTCTTGGCCGATCCGCAACCCTTTGCGCGCGCGAGCACCCTCGCGCGCGCCGAACGCTTACTCGAAGATTCTGAAATCATCCGCCGCCGTCTGGGTGCGATGGCGGCGACCACCGATGAAAGCAACGCATCTCACCAGCTGCGTGAAGCCGCTGCGGCGCAGCTCGACGCGATCGCGAACGTTTTAGTTGGTGAACGAGACGACATCAGCGAGTACGAGCGCTCGTTCACGGACGCCGCGGCCGCCGTCGAGCCTGCGCTCGATCTCGCGGCGAATCTCCACGATGCGATGGAGGCGGCGACGATGCTCGCGCGCGGCCGCCTCCCGACGCTGCACTTGCTTTCGAAACCGCGCCCCGGACCCTACGTGCAAAACCGCATCGACTGGCTGAGCCGCGACGCGCTGCGCTTTGCCATCGTCCTGGCCGTGGCGATGGTCATTGGCCGCCGGTTCGAGGCCGACCGCGGCTACTGGATCCCGCTGACCGCCGCGCTCGTGCTCAAACCGGATTTTCAGACGACCTTCGTGCGCGGCGCGGCTCGAATCGCCGGCACCCTCGTCGGCGCCGTCGTGGCGAGCCTCGCAATCCTTCTCGTGCGCGGCAACCTGGCGTTGGAGGTCGCCGGCATCCTCGTCTTCGCGTGCACGGCGTATCTTACGTTCAATCCCAACTACGCGCTCTTTACCGTCGCCATCACCTCATTCGTGGTGATCGTGCTGAGTATGCGCGGCCTTCCCGGAACGACCACGATCGACATCCGCGTTCTCGACACGCTGGCGGGCGGCGGGCTCGCGATGATCGGATTTCTGACGTTCCCGAGCTGGGAGCGAAAACGCACACGCGCGCTGCTCGCCGACCTCTTGGAAGCGCAAGCGCGCTTGAGTGACGCAATCCTGCACGCCGCGGCGAATCCGACGGTCGAGACGCGTGAAGAAGTCGATTCGGCCCGCACGGCGATCTGGAAAATTCGCACGACGGTTGAGGCATCGATCGACCGAACCCGTAACGAGCCCCGCCGCCCGCACACGATCGGCGCCGGCCGCGCGCTGCGAATCCTGGCCGCGACGCAGCGCTACGCGTTAGCGAGCCTCGCGCTCGAAACGGCACTCGAAACCCAACGGCCGGCGCTAGCGATTCGTCTCGATGTGTTCGCCGAAGCCCTGCACGCGGAAATGGACGAACTGGCGAGCGCCTTACGGGAATCCCGCCACGTTCGCGGCGACGATCGTTTGTCAGCGGCGCTCGCGCGGCTCAACCGCGAACTCGATGTCGAGCAAAATCCCGAGAATCGGTTTATCTTAGAGCGCTTGCGCGCGTACGTGGACGCAACGTTACGGCTGCGTCGCCTGCTAGGAGGTTATCGTTCTTGAACCGCCATCACTCGGTGATAAATGATGGCATGCACCGAATTCAAGTGCAGCTCACGGAGGCGCAGGAAAAGATGCTAAAACAGCTTGCGACGTTGCGCGGCGGCAGGATGAGCACTTGACAGACGTAGCTGGCGTGCCGAAGCGCTCCGGAATCAACGCCCCGGCAAATGCTCGTGCGACACTTCTGCCCTTTACGCGGTCGCGAACCGAGATGACGAGTCACACGTAGCGGCTTCACGCATCTGGACCCGACTCGTCGAAGAGGAGCAGCTCCGAGCCGTTACGACGAACTATGTCGTGGTCGAAACGTTCTCTCTTGCGCAGCGCCGGCGCGGTTTGCGGGCCCGCGCGCGATCGCAGAGGCGCTTCATGATTGCATAGAAGTCGCCTTCGTCGACGAAGACCTGCACGGACCAGCGCTTGATGAATGCTTACGACGCAAAAGGCGAACGGTAAGCAGGGATTTCACCCGGCTTCGCAGCTCGCGTAAGAACTTATGCGTAAATTCCGCGCAGCTTTGAGGCTTTGACCACGCGGTCGATGGCCAGCGTATAGGCCGCGGTTCGCAGCGTCGCCCGGCGCGAATTGGCGATCGTACGAATCTCGTGCAGGTTCGACAGCAGGAAATCCTCGAGGCGTTCGTTGACTTCCGCTAACTTCCAAAAATAGCCCATTCGATCTTGTGCCCATTCGAAGTATGAGACGGTTACGCCGCCGGCATTGGCCATGATGTCGGGAATCACGATGATGCCGCGCTCGCGCAGGACGCGATCCGCCTCGGGCGTCGTTGGACCGTTCGCGCCTTCTACGATGAGTTTTGCTTGGACTTTGGCGGCGGTTTCGGGCGTAAAGACCTTTTCGAGCGCCGCCGGAACGAGCACGTCACATTCGCTCGAGAGCAGCTCGCGGTTGGTGATCTTCTCACCGCCCTTGAAGCCTTCGAGCGTCCCGAACTTCGCCGCGTGTTCCATCGCGCCGGCGACGTAGATGCCGTTGGCATTGTAATAAGCTCCGGTGACGTCGGAGATGCCGACGATCTTGCAGCCGCGCTCCTCGAAGAGCTTCGCCGCATGCATCCCGACGTTACCGAATCCTTGAATCGCGATCGTCGCCTGGTCGGGACGCAATCCCATCTCCGCCATCTCATCGAGGGCACAGATCGTCACGCCGCGACCGGTCGCCTCGACGCGCCCGCGCGAGCCGCCGATCTCCAACGGCTTGCCGGTGACGACCCCAGGCATGTTCTGCCGCACGTGCATCGAGTACGTGTCCATGAACCATGCCATGACCTGCGGCGTCGTGTTGACGTCCGGCGCGGGAACGTCCTTATCGGGGCCAACGACTTCGACGAGCTCGGCGGCATAGCGGCGGGTGATGCGCTCGAGCTCGTTTGAGGAGAGCGTCGCCGGATCGCAGGTAACGCCGCCCTTACCGCCGCCGAAGGGCAGATCCACGACGGCGCACTTCCACGTCATCCAAAAGGCGAGCGCGGTGACTTCATCGAGCGTTACGCGCGGATGGTACCGGATGCCGCCCTTGGCCGGGCCCCGCGCGAAGTTGTACTGCACGCGATAGCCGGTGTAGACTTCAAACTCACCCGAATCGCGCTGAAACGGAATGGAAAAGATGATCTGCCGCGATGGATGTGTGAGGATCCGTCGCATCCCCGCATCGAGTTCCAGCAGGTCCGCCGCCTCGTTGAAATAGGCGATCGCATCGCCGAAGACGGAAACTTCGCGCACAGAGCCTTCGCGTAAAGCAGTGGTCATAATCGGTGGGTTAGACGTTGAACCGGAAATTCACCACGTCACCCTCTCGCATCACGTACTCCCGCCCCTCACTACGCACTCGACCGGCGGCCCGCATCGCCTCCATGGTGCGATATTGGACGTAATCGTCAAACGAAACGATCTCGGCCCGTATGAAGCCACGCTCGAGGTCGCTGTGAATCGTTCCGGCGGCGCGAGGTGCCTTTGTCCCCTTCCGGATCGGCCAGGCCCGGGCTTCCTTCTCGCCGGCCGTCAGGAACGTCATGAGGCCGAGCAGATCGTAGCCGGCCGCTGAGAGCTCGTCGAGACCGCTGCGTTCGATGCCGAGCTCGCGCCGGAACTCGGCCGCCTCGGCCTCGGAGAGGCCGGCGAGCTCCGCTTCGAGCTTTCCGCTCAGCACGACCGCTCTACCGCCCTCGGCGGTCGCGATCTCCTCGATGGCGCGCACCTGCTCGGCTGCGGCATCGCTATTGGTCTCGTCGACGTTGGCGACGTAGAGCATCGGCTTGAGGCTCAGCAGAAACGAATCGGCCGCCACCTGCGCCTCGAGCGTCCCCGGGGCAAAGCTCCGTGCCGGCCGAGCCTCTTCGAGCGCCCCACTCAGCCGCTCTGCTGCTTCAAGATACTCGCGCTGCTTGGGGGCAGCGCGAACCTCGCGTTCAAGCTTCGCGATGCGCTTACGCATCGTGGCGAGGTCGGCGAGCGCTAATTCGATAGCGACGATCTCGCAATCGCGCCGCGGATCGGGCTCGCCTTCGACGTGGGTTACATCTTCATTCTCGAAGCAACGCACGACCATCGCAATTGCATCCGTCTCGCGAATGTGGCTCAAAAATGAGTTGCCGAGGCCTTCACCCGTGCTTGCACCGCGCGCCAGCCCTGCGATATCGACAAAGCGGACGGTCGCCGGGATGATGCGCCGCGCATTGACGAGGCTTTGCAGCACGGGTAAGCGCGGGTCGGGCACCGCCACCTCGCCGACGTTCGGTTCGATCGTCGCGAATGGATAGCTTGCGGCGAGGGCTTCGGCCGAGCGCGTGAGCGCATTGAAAATGGTTGTCTTGCCGACGTTCGGCAGACCGACGATTCCGCAGGAGAGTGGCATGCTCGACCGGCCCGTTCGGCGGCCGGCAAGAAAATCCGGTGGGCTTGTCGGATAGGGCAGCATATGCGCCAAATGAAGGTCGACAAGCTCGGGATCGACCTGCTGACCCACGATCCGGTGGTTATCCTCAAAGACATGGACGGGTCGCACTACCTACCGATTCTCATCGGCCCCTTTGAAGCGACGGCGATCGCCCTGGCACTGGAAGGCGCACCGGTGCCGCGCCCGCTCTCGCACGATCTCATGCGCAACATCCTCGATAGTCTGAACGCAAATCTCGAGCAGGTCGTCATTCACGACATCAAAGACTCGACGTTTTTCGCCAAGCTCATCGTACGCACGAATGGTGAAATTCAAGAGATCGACGCGCGTCCGTCCGACGGCATCGCGCTCGCGCTACGCGTTCCGGCGCCAATTTTCGTTTCAGATAAAATCGTGCTCGAGGAAGCGACGGCCGAGAAAAAACCGATCAACGAAACCGAGATGGCGCGCTTCAAAAAATTCCTGGAAGATCTCAAGCCCTCGGACTTTAACCGTTGAAAGGCGCCGCATTACTGCGGCGCCTTGGGCATCTCTGATGTGATCGCAGGCCTGACCCGACACCAGCATATCACATCAACCAATGCCTTCGCAGCGCATTGCGTACGGCTGGAGCGCCCGGGCCCTTCGACTGCGCTCCGCACTTCGTGCTCCGCTCCGCTCAGGATGACAGGGTCGACGCCATCGATGCGCCCCAGCGTAAAACCAATCACGCTCGGGTGTCCGGGTGACAAGCCTTCCGGCGCCAGAAAAATAGGAAGCGAACACGAAACATTTGCCGCGATAAAATGTAGATAACGCGAACTACCCCGGAAGATGTGACTTCACAATTCTCCAAGGATTATCGCAATGTTTCCCCCTAAGAACGATGCATGGCTGACCTAACTGCGGAAATCGGTGTTTTTGGCGGATCGGGGTTTTACTCGCTTATCGACGGTGCGCGTGAGGAATGGGTCGAGACGCCGTACGGCGCGCCGAGCGATCGGGTGGCGTTAGGAGAGATCGCAGGGAAGCGCGTGGCTTTTCTTCCGCGCCACGGAAAGGATCATCGCTTTCCGCCGCAAGCGATTAACTATCGCGCGAACTTGTATGCGATGAAGACGTTGGGCGTTAAGTGGATCATCGGGCCGACGGCGGCCGGATCGCTTGCGAAGGGAGTCGCTCCGGGGTCGATGGTCGTCTGCGATCAGCTAGTCGATCGGACGAGCGGGCGCAAGGATACATTTTACGATGGCCCGATCACGACCCATGTGAGTTTCGCCGATCCGTATTGTCCGACGTTACGGCCGATCGCGATTGAGGTATTGAAAGCGCAGGGCGTCGAGACGCACGAACGCGGGACGGTGGTCGTGATTCAGGGTCCGCGCTTCTCGACGCGCTCCGAGTCGAAGTGGTTTGAAAGTCAGGGCTGGGAGGTCATCAACATGACCCAATATCCTGAGGCCTACCTGGCGCGCGAGCTCGAGATGTGCTACGCGAACATTTCGCTCATTACCGATTACGACGTGGGCGTCGAAGGGATGCCCCCCGTCTCGCATCACGAGGTCATCGAGGTCTTCAATCGCAACAACGAGCGTGTAAAGAACGCGCTCGGCAAGATCGTCGAAAGGATTCCGGACGACGCCGATTGCGCATGCCGGCACGCGCTCGCCGGAGCCCGGTTTTAGCGCGATGCGCTCGCAGGGTCGCGTCGATCTCGGTATGTACATCCAGGCGTTTCCTCTGCTGGCACGCCATCCGTCGATTTTCGTGATGCCGCTGCTCGCCGCGGTCGTCGAGCTCTTGCTCAGCCAAATTTCACCCTTCTTCACCGATGCGCTGGGTGGAGCGGGGAACTGGCTCTTTCAGATCATCGTGCAGCTCGCCTATGGTTTCTGTTTCGGCGTTGCGGTCATAGCGGCAAACAACGTGTGGCGGCGGCGGCGAGCGACGTTCGACGAAGCGTGGGACGAGGGGCGCCAGAAGGTCGGCGGCATTCTCATTGCCACGATCGGCTTCTACTTCTTGGTCTATGCCGCTGGGTATCTGGCATCGATTGCCGGCAGCGCGATTTTGCAGATCGTGCTTCAGCTGGTCGTGGCCTTCTTCTTGATCTACACCATACCGGCGGCCGCGATCGGAGGCACGCCGGGCAACCTCGCAATCGGTGCATCGTTTCGCGCGGTCCGCCACGCGCCGTTGCCGACGGCGATCCTTGCAATCGTCTTCGTGCTGCTGTGGATATTGCTCCCCGAGTACGTGGTCGGGCGATTCGCGCTCGAACTCGGCGTCATCGGCTACGCGCTGGTGCTCGCGGCGGTCAAAGCGATCGTGCTGGCGTACTTGGCGTTTCCATTCGCCAAGCAGTACGACGACATCGCTTTTACGGGCTACTGGTAAGCGCCATCCGCACGAACTCACCGACGAGCGTCGCATTCACGTTGGTGCGCGCGAGGCGCTGCGCTTCGTCGAGTTTACCGAGCAAAGCAACCGCCGTCCGCGGATCGATCGGCGGAAGGTGCCGTATGCGGTCGGCGTGATCGACTGAGGCGAGGGCTATGCCGTCGTGACCGCCGGCGACGATCCAGTCGCGCACGAGCGTCTTGATCGTTTCGAGGCCTTCGTCGAGCGTTTCGCGGTTCGCCCACGCCTCTTGCGGCGACTTCCCCTCAAGACTCTCGAAAAACCACCGCACGACCTGCGCGCGCAAGGACTCCTCCTCGCCTTCGAGCGCCGCCAACGCCCGCGTCACGCTACCTCCGCCGATCGACGCGGCAAGCTCAGCGTCACGATCGCCATAGTGCAAGCGCTCGAGAACTTCACGCACCTGCGCGTTGGAGAGCAAGGGAAAGCGCAGGTCGATCACGCGTGAGCGAATCGTCGCAAGCAGTCGCCCGGGCGCGGCGCTGGTGAGAATCATCACGACGCTGCGCGGCGGCTCCTCCAAGAATTTAAGCAGCGCATTTGCCGACTCATGTGTGGCAAAGACGACGTCGCCGAGCAAGAGTACGCGCCGCCCGCCGCTATAGGATTGCATCGAGAACTGGTGGATCAAATCTCGGGCGGTTAGTTGATCGCTCTCGTAAAACCCCGCGCGAGCCTCCGGGTCGCCAATCTTGACGATGCCTTCATGGTCGAGAAAATCCGGATGGTGAGCCCCGTCGCCCTTAAAGAGCACGCACGACGAACAGGTTCCGTCGTAACCGAGCACGCCTGATTTCGGCGCGAGGCAGAGCAACGATTGGGCGAGCCGGCGCGCGAACGTCTTCTTGCCCACCCCTGCCGGGCCCGTGAAGAGATATGCATGCGCAAGGCCTTGCGGCGTCAACGCCTCGAAGTAGCGCTTCGGCCCAGCGGCGCCAACCACGTCGAAGTGCAGTTCGCTCACGTCACCTGGGCTTGCAACAAGGGCAGCACGTCGCCCATGGCTTCCTCTACGAGCACCTCAGCCGGCAACCTGGCATCCAGCACGCGGTGCTTTGGCGCGCGCGCAAGCTCGAGAAACCCTTGGCGAACTCGTTCGTGAAACGCGTCGTCTTCGCGCTCGATTCGATCGCTTGCAACGTTACGCTCGCGCAGCCGCGCCCGTGCCACGCTCACCGGCAGGTCGAGCACGACGACGAAGTCCGGCTCGAGCCCTCCCGCCGCCGTATCGCAAACCGCACGCAACGACTCAACGTCGAGGCCTCGTCCGTATCCCTGATAGGCCAAGGTCGAATCGGTGAATCGATCGCAGAGCACGATGCGCCCAACTGCCAACGCCGGACGAATCACGTCCAAAACGTGCTGCGCGCGCGCCGCATTGACCAGCATGCTTTCGGCGAGCGGAGAAATTGCGACCGGACGATTTAAAAAGATCTCGCGGACCGCATCGCCCAGCGGCGTGCCTCCCGGCTCGCGCGTCACGGCGACGTCGTGCCCCTCGCTCTTCAGGCGCTCGGCGAGACCGAAGAGCAGGGTGCTCTTACCGGTGCCTTCGATCCCCTCAATTACGACAAACACGCGCGGTTTCTACGCGTCGTTGGTTTTGAAGATCTTGACGCGGCGGTTCGGCTCGAGGCCGGTCGAGCGTGACTGTAGCCGGTAGCGTTCGGCGAGCTGATGCTGCATCCGGCGCACGTACGACGTTTGGGGAGAGAGCTCGATCGCCTGATTCGTCAGCAGGACTTGGTAGATCGCTTCTTCGGTCTCACGCAGCGCCAGCTCTTCATGGTCGATCGAACCGAGGTTGAAGACGTCGCGCAGCGCTGTTTGAATTTGCGTCGTGGTGTTCGTTTTGATCGAGTAGATCGGAACGTTGTCGGAGGCAATCTGCTTGAGTTTGGGCTGCTCTTTGCGTTCGAGCGTCTTGAGGGTCAGAACGACGTCGGCGTCGTCCCAATTGCGCGCGATCGACGCGTGTACCCGCAGGTTGGCGATTGCGCGCTCGATCTTGTTGCGCGAAACGCCATAGGGAAAGATCAGGAGCGGGCGCTCGCGCTCGTCGGCATCGCGATCGTGGTCGTAGCCGTCGGATAGGCGAGGCATAGACTCGGTGTCGGCCTGCTGCACGACGGTAACCTCGCCGCTCGCCTCACGCTGCCGAATCTCGGGCTGCGGCTGGTAACCCCGCAACAACGCGTCGATGACGTCGGCGACGTTCTTATGAATTGCGAGGCGGTCGCGATCGTGAATCTCAATGACGACGTCGAAAGTCGGCGGCGCTTTGCGCTCGAGCACGGTCTTGCGCGTACCGCGACGGCGGGCTTCCTCATCGGAGAGGGTGACCGCACTGACGCCGCCGACGAGGTCGGAGAGCGTCGGGTTCATCAGAAGATTCTCGAGTGTCTGGCCGTGCGCGGTGCCGATCAGCGTCACGCCGCGTTCGGCGATGGTGCGGGCGGCTTCGGCCTCGGCGTGGGTGCCGATTTCGTCGATGACGATGACCTCGGGCATGTGATTTTCCACGGCTTCGATCATCACCGCGTGCTGAAGCGCGGGGTCGGCGACCTGCATGCGCCGCGCCAAACCGATCCCAGGGTGCGGAATGTCGCTATCTCCCGCTATTTCGTTGGACGTGTCGACGATCACGACGCGCTTGCGTTCTTCGGAGAGCACGCGCGCGCATTCGCGCAACATCGTCGTCTTGCCGACGCCAGGCCGTCCCAAAAGGCAGATCGACTTACCGCTTCGCAGCACGTCGAGGAGAATATCGATCGTTCCGTAGACCGCGCGGCCGACGCGGCAAGTGAGACCGACGATTTTTCCGGTGCGGTTGCGTATCGCGCTGATGCGGTGAAGCGTCTGCTCGATGCCCGCGCGATTATCCGCGCCGAACGGTGAGACGCGCGAGCAGACGTGCGCAATATCCTCGTGACTTACGGGCGTCTCGGTAAGATACTTGAAGTCGTGCTCGAAACGCGCCTCGGGCGGGCGCCCGAGGTCGAGCACCACTTCGATGATCTCTTCAATGTTGTTGAGACGGACTAGCGCCTGCCGTATCGCGAGGGGGAAGATATCGAGGAACTGTGAGAGTTCCCAACTAGGGGAGACGGAGTGAACTCTGACCGCCAATACTTTTCCTGCCTTCTCAAGCCTGAGTCCCCTGAGGCCATTACGCCGGGCGCGCGGTCACTCCTTCACGACGCGGATGACGCGAACTTCGTCGTCGTAGGGGCCTTGAATGCGCACGCCCGCCTTCAACTCCAGACGCACGTAGTCGACGATTTCGGGCGTTATTTCTTCGCCGGGCGCGATCACCGGAATGCCGGGCGGGTACGGCGTTAGCGTCTCGGCGCAGATGCGGCCCGCCGACTCCCGAAACTTCACGAACTCGGTTTCGGCCAGGAACGCCTCCCGCGGACGCATTCGCATCGGCGGGATCGCCGGCAGCCGGAAATTGCCGCGACGCAAGCGCTGCTCGAGAATCCCCGACGGCGCAAACATATCGAGCTCGCGATGATAGCGCGACATCTCGCTAAAAGCATGCACGAATCGCTCGGCCGCGTCGCGTGTCGTTCCGATCGTGAAGAGCGCGACGACGTTGAAAAGGTCGGCCAGCTCCACCTGAATGTTATAACGCCGGCGAAGGATCTCGGAGGCTTCGTATCCCGTATATCCGAGGCCGCGCACGGTAACCGTGATCTTCGTCGGATCGAGCGCGAAGATGCCCTTTCGCCCGCGCAGCTCTTCGCCAAAGCAGTAGATGCCGGGAATCTCGTTGAGACGCGCGCGCGTCTCGTTAGCCAGCTCGATCGTGCGGGAGAGCAGCGCCTCACCCTCGGTCGCCATTTGCTTGCGCGCGACGTCGAGCGAAGCGACCATCGGTAAATTCGGCGAGGTTGAAAGAAACATCTTCAAGACCGCAGTGAGCCGGTCGAGCCGAACGCGCGGGCCTTTTTGGTGGAGCATCGCGCATTGCGAAAACGCCGAGAGCATCTTATGGGTGGAGTTAATGCAGAGATCGACGCCGGCGCTCGTTGCCGAAAGCGGCAGTGCGGGATGGAAATGGAAATGCGGTCCCCATGCTTCGTCGACGAGCAACGGCTTATCGGCGGCGTGAACGAGACGTTCGATCGATTCGAGGTCGGCGGCGACTCCGTAGTATGTCGGCGACACGAGGTAGACCGCGGCGACGTCGGGATGATCGCGAAGCGTCTGCGCGACGGTTTCCGGCGTCACGCAATGGTCCATGCGCAGCTCTTCGTCGACCTCGGGATGCATGTAGATGGGCTCGGCGCCACTCATAACCAGTCCGCCGAGCATCGACTTGTGCGAGTTGCGGGGCACGGCGATCTTCTCACCCGGGTTCACCGCCGTCATCATCATGCACTGATTGCCGCTGGTCGAACCATTGATCAGGAAGAACGAGTTATCGGCGCCCCAGGCTTCAGCCGCGAGCTGCTGCGCTTCTTTGATCGATTCGGTCGGTTGGAGTAAATCGTCGATGCCGGGCATCGGTGTTAGGTCGATCGCGCAGATGTTGTCGCCGACGAATTCACGAAAAGCTAGATCCATCCCGATGCCTTGAATGTGCCCGGGGGTGTGAAACGGCAGCACGCCGGAGTCGACGTACTCGAGGAGCGCTTGGAAGTACGGCGTTCGATGCTGGTCCAATGCAATCGGCAGAATGCCAAACATCCGCGACTTTCCCTGCTGCCTCCTAGCGTCGTGTCTCCCAGGCGCGGCGGCTTCTGCGGCGAAATCGGCTTTGAGAATGAGCGACGCCGGCACCGACGCGGCGATCCAGCGCCGCGCTGCGGAGATCATCAAAGCATGTCCGCAGTGGTATCACTCCATCGAACTGGCACCGGGAGTCATTACGCCGGGCGTGGCGCCGCTCGACGTTTGGAACGGAACGCTGCGGAAGCTCCATTTGCCCGACCTGCGCGGAAAATCGGTGCTCGACATCGGGGCCTACGACGGTTTTTTTTCGTTTGCCGTGGAGAGACTCGGCGCGGCCCGCGTCGTCGCGTTAGACGAGTACGTTTGGGCGACCGACATGGTCGCCTACATGAACGATTGGCGAAGGGCGCGAGCGTCCGGAACGGCGGTCCCTGCACCGCGAAACTCACACCACTGGCGTCCGGCGGAGCTTCCGGGTAAGCGACCGTTCGATGGTGCGCGCGAAATCCTCGGGAGCGGCGTTGAATCGGTGGTCGGGAATTTCATGACGCTCGATGCGGCGCAGCTCGGCAAGTTCGACGTCGTGCTTTTCCTCGGCATTCTCTATCACATGGAAGATCCGCTCGCCGCAATTCGGCGGGTCGCCGAGTTCTTGGCACCGGGCGGCTTTCTCGGAATCGAGACCGAGGCGGTCGACGTGCCCGGTGCTCCCGATGCCGCGTTCTTCGAGTTCTTCCCCGGCAACGAGCTCAACAACGATGCCGCAAACTGGTGGGCACCCAATATGAAAGCGCTGGAGGGCTTAACGCGCGCCGCCGGCTTGCAGAACTTTAGCATCGGCGAAGGGCCGCCGCCGCTCTCCCGTTGGGCACGGCTTCGGGCAAAAATCGGTCAAGGGCGCACGCGCTTTCGTGCCGTCGCTTCGGCTCGGGCTCCGGCGTAACTCACACGCTCGGGTGAATGCTTGGCCGGAGCCCGGCGGAGAGCACGGTGACGATCGCGCGGGGCGTCAAGATCTCAACCTCGCCTCGCGCGGGGCGGCGCTTGCGCTGAACGTAGCCCGCGTCGGACCATGCGTGCACCGCGTCGCGCCAAACGAGCCACGCCGTGCCGTCGACAACGATGAAGGCGCCATCGGGGAGATTAGCGATGTCGTCCCAATACGTACGCTTGCGCTTGCCATCGAGTCGATCGGCGTGCAGCCGATCGTCCATGGAATCGGCATCGGTGGGGCCGCCGATAGACGTCGCCCAGAGCGATTGGAATCGGCGATAATCGGCGCGCCGGCATTCGGCGCACGGCCGGTGACCCGCTCCCAACGCGACGGCCTCATCGAGAAAGAAAAGTTCCGTGTAGCGATGCGGTTGCATCACCTGGCGGCGCCGGCCCCGAAACGCTAAAACGCACGCGATCCAGCGTCGAACTTGCCAGGGTCGCACGATGCGGCGCGCGTCGTCGTGCAGAATCCCGCGGTTGCCCATCATCAATCCGCGTCCCGGCAACGCAACGATCTCGCCGAAGGGCGTTACGCGATTTTGCAGCGCCACGCGTTCTTTCGTCGCCGGAAGATGCTAGGGAACCTAGGCCTCGACGCGTTCGTCGATCGAAACGTTGTAGAGGAAGAGGAACTTGCCCCATTCGTCCGGGAGCGTGTTGCGCTTGATCTGAATCCAGGGAATGTACTTCGGCTGCCGCGGCTTGCGCAGCAACGTCATGTTCGCCTCCTGTGGAATGCGATTGTTCTTGCGATTATTGCAGTGCATGCAGGCGCAGACGAGATTTTCCCACGTCGATTCTCCGCCGCGGCTCTTCGGCGTGACATGGTCGACCGTCATCAAGCGTTCGCCACGCCCGCCGCAGTACTGACAGGTGTGGTCGTCGCGTATTAACACGTTCTTCTTCGTCAACGCGACCTTCTGCATCGGCCGGCGGATGTAGTAGAGCATCCGAATGATCGATGGCATGCGCATTTCGAAGGTCGGCGATGCCAACATCCGGTCGCGTCCGTGCAGCATCTCCGCTTTCCCGGCGAAGAGCAGTTTCACCGCACGCTGAAAGCTGGTGACGTTCAACGCCTCGTACGTCGAGTTCAGAACGAGCACTTCACTCAAGGCTGCTCATCCTCGGCGCGCTATGAAAGCGAGGCATCTTTCTTAGGTGCCTCGCTTCCGAACGAACGTTAGTCGAGTTTCGGTTAGCATTTGTGTTATCGCTAACCGCTGTTCTGGTCTCAACCTTTCTTTGACCCGTTCGAAAGCGGATGTCGCCACGTCAATCGCAATTTCGGCCGATCCGCGATCGGGGTCGCGACCTTCGGATTCGGTGAGATACGCGTGCGCAGCTAAGGCGAGCGTTGCGATGACCTCGCTAAGCAAGGGCTCGACAGGCGGAATCTGCCCTTGAAATCCCGCTGCTTCTGAGTCGGGGGCCCGAGTGGACATCTCGCCGCAGGACTACGCCTCGGCACCGTGCGCTTCCTGGCGCTACGCAGCGCGGGCCCCCGCTTTGAAAAGCTCGGCACTGCGCGCCTCGCCTGGCGCTGCGCTACGCTTTCGGCACTTGCTGCCGCAGCGCCGAAATCTTCGCTGCGCGCCCCCGCGCTGACTACGCAGCGCGGGACCCCGCGTTAAACGGGCTCGGCACTGCGCGCCTCGCCTGGCGCTACGCTACGCTTTCGGCACTTGTTGCCGCAGCGCCGAAATCTTCGCTGCGCGCCCCCGCGCTGACTACGCAGCGCGGGACCCCACCAAAACCA
>JBARKF010000042.1:0-2497 GCA_049800655.1 Candidatus Cybelea sp.
CTCTTAACCCCAGCAGCTTGAGGCGGTTTGAAACCAACTCCATCAGCCGGTTCCGGGGGGCCTTCCCCCATCTCTCATGCAGCATCGGCAACCTCACACGAGGCTGCCGTTCGTGACACACTAGCGCCAACGGGAATCGAACCCGTATCCGTTAGATTGGTCTTAGACGACTGAGCCTTGCCTTTTCACTAACGAGCGATCGCAGAGCCGGTGGGTGTGCGCGGATCGTGAGCGGCCGTCCGCATTCCGTCGGGAGCCACGGCGACCGCGTTGGCCCCGGAGCCGGCGCCCTCGAACTTGAAACGGTACCCCATCGCTCGCAGCTTTGCTAGAACTTCGGGCGCGAAGGCACCCGGCTCGGCATAGACGAGATCCGGAAGCCATTGCATGTGGACGCGTGGTTGTGCGACCGCCTCGGAGACGCCCTCGCGAAAATCGATGACGCTGCGCACGATGTCGAGCACCGCCGTAATAATGCGCGGTCCGCCTTCGGCGCCGGCAATCAGTACCGGGTTCCCGTTTGCATCGAGCACGATCGTCGGCGTCATCGAGGAGAGCGGACGCTTTCCCGGCGCGATCGCGTTGGCCGTCCCCTGCACGAGCCCGAACATGTTCGGCGAGCCGGGCTTGCTCGTAAAATCGTCCATTTCGTCGTTGAGCAAGACGCCGGTCCCCGCGGCAACGAAACCACTACCGAAACCATTATTCAGCGTGTAGGTGAAGTCGACCGCGTTACCGGCAGCATCGACGACGCTGAAGTTCGTCGTGTTATGCCCCTCGTGGCCGCCGAATCCGGCTATTTCCGACGAAGGCGTCGCGACTGTCGGCGAAATCGACGCACGTTGCCGCGCGAGATAGGCTGGATTCAGCAGCTGCCCGACCGGCGCGTGCACGAAATCCGGATCGCCCAAGGCAGTATTACGATCGGCAAACGCGCGCCGCTCGGCCTCGATCTCCAGATGCGCGTTTGCCGCATCGCGCAAGCCACCGCCGCCCGCGGGACCGATGGGACCGACGATACCGAGGATTTCGCAGATGGCGACGCCGCCTGAGCTCGGGGGCGGCGACGTTACGATCGTATCGGCGCCACGCGCGCATGTCAGCGGCGTGCGCGCGACTGCGCGATAGCCCGCCAAATCAACGAGCGTGATGACGCCGCCGGAGCCTTTGGCCGAAGCCACGAGGGCACGCGCCACCGGGCCCCGGTAGAATCCGTCGACCCCGCGTTCCGAGATCGCACGCAAGGTTTGCTCGAGATCCGGCTGGCGCAATATTTGGCCTTCGCGCAACGGCTTACCGTGGCGAAGAAAGACGGCCTTCGTCGACGGAAATTGCGCGAGCCAGTTGCGTTCGTCTGCAAACAGCTGCGCATCGGCCTCATCGATTCTGAAGCCTCGCGCGTACGCGATCGCCGGGGCGATGAGCGTGGCACGGGAAAGCGTACCGAAGTGCTCGCGAGCGTATTCCAAGCCCGCTACGGTTCCTGGAACGCCGGCCGACAACGGCCCGATCGTGCTCCGGTTGGCGTCGGGCCGTCCGCGAGCATCGAGGTACATATCCGCATACGCCGCCGCGGGCGCGGTTTCGCGGAAGTCGATGAAATGCGAGCTGCCGTCCTTGAGATGGATGAGCATGAAGCCGCCGCCGCCGATGTTCCCGGCGACGGGAAACGTCACCGCCAGCGCGTATGCGATCGCAATTGCGGCATCGACCGCGGTGCCCCCGTCGCGCAGCACGCGGGCGCCAGTCTGCGACGCCAAGTAGTGATCCGTCGCGACTGCAAACGATGCACCCTGAGCCGTCGTTGCATGCATCGTCGAGGCCGGCGACGGCAGAGCAACGGCGGCAGGCGCGAATTGACTGCATGCCAGAGCGAAAGTGAAGAGCACGCACAGCGCCCTGCGAGCGCGGAACATCGCAAGACTCTACGCCGAGAGCGACCGCGCCCCCCTGCACGAGCAGTGCGAGCGGGCGCACGTGAAGGGAGGGCTAAGCCCTAAAAGAAACGCTCCAGGGTAAGAAAGGGGGCTTCTTCAATGAAGACCGGCCTGTTGTTGGCTTTTTTCCTCTGCGCGCCGACCGCTGCTATCGCGCAGCAGGAAGCGGCCGAGGCTGCCCAGCCGGCGCCGATCATCCACCATGCCGTTTCTTCCAATGCCGCTGCCCAAGCGGCGTTCGACCGCGGCCTGCTGGATTATTATGCGTATAACCCAGAAGCAGCTAACCACGAATTCTACACCGCAGCGGATCTCGATCCGAAGATGGCGATGGCGTGGTGGGGTATCGCGCTCAGCAACGCCCCCAATTTAAACGTTCCGGCGACTGATGACCGCAACAATCAGACCCGCTCCGCGATCGTGCGCGCAAAGTCGCTCGAAGGCAACGCTTCCGCGGAAGACCGCCTCTTTATCGATGCCGCCGCCGCGCGATTCAACGACAAGACGAAGGCCACGCCGACAGCGTCGCTCATTAACTATCGCGACGCCTTGCGGCGCAT
>JBARKF010000043.1:0-34275 GCA_049800655.1 Candidatus Cybelea sp.
CCGACGTTCTGGAACATGACCTTCGAGTTGGTGTAGGTGAACGCGAAGAGACCGGAGAGACCGTTGCGCGAGAAGTCGCCCTTGTTGAACTGGACCGCCACGCCGTAGTTACGGTTGACGCCGACCGGGACTTGCGTCACGAAGCCGGCGCCGATGAAGGTCTGCTGCTGCCAGTCGTTGACCCACGTGAAGAAGGGCGTGAGCTTGAAGCTCATGTCGGTGCCCCGGAGATGCTGCTCCCACGAGAGATCGTACTGCGAGGACGAGATGCCGGGGATGGGGTGGAACGGCGAGTAGAAGCCGAGGTTAATCGTGTTGTTCCAGACCGACCGGTCGTCGCCCGAGGCGCTGAGGTATTGCACCGAGGCCGTGATCGGCGGCTGCGTGAAGCGGCCGGCCGAGGCCCGGAAGACGGTGTCAGGCGAGGCCGTATACGTCGCCGAGAATCGTGGCTGCCAGTAGTCCAGCGAGTACGATGCCGGCGAGTTCGCGGTGAAGTTGGGGGCCGTCACGCCGTCCTGTACCGTGCCGTTGGGGTGGACCCAGCCGGTCTTCGGTCCCGTCTTGAAGAGCGCTGCCGCCGCCTTGTTGCAGTCGCCGTTGACGTAGATCGTCGGCGGCGGCGGGATCGCGCCCGGTGCGGGCGGGGACGTCATGATCTGGTTCGTCGACGCCTGGACGCAGGTGAAGTTGGCCGTCATGTTGGCGTAGAACTGGTCGGCCGTACCCGCTACGTTCGGCATGTCGTAGGTGAAGTTATCGTAGCGAAGTGCGGCGTTGATCAGCCATTTGTCGCTGGGACGGAACTGGTCGCTCAAGGATGCGTTGGTGAATCTCGGCTTCACCGTGTTGAGCGAGCCCGTGACGTTACCGTTCCAGAGGCTGTCCCACGTCGCGCCGGCGCGTGAGGCGGGCGAACCTGGCGCACCGAAACCTGCCTGTGGACCGCCGGCCGCGCTGCTGGTCCAGGTCGGGTGCGTTAGAATCGCGCACGTTGTCGGACCGCTGGGCGGACAAGCGCTGCCGGAAGTCACCTGATAATAGCTGCTCGTCAAGCACGGGACCGAATAGCCAAACTTGCCCGACGGATTGTTAGCCTGATTTCCGTAGCAGGTGAAGCCGTTGCCGGTTTTCGCCATGTAGCCGATCGGCGAGTTGTTGTTGAAGACCGAGCTGTTGTTGAAACGGATGACGCTCGCCGACGTGTAGTTCCCGTCGACGCTTACTAGGTTCTGATCGTTGATCTGATCCTGGAAGTCGAGCGCGCCGCCCGAGGTGTGCGTCATGAGGTCGTACTGGCCCGCCGGCGAGCTGGGAACGTTCTCGCCTGCGGCGGCGAAGGTCGGGCTCAGCTGGAGCCAGTCGGAGTAGAAGGTGTAGCCGTAGGCCCGCAGATACGCCGACTGACTGAGCGCGTAGGTGTACTGCAGCTTCGTGATACCGGTGTTGTTCTGGTAGCTGTTGATCGAGTTGTCGTTGATCGGCAGCTGCCCGCCGAACGCGTGCGCCGGCGTATCGGGCATCATGTAGACGGATGGAGGCCGGTAGCCGTTCTTCTGGCTGTAAACCGCCGAACCGAACGGCAAGTCGTAGGCTACACCGTCGGAGTAGCCGAGGTAGGTCTTTCCGCACGCGATCGGCTCGGCCGGACAGGTGTACGGCGGCTGATACGACGGGGGATAGAAGTGGTTGAAGAGATACTGCTCGGGCTGCAGGTACGAGGCGATCTGACCTTCGCCGCTGCAACCGTTCACCGTCAGACCAGGGGTGCTGCCCGGCCCGAATGCAACCGTCGTAGGTCCGCAAGTCGGCGCCGCGGCGTGCGTGCCGTAGAGCGAGTAGATGAACTGGTTGAGCCCCGGGCCCATGTCGTTCTGGCTCTGAGAGAACGTGTTGTTGATCGCTGAGCCGCTCCATAAGAACTGCACGTCATCCCGCAGGCCGTTCGCCTTGGGGATGCCCATGTGCAGGTTCACCACGTTCTCACGGTCGGTGATCATGAACGGATTGTCGGTCGTGCCGCTGTAGTATTGCCAGCAGCCCTGGTCGGGATAGCTGAACGTCTTCGAGGTCACGAGCGGGCAGATCGGCTTGACGCCTTGGCACGTGGCGAAGATGCACATGTAGCCGACGTTGAGGATCTGATTGCTGCCGGCACCGTAGCCGATGCCAGCGCCGTCGGTGTTGCCGGAGAAGATGCCGCCCGGCACCTGGTAGCCGGCGCCGTTGGTGCTATCGAAGAAGTTATAGTTCTGATTGAAGCCGAGCAGGCCGACGTACCAGCTGAAGGTGCGGTCGGGCGTGGAGCCGCCGATTTCGACCGAAGCCTGATGGTAGTAGGCCGGCGTGCCGATGCCCAGGTTCGCGGTCGCGAAGCCCGGGAAGGTGCCGGTCTTGATGACTTGGTTGATGAAGCCCGAGGTACCGGCCGACGCCACCGAGGCGGGACCGCCGCCGGTGTAGACCTGGAGCTCCTGGAGGCCAAGCGAGGACTCGGTCGAGGCGTTGTAGTTATCGAAGGCGCGGTTAACCGGAATACCGTCGTACTCGAACGCGGTGTAGTAGTAGTCCTGACCGCGAACGTAGGCCGCGTTGAAGGTCCATCCGATACCGCCTTGCGACGTCTGGATACCCGGAACCGAGGCCATCGCGGAGTAGGCACTGTTGAGGTTGCCTCCGCCGCCAAGTGCTTGCGCCGCCGCGGCCTGTGCCGAGTTGACGCTGTAAAGATCGCCGCCGACGCCCGACTTGACGAGCGAAGCGCCGCTGGACGACGTCACGTGCGCGATGGTCCGCAGCGCCTTGGTCATCGTGTAGGCGACCGTCTGCGTCTGGTCGGCGAAGACCGTGACGCCGGGGAAAGAGATACCCTGATAGCCTTCCTTCGTCAGGGTGAGCGTATAGGTATCCGGGCCAAGCGAGAGCATCACAAAATGACCTCCCGCATCCGTCGTCGCGGTCCGGGTCCCCGAGGGTGCGACTGCCTGCACTTGAGCACCAGCAATCGGAGCGCCGCTGGAATCCTTGACCGTACCGCTGATGTTACCGGTAACGCCTGCCAGTGCCCATGTTCCCTGGCTGAGGAACGCTACGAGTAGCAACGCGGATATGACCGCGTGACGGAGGGTTCTATGTGAACGCATTGTTCGTTTACCCTCTATCGATTTTTTAGTTATCAAAATGCAAGCCAAACTGCCGCCCGCAGGCTCACGGCCTCAGGAGATACACAGAGTGACCCGCTGGTTCCAAGGTGTTCCCCAGGAACGGAGCGGTTCCTTTAGGTGCTTTTAAGGTAGCTTGCCCGCCCCGGAGTGTTGGGGCGCTAAGCTCGAACGGCGAGGCGTTCGGCTACTAATTGAGGGATCTCTGAGGGACGTTCGGCGACCGGAACGCCGGCTGCGGTGAACGCCGCGACCTTACTCTCGGGGGTTCCGAACTTGCCCGAGATGATCGCCCCAGCGTGGCCAAGCGACTTTCCGGGCGGGGCGTTTCGGCCGCCGATAAAGGCGACGACCGGCAGCTCGGGGAGGTGCTCGGCGACAAAGGCCGCGGCGTCCTCCTCGTCGGAGCCGCCAATTTCGCCGCAGATCACGATCGCCTGGGTTTGGGGATCGTTTTTGAACTCGCGGAGGCAGTCGACGAAGGTCGTCCCAATGATCGGATCGCCGCCGACGCCGATGCAAGTGGATTGTCCCAGGCCTGCACGGGTCAGGAGGTCGACCACCTCATAGGTGAGGGTTCCGGAGCGCGAGATTACGCCGACCCCTCCCTCTTTGAAGACGTGTCCCGGCATGATGCCGACGAGCGCCTTCCCGGGTGAGGCAAGGCCGGGGCAGTTCGGTCCGATGATGCGCATGCCGGGCGTCGTGCCGACGACCTTGAGCGTGTCGTGGACGGGAACGCCCTCGGTAATGCACACCGCTAGCGTGATGCCCGCATCGTAGGCCTCGAAGAGCGCGTCGGCGGCAAACGGGGGCGGCACGAAGATGCAGGTGTGCGTCGCGCCGGTTGCTTCGACCGCCTCGCGCACGGTATCGAAGACCGGAAGGCCCTGCGGCGTCTGCCGGCCGCCCTTGCCCGGCGTCACGCCGCCGACGAGATTCGTTCCATATTTGAACATGCGCTCGGTGTGGTACGAGCCTTCGGCACCGGTGATGCCCTGCACGATCACCTTGCTGTTCTTGTCCAAAAAGATCGACATTCGTTTACGTCCCTTGCGCGAGGCGAACGGCTTCGCGCGCGCCTTCGTCCATCGTTTCGACCGGCGTCATTCCCGCCTCCGCGAGGATTCGCCGGCCTTCTTCTTCATTCGTACCCGTCAAGCGGATCACCAGCGGAATCTTGCGCGACGTGGTTTGCTCGAGGGCCGTGACGATGCCGCGCGCGACCTCGTCGCCGCGCGTGATACCGCCAAAAATATTGATGAAGAAAACCGTTGCGCCGGTGTTGTTCACCACCAGTTCGTAGCAGTTGCGCACGCGCTGCGCGTTCGCGCCGCCGCCGACATCGAGAAAGTCGGCGATTTGTCCGCCGGCGTTCGCTACCGCATCCATCGTCGCCATCGCAAGGCCCGCGCCGTTGGCCATCGTGCCGACGTTCCCGGGGAAGCGCCGGAAGTTGCGAATGCCGACGCCGGCCTGCGCGGCGAGCAGCTCGTCTTCGTCGAGCGGCAATGCCTCGCGCCACTGTGCGAACTCAGGGTACCGAAAGAGCGCATCGTCGTCGAGCTCGATCTTTGCGTCGGAGGCGATAACGCGCCCGTCCGAGGTTAGCGCAAGCGGATTGATTTCTACCAGCTTCGCCCCGTAACGGAAAAAGATATCGTAAAGCGCTCCGGCGACCGCGGGAAACTCTCTGCGATAGCCTGGATCGAGTCGCGCCTCGAAAGCGAGCTCGCGGCCGATGAACGGCGAATATCCAATCGCAACGTCGACGTAGAACTTCGCGATCGACTCGGGGTGATGCTCCGCGACCTCTTCGATCTCCATCCCGCCGAAGCGGCTAACCACGATCACCGGTTTGCGCGCCGCGCGATCGATCGTAATCGCGCAGTATGCCTCTTTCTCGATGTCGAGCCGCTCTTCCACGAGCAGCGAACGGACCGGCTCGCCTTGCGGGTTTTGCCGATTCGGCGGCATCGGCGTGGCCATGATCGCTTCGGCAACTTGGCGTCCCTCGGTCGCGCCCGTCGCCATCTTGATCTTGCCCGCCTTGCCGCGTCCGCCCATCAAAACCTGCGCTTTGACGACCCATCCGTCGGCCGTCTCGGCAAGAAACGCGCCGACGTCCTCAGGCGTTCGCGCGTGGCAGCCGCGCGGGACGGCGATGCCCGAGCGTTTGAAAAGCTCCTTGCCCTGATACTCCATGAGATTCATAGCGGGACTATTCGTTCGCTCGGACGCGTACCGCCGACCTTGCTGGTTTAGTCGCAGCGCAGTGATAGGATGGGATGAGCAGTGTGATGGAGGAGCGTATCGCCCGAGTGGAAGGCATCTCCGAACAGATCCGCGACCGGCTAAATGGCATCGAACACACCGTCGATACGCGATTTGCGCAGGTGGAAAGCCGCTTTGTGCAGATTGAATCGCGCTTTGCACAAATCGACGCTCGCTTTGGACAGATCGATGCTCGCTTCGGACAGTTGGACGCCCGCTTCGGGACGTTCGAAGCGCGCTTCTCGCAGATGGACGCCCGGTTCATGTGGCTTACGGGAATCGTGATCGGCACCTGGATCACGACGATATTGACCATCCTTTTCCGTCATTAGTCGAGCCGGCCCAACAGCGAGCGCGCGATGATGAGCTGTTGGATCTCCGACGTACCTTCATATATTTCGGTGATCTTCGCGTCGCGATAGTGACGCTCGACCGCAAACTCGCTGGTGTATCCGTAGCCGCCGTGGATCTGC
The DNA here is from genome assembly GCA_049800655.1 of Candidatus Cybelea sp. GTDB lineage: Bacteria > Vulcanimicrobiota > Vulcanimicrobiia > Vulcanimicrobiales > Vulcanimicrobiaceae > Cybelea. The sequence continues at coordinate 5,909 of JBARKF010000043.1, forward strand.
ACTGCCTCGGCGGCGTGTTTGCGCGCGGCGCTCGACGCGAAGAGTTTCGCTTTGCTCGCAGCGAGTCCGAAGCTTTCGCCGGCGTCCGCAAGGGCGGCCGCCCGATAGTTCAGCAGACGCGCGGCATCGAGATCCATCGCCATCTGCGCGATCTTGAACGAAACGGCCTCGAATGCACCGATCGGTTTGCCAAACGCAACACGCTCCTTTGCAAATGCGACCGACTCGTCGAGGCACGCCGCGAGGATGCCGATCGCTTGCGCGGCAATCCCAATCCGGCCGGCGGTCAACGCCGTCATCGCGTTGCCGAACCCGGCGCCCTCGTCCCCCAAGCGCGCGTCTTCGCCGACCGCGACGCCGTCGAAGGCTAGATCGCAGGTGTTGCTGGTGTGAATGCCAAGCTTTTCGGTTACGCGCTCGACGCTGATTCCGGGCAGGTTGCTCTCGATCAGAAATGCGCTCACGCCGCGCGCCCCCGGACCGCCGGTGCGAAACATTCCCATGATCACGCCGGCATAACTGCCGCTCGTACACCATTGCTTGCGTCCGTCGAGTGTGTAGCCGCCGCTGGTGCGCTTTGCGGTCGCACGAATCGCCGCGGCGTCCGATCCGGCGTCCGATTCCGTCAGCGCGAAGCCCGCGATGACGTCGCCGGTTCCCAGCAGCGGCAGCCACCGCTCCTGCTGTTCTGGCGTGCCGAGCTTGCCGATCGCCGAGCAGATCATCGAATGAACCGAGAGCGTCACCGCCGTTCCGGCATCGACGCGCGCGAGCTCTTCGATCGCGAGCGCGTACGAGAGATAATCGGCGCCCGCGCCCCCATACGCTTCGGGAACGAGAATGCCCATGAGTCCCGCATCGGTGAGCTTGCGGTAGAGGTGGCGCGGGAAGACGTGCTCGCGATCCCATTGCGCGACGTGCGGTGCGATCTCGCGCGCGGCTATCTCAGCCGCCAGCGCGCCGACCGCCCGTTGCTCGCCGGTTAACTCAAACTGCGCAACTGCCGACGAGATCAAGGCAACAACGGCATGAACAAAATCAGACCGCTACGAGGAGTGCGTCGCCTTGGCCGCCGCCCGAACAAATCGCCGCAATGCCCAAACCTCCGCCAAGCTTGCGCAACTGGTTGATCACCGTGCCGACGATCCGCGCGCCGGAGGCGCCGATCGGGTGCCCCATCGCGACCGCACCGCCAAACCTGTTAATTTCGGCTTCGTCGAGACCCAGCCGGCGCGCCGCGGTGATCGCGACGGTCGAGAAAGCCTCGTTGATTTCCCAAACGGCGATGTCGCCGGGAGTGAGACCGGTGCGGTCGAGCAGCTTCCGCGCCGCCATCGCCGGCGTCAATGCGATGTACGGCGAGTCCCATGCGACGGTCGCGTGATCGACGATCGTTGCGAGCGGCGCGTGGCCGTGGGCGGCGGCATACTCGGCATCCGCGACGATCAGCGCGGCGGCGCCATCGTTCACGCCGGGCGCGTTCCCGGCCGTAACGGTGCCATTACGTTCGAGCGGCCGCAACTTCGCCATCGCTTCGAGACTTGCGTCGCCGCGAACCGCTTCGTCCCGGTCGACCACTGCGTGCGGCTGATCGCCGGTAACGAACGGCGCGTAGGCCGCATAGTCGAGCGTAAACTCCTCCGACGGTTCGTGCTCCCAGACGGCGCTCGTTGCACCCACCCCGGCGGGAACGCGCACGCGCCCTTGGCGCGGCAAGCGCTCGACGACGACTCGGTCCTTGGCTTTCGTCGCAACCTTCACGGGGACGATTTCGTCGTCGAAGTGCCCTGCCGAGTGCGCGGCGCCGGCGCGCCGATGGCTCTCATAGGCGAAGTGGTCTTGTTCTTCGCGCGACAGGCCGAGTTCGTTGGCGACCTTGCTTCCCTGCGTCGCCATCGTCATCGGGAAATACTGATCCCACAGCCCGTCGTAGATCATCGCGTCGATGAGTGCGCCGTCGCCGAAGCGATAGCCGAAGCGCGCGTCGCGCAAAAGATACGGCGCGTTCGACATCGACTCCATGCCGCCGGCCGCGATCAGCGCGTTGGCGCCTGCGTTAATCGAGCGCATCGCGTTGACGATCGCCAGCATCCCCGAGGCGCAGACCTTATTGACCGTATCGGCCGTCACCGTTTTGGCGAGTCCCGACTTGAAAAGCACCTGCCGCGCCGGGTTCTGACCGACACCGGCTTGCAGCACTTCGCCGAACGTCACGTGTTCGATTTCCGACGGATCGACGCCGGCCCGCTCGATCGCAGCCGTCAAAGCGACGGCGCCAAGCGTCGTGGCCGAAAGCGGAGCGAGCCCTCCCCCGAGCTTGCCGAAGGGCGTCCGGGCGAGGCCGAGCACGACGGCTTTGGAATCAGTTTTCATAGCACCCATTCACTTCCAGGCGCCGCATTCAAACTTCCTCTGTGCCTGCGCGAAGCGCAGTCCTGAGCGAGCCCTTCGACTCGCTACGCTCGCTCAGGATAAACTCAGCGAGTCGAAGGATCAATGCCGCAGCGGAATCGGGCAACTATCGCATTCGAACTGAATCGTCACGTGCGCGATGCTAAAGTGCTCCTGCGCGCACTCGGTGATTTCACGCAGCACGTCGGCCGCTTCGCTCAGGCGCCGGTCGTCGAGCAGCACGTGCGCCGAAAGCGCGCGCGACCCGCTGCCGATCGACCAGACGTGAAGATCGTGAACACCGCAAACGCCGGCGATCTTTTCGAGATGACGCGCGAGATTTTGAGCGTCGACGTCGCCGGGCACGCTTTCGAGCAGCACGTCGGTGGCGTCGCGGAGCACTCGAATGACGCCGACGACGATAATGGCGGCGACGAAGAGCGAGAGCAGCGGATCGATCCACGCGGCCCGCGTCACGGCAATCGCGACGCCGCCGAGGATGACGGCCGCGCCACCAAGCGCATCGCCGAAGACGTGAAAGAGCACCGCCCGCACGTTGAGATCGCGCTTGCCGTCGGCGCGCAACAGCAGCGCTACGCCTCCGTTGATCGCAAGCCCGACGGCGGCCACGAGGATCATCAGCGTTGTTCGGGGCTCCACCGGCAGCGCGAAGCGTCGCGCGGCCTCATAGACGATCGCAATCGTCGCGACGAATAAGAGACTTCCGTTGACGAGCGCGCCGAGCACCTCGATCCGGCCGTAGCCAAACGTACGCCGAGGATCGGCTGGCCGGGCGGAGCCAATCGCCGCCAAGAGCGCGAGCGCAAGCGCAAGCACATCGGTGCAGACGTGCACGGCATCGCTGGTCAATGCGAGGCTTCGCGAAACCGCCCCACCCCAAAACTCGAGTAGCGCAACGAACGCCGTCGCGAGCAGCGCCGCAACTAACCGGCGGCGGACGTGCACGGCTGGTTTAGGCGCTCCGCGCGCGCCACGCGAGCGCGAGCAGCATCGCGCCGAAGAGAACGAACGTCTTGCTTTCGGCCTGCTTCAGCGTTGCGCAATCCCATCGGCCGCCCGCATTCGGAAGCGGCTCGAGCTGCGGTACGAGACGCGGCACGCGCTCGCAATAGCGGTCGAACTCTTCGCCGAACTGCGAGCGCAGAAAGGCTTCCTCATGCGGAATGATCGTCGCATATATCGCTGCCATCGTTGCGAGCGAACCGCCGGCCAGCGCGCGGCGAGCGCACGGCGAGTTCTTGCCCGCGAACGCAATCGAGAACCCCAGCGCCGTGATGAAGTTGCCGAGGTAGAGCGGGTTGCGGACGTACGCGTATGGTCCGCCGGTCGCGAGCGCCGGCGCGGTCACGACGTCGTCGCGGGTCGTCGTGCCCGAGTACCCGACGGCCCAACACCGCAGCAGCTCGCCGGCGAAGGCGAGCGGCAGCCCGAGCGCAACGCTGCGCGCGCTGGGACGGCCGCGCAGCGCAAGGATTGCAGCCGGCAACCCGAGCAAGAGCCCACGATTCTTGAAGACAAAGCTCTGAAATTTCATGACGTGGGGCTAGGGTTTTGCGCGATCGCCCGCGCGGCCTCGTAGATGTCGCGCAGCGAGCGCGGCAAAGCGATCTGCGGCGCCCAGCCTGTGCGCGAGCGAAGCTTCTCGGGCGCACCGACGGAGAGTGGGATGTCGGCCGAACGGACCCGCAGCGGATCCTCTCGCACTTCAACCGGCACCCGCGCGATCGTAATCAGCTCGCGCAGCACGTCGCGAATCGTGACGGCTCGTCCGCTGCAGACGTTGTAGACTTCACCAGGTTCGCCGTCGCGGGCGAGCGCGACGTACGCTGCGGCAACGTCGCGCACGTCGAGAAAATCTCTCGCTGCGTTGAGGTTGCCGACGAAAAGCTGCGGCGCCCCGCCGCCGGCGATCCGTGCCAGTTGTGCTGCGAGCGAAGCGACGACGAACTCTTCTCGCTGTCCGGGACCAATGTGATTGAATGCCCGCGCGATGACGACGTCGGTGCCGAAGCTGCGCGCTTCACTCAACAGCATCGCTTCGGCCGCGGCTTTACTCGCGCCATACGGATTCCGCGGACGCAGCTCGATGCTCTCGCGCAGCGGATATTCGCCGGGATCGCGCGCACCGTAAACTTCGGCCGAGCTGGCAAAAACGATGCGCGTCGGCGAATCGGCGTAAGCTCGCACCGCCGCCGCCAGTCGCGCGGTCCCCATCGCATTAATCTCGTAGGTTTCAACCGGCGCGCGCATCGCCTCGGGAACGAACGTCTGCGCAGCGAGGTGAAAGACGACGGTTGGCCTGAACGCCTCAAGTGCGCACCGCAGCGTTCGTGCGTCGCGTACGTCGAGCACGCAGTCGCGTTCGCCGCGGTCGTTGGGACCCCCGCAGGCAAAGACCTCTACACCCTCCGCCCGGAGCGCATCGACGAGATATCGGCCGACAAACCCTTTCGCGCCGGTTACGAGCGCGCGCACACCTTTGCTCCTACGCGTGTGCTCGCGACGAGAGACGCTCGAGATCCGCCTCGACCATCATCGCGACCAGCTCTTCGAAGCCAACGGTCGGCTCCCAGCCGAGCACGCGCTGGGCTTTGCTCGCGTCGCCGATGAGCTGGTCGACTTCGGCCGGACGCACGAAACGCGGATCGACGACGACGTAAGGCTCGTACGATCCAAGTCCGGCAGCCTCAAAGGCGATGCGCACGAAGTCACGCACGCTGTGCGTGCGTCCCGTAGCGATGACGAAATCGTCGGGCGCCGGCGGCTGCAGCATCATCCACATCGCTCGAACGAAGTCGCCGGCATAGCCCCAATCGCGTTGCGCGTCAAGATTTCCGAGACGCAGCTCCGGAGCGAGGCCGAGTTTAATCCGCGCGACGCCGTCGGAGATCTTTCGCGTCACGAACTCCTTACCTCGACGCGGGCTTTCGTGGTTAAAGCAGATGCCGCTGGATGTATAGAGTCCGTACGACTCGCGATAGTTGACGGTGATCCAGTGACCGTAGATCTTCGCGACGCCGTAGGGACTACGCGGGTAGAAGGCCGTCTTTTCGTTCTGGGGTGACTCGACGGCATTGCCGAACATCTCGGAGCTCGAAGCCTGATAAAAGCGAATCGCCGGATTGACCTGCCGGATCGCTTCGAGCACGCGGGTGACGCCCAGGGCGGTGAACTCCCCGGTCAACACCGGCTGGCTCCAAGAAGCAGGCACGAACGACTGTGCCGCGAGATTGTAGATCTCGTCGGGGCGCACCTCGTAGACAATTGAAGTCATCGAGCTTTGGTCGAGCAGATCGCCCGAGAGAATTTCGACGTCGCCGACGATGTGCTCGATTCGCTCGTGAACCTCGGTGCTCGTGCGCCGAGTCATGCCGACGACGCGATAGCCTTTCGCCAGCAACAGCTCCGCGAGATACGACCCATCTTGTCCCGTGATCCCGGTAATCAGCGCCGTCTTTTGCATCGCGCGCTACGCTCGGAGGCTCGCGCGCAAGCGCTCCGCCAACGTCATCGCGATGAAAGCGGCGACTTCGCTCGGCAGCGTTCCGCGCCCGAAACCGGCGTCGTATCCAAGCTCGCTCGCCAAACGATTGGTCACCCGAGGTCCTCCGCAGATCAACACGACCTTGTCGCGAATGCCCTGCGCCTCGAGCAGCTCGCCGAGCGCGGTGAAGTTTTTGATGTCGCTGCCCTTTTGCGTAACCACCTGCGACGCGAGAAGGGCGTCGATGCCGCGCTCTTGGGTGAAACGTACGAGCTCTTCGATGGCAACCTGGCTGCCGAGATTGAACGTCTCGAACGAGTGATACCGCTCGAGCCCATAGTTGCCTTTATATCCCTTCATGTTGAGAATCGCGTCGATGCCGACCGTATGCGCGTCGGTACCGATGCATGCTCCGGCTACGCGGACCTTGCGGCCGATTCGCTCCGCTACGAACGCGTCGACTTCTTCCATCGACATCGCGTGTTTGCGCGCCGACGGAGCATGGACGCTCTCGACGTCGATGGCCTGCGGCGTGCTCGCATAGAGTACGAAGAACGAAAAGCCCGAGGCGATCCGGCGACCGTCCACGACTTGGACGTCGGAGAAGCCCATTTTGCCGGCGAGCTGGCGCGCGGCTTCGTCGGCGGCTTCGCTCCACTCGACGGGCAGCGTGAACGAGAGTTGCACTTTGCCGTCGTTTTGGGTATCGCCGTAGGGCTTGACGAGCTTCGTCATGCCGGCACCCTCGCCGCGAGAAGCGATTCCTCGAACGGGTTGAAGTAATCGGCCGCCCGGACAAAGACGCCTTCGAACCCCCTTCCGCCTTCGGGCGCGCGAGCGACGTCGGCGAAGGTTGCACCCTCGATGGCATGCATCAGGCCCATCGCCGCGACTCGCACGAGCAACGCTTCGCATCCGTTCAGTACCGCCTGTGCGCGCCGCTCGATCGCGCCGCCGGGGCGCAGAACGATTTCGTCGCCGAAGTGACGGGCGGTGTTCATCACGTAGCGCGCGTTCTCGAGCGAGAGCGCCCGGTCTCCGAGGAACGGTGTGTGGATCGCTTCGGTGAGCATGCCGCAGAGATGAATGCTCTGTCCGGTCATCACCGAGGTGAGGTTGAACATGGCGTCGATGAGATGGCCCTTGAAGACGTCGCCGGTCATGTGTTTGGTGGGCGGCATATACTTCAGCGCCGCGTTGGGAAAGATCTCGCGCGCCAGCTGCGCCTGGGCAACCTGATAGAGGAAGCTGTCCTCCAAGTCGGGATTGATTTCGTATGCATCGCCCAGTCCGATCTGGGAATCGGGCAAGCCGGCGCGATGGGCGAACTCCTCGTTGATGAACTGGGACGCCAAGACCGCTGGGGCCTGGTCGACGGCGTCAGCCGTCGTGAGGTAGTTGTCCTCACCGGTGTTGATAATGATCCCCGAGTATGCGTTGAGCATGCGGCTGAAGTGCTGGTCGATGAACGTACGTTTCATATTGATGTCGCGAAATAGAATTCCGTACATCGAATCGTTGAGCAGCATGTCGAGCCGCTCCAGCGCCGCCATCGCCGCGATCTCCGGCATGCAGAGGCCGCTGGCATAGTTCGTCAGCATCACGTAGCGGCCGAGCCGCTCGCTAATCTCATCGAGGGCAGCCCGCATGATTCGAAAGTTCGCTTGCGTCGCATACGTGCCGCCGAAGCCTTCGGTCGTCGGGCCGAACGGAACGAAATCGAGCAGCGATTGACCGGTCGAACGAATCACCGCGACGACTTGCGCGCCGGCCTCGGCCGCGGCAACGGCGGCGGTCCGATCCTCGTAGATGTTCCCGCTCGCGACGATCACGTAGAGTAGCGGCGGCGGCAGCTGCGGCAGGCGCGCGAGGCGCGCGGCGCGTTCGTCGCGTTGTGCGCCAATCCGGGCGAGAGCGTTTGCCACGTGCGGACGCAGCGCACCGCGAGCTGCGCTCGCCGGCGTCTCGCCGAACTCCGCAATGCTATACCGTCCCGCCCCGACGGCTTCGGCGAGGGTTGACGGGTCGAGACCCGTTTCGGCCACCGCCTTTCCGAAAGCGAGCGCAACTCCGTGTCCACGCTCGCCCGGCGCGATCGAATCGACGATGGCGTTGGGCAGCGGAATCTCTTCGGGCGTGATGCCGTCGACGCCGAGCAGGCGCAGCACCGCACGCTCGACCGAGACGGTCGAGTGCGCGGCGATGAACGCTTCAACCGGCGCGACGATGGCGGCCGCCAGCGTCCGGCAGCGATCGACGCCGGCTCGATCGATTCGGAGTTCCATGGTGCCGTCTATCTTACCGGAGCGCGAGATACGCGGCAATTCCGTCCCGCCAGGACGGCATTGCGATCCCCAAGCGGGCGAGGTTGGCGTTTTCCAGCGCCGAGAAGCGCGGGCGCACGGCGGGCGCCTTCCATTGCTCGGCCGCTATCGGCTCGATGGAGACCTCGGCGCCGGCTTGACGAATGGCCTCCGCCGCGAAATCATACCAGCTTACGGGGCCGACGTCGGCGGCGTGATAGAGCCCGTACGACTCGCTCTCAATCAGACGGCGCAGCGCCTCGGCGAGATGGCCGGCAAACGTCGGCGATGCCACGACGTCGGCGACCACCCGCATCGGTTGCGCATGCAATTGCGGCGCGAGTACGCGTTCGATAAACGGCGAGCGTCCGCTCGCATTCGTTGCACCGTAGAGGCCGCACGTCCGCACGACGAAGGCACGCGAGTGAAGGCGTTCGACGAGATACTCGCCGGCGAGCTTCGACCCACCGTAGACTGAGAGCGGATGCGGCGCGTCGCTCTCGTCGTATGGCAACGTGGTCGAGCCATCGAAGACGTAATCGGTGCTGATCGTAACGAAGAGCGCGCCGCACTCGTGCGCGGCCTCAGCCGCAGCGCCGACCGCAACCGCGTTGGCGGCGAAGGCGCGCTCGGGTTCGCGTTCACAACGATCGACGTCGGCAAACGCGGCGGCGTTGAGCAGAACGTCGGGACGTACCTCGCCCAACGCAACGCGAAGGTTCACCGTTTCCTCGAGCGCGAGTTCGTCGTGCGAAGGCGCGACTATCTCGCAATCATCCCAGTGTCGGCGAACCTGCGTTCCTAGCTGTCCCGAACCACCGATCAGGAGAACGCGCTTCAAACGGTCGATCGCCGGCCGGCGGTGTGTCGCTGCAGGATTAACGAAAGAACGACGGCGATGGCGGCTACCGCGTTACCGACGACTAAAATCTCGACGACGGTCGCAAGCGTCGTGTGGAACACGACGATCGCCGCGAGCGTACCGATGGTAGCGATCAAGAGCGGAACCGTGAACGCCAAGCGGTGTGTCGCGATGCCGTAGGTGGTCAACGCGTTCGTCAACGCGAGAAGCACCATCGCTAAACCATACGTCACCAAAAGAGGCGCCGCCGCGTCGAAGGCTCGTCCCACCAGCGCGTGCAGCACCTGGGTGCCGAAGTACCGGAAGATGAAGAGCCCGAAAAGCGAGAGCCCCGCGAACATCAGGAGACTTCCGGCCAAAACCTCCCGAGTCTCCGCACCGCGCGCGTGGCGGTCGGCTGCCTGCGGAAGCAGCACGGTTGGAACGAAGCCGACCAAATAGAGCAGCGTCTTTCCGCCGAGTGATGCCGCCGCGTAGAGTCCCGCCGAGTGCGCGTCAAAAAAGTGTTTCACCAAAACGACGTCGGCGGATCCCATGAGCGCCAACGAGATGGTTGCGGCGGCCGCGCCGGCGCCGGCGTTCATGAGGCGGCGCCAGTCATAACGCACGCCGCGCGGCTTGACGCTTGCATAGCGCTGCTTCAAGCGCGTTTGCAAGTAGATCAACGCGCAGAACGGCCCCATCAAAAATCCGACAATGCCGCCGCCCAGCTTCAATCCGGCGGCGATCAACAATACGATCGCGCCGACTTTCGCGATGCCCTCGATCGAATTGGATACCGAATAGCCGACGAAATCCTGCGTACCCTGCGCGACCGCGCGCAGTGCGCTGACGAAGAGCGCGACGCCGGCAAGCAGACCGACGATCGGAATCGACCAAACCGGTACGTGGAGGAAGCGCGCGAACGGGACCGCACCACATAACGCGACGACGACGTAAATCGCACCGAGTTTGGCAAAACCGCGGGTAACGCCATCGGTTAATCCGCGAAGATGGCCGTCGTCGTGGAGCGCACGAAACTCCGCACCGATCTGCGCGACGACCGGCGCGACGAAGGCCGCCGGCAGAGCCGCGATGAGCGCGGCGTTGATCAGCGCGTAGAGGCCTCCATAGACCGTTACGCCGAGCTGACGGCTGGCCACGGCGTGGGCCACGAAGCCGCACAGATTGAGCACCATGCCGGCGGAGAAGACCAGCAGACTCTGCTTGAGCATCGCGCTTGCACGCAGCCGTTCGAGCCCGCGGCGGAGAACGAGCGTCCCGGGCGGACTCATACTGCCGTTCATAGTAGCCCCGTTCTCATGGAGATCGAGCAATTACCTCTCGCCGGGGCCTTGCTGCTCACGCCGCGCACGTTTATCGACGAGCGCGGCTTTTTCCGAGAGACGTACGCGGTCGACCGCTATCGTGGATGCGGCATTGAGGAAACCTTTGTCCAAGATAATCTTTCCTTTTCGCACCGTAACGTCTTGCGCGGTCTACACGGCGACACGCGCTTAGCTAAACTCGCCAGCGTGATACGCGGCAGTGCATTCGACGTCATCGTCGATCTGCGGCCGGCGAGCCCGACCTATCGGCGCTGGCATGGCACGGTGCTGACCGCTGCCGGCGGAGCGCAGATCTACGTGCCTCGCGGCTTTCTGCACGGTTACCTCGCTTTAGAAGAGGAGACCATGTTCGCCTACAAGCAGAGCGCACCTTACGATCCGGAACATGAATTCGCAATCGCGTGGGACGACCCGGATCTAGGGATCGAGTGGCCGCTCGCCGGACGGCGCCCGATCCTTTCCCAGCGCGATGCCGGCGCCTCCAGCCTCCGCGCGCATAATAAGGAAGCGTAACAAACGCGGGTCAGCCTAGGTAAGAGCCGCTAGAGGAACCGAATCGAAAGGGGATGGCATTCCATGATCAGAGCGACGAGACTCTGGTTCATCGAGTGCGTTCCGGGGAAAGGGAGGTCTTCGGCGTGCTCGTAGATCGCTACAAACGCGGGATCGCGAACTTCATCGGCGCAACCGTGCGAAACTCGTCCGAGAGTGCGGATCTTTCGCAGGAAACCTTTTTGCGAGCCTACGCGCATATCGGAACGTTCAATCCCCAACTCGGGAAGTTTTCTACGTGGATCTACCAGATCGCGCGAAACGTCATTCGGACCCATCTGGCGAAGTCGTTACGCGCGCCGCAGCTGCAGCAACTGCCGGAAGACCAATCGCTCGAGAGCGCGCTTCCGGATCTCTCGCCGCAGGCCGATCCGGCGGGCGGCGTTCTGCGCGAAGAGGCCGAGCGCGAACTGCGCGCGGCGCTTGCAGAGCTGCCGGAGCGCACGCGAACGGTCTTGGCGCTTCGCTATTTCGACAGCATGGAATATCAGACGATCGCGAGCACGCTCGGACTCTCGCTGGGGAACGTAAAAACGCTGATCCACCGTGGCAAGATCGCACTTACGAAGAAGATGCGCGAGCGCGAGCGGCGCGCGATCGGCTCCCCGGAGAACCCCGCTCAAAAGGGAGGTTCGCGTGCGCTGCTCCTCGTGTGAGCCGCTGCTCGCCGGATATCTCGAAGGGACGCTGCGACGCCGCCAAGCGCTACGAGTTGCCGAGCATCTGCGTGGGTGCCGCGCTTGCGAAGGTTTCTTGCGCGAGTTGCGCGTCGTCGACGCGCTGTTGACGACGGCCCGTCCGCCCGGCAGCGTCGCTCCCAACTTTACCGCAAACGTTCTCTCCGCAACGCACGGGAGGTCGGCCCGTTCACCCCGGCGGGTGCCGCTTCTCCTTCCGCTCTCTCTCTATCTCGTCGCCGCCTGGGCGCTCGCCGCGTTTGCCGCGCTGCGGTCGAATCAGGTTCTCGCCGTGGGCGCGGCGTTCGTCGAGAACCAGCAGCGCAATGCTGCCGCACTCGGCGCTGCGATCCGAGCTCTTGCTCCGGCCACGCCGGTAGCGGCCGCCGCCGTGACGGTCGTCCTGCTGGTCGACGTTCTTCTGCTCGCCGCGCTCCTCTACGGCTACCATCGCGTGCGACCGGTGCTGGCTACCTATCTTGAGCGAGGACCGCGCGCATGATCGGTCGGTCGCTTGCATTTGCGGGACTCTTCCTGGCCGCCATGTTGATCTCCGGCGCCCCGGCGCTGGCCGATACGCAAGCCGTCTATCACGGCGGGACCTACTTCGGATCGGTCGTCGTTGAGCCCGGGCAAGTCGTTGACGGCGACCTCACCGTCGTCTTTGGCGATGCCACGAACGCCGGTATCGTCGAAGGCGATGTCACCGTCATCGGCGGGAACTACGATCCCCGCCCGGGAGGCGTCGTCGCGGGTCGAGTCACCCAGGTCGGCGGAACGCTCACGCAGAGCGTTGTCCCCTGGGCACCGAGCGATTCGGCCTACAACCCGTTCCTTCCCGATCACCGGCTGCTCTGGCGGCTTTCCTGGAATCTTCTCGCGCTGCTCGTCTTCCTCATATTCCCGCTGCGCACGCGAATGGTGCTCGATCGGCTCGAGCGTCATCCGGGGCTCTCGGTGGCCGCCGGTTTGCTCGGCTGCGTCGCGGTCATTCCGCTGGCGGTCTTGCTCGCGATCACCATCCTGCTTATTCCGTTGATTTTGCTCGAGTTCGTCTTCGTTCTCGCGGGCGTCTTTTTGGGAACCGCAGCGCTTGCGCTACTGATCGGTCGCCGCCTCTGCGAGTTGCTCAGCCCTTCGACGACGCCGTCGCCGCTGGTCGCGCTGCTCGCCGGCTTGGCACTGATCACCGCGGCCGAGCTCGTGCCGGTCGTTGGTACACTTGTACTGATCTTCGTCGGTCTCATCGGTTTGGGCGCGACGATCCTTTCGTTCGCGGGCGGAGCGTTTCCGAGAGAGATAAGCGGACCCCCGGTGCCCTCCGCATAAATCTAGAGCATGTCTACGATCTCGCGGTCCGCGCAGTTTGCCGAGCGCACTGCGCGTTTGCGGGCCTCGACGATCCGTGAGATGCTCAAGGTCACGCAGCAGCCCGACGTGATTTCTTTCGGCGGCGGTCTGCCGGCGCCCGAACTCTTCCCAACTGCTGCGATTGCAGAGGCCGCCCGTGCGGTGATGGAGCGCTACGGTGCCGCCGCGCTTCAATACAGCGTGACCGAGGGCATCCCCGAGATGCGCGTTTGGCTCGCCGAACGACTGACGCGGCGTTTCGGACGAATCTTCGAAGCCGACAGCGTCACTATCGTCAATGGATCGCAGCAAGGGCTCGATCTCCTCGGTAAAATCTTTCTCGATCCCGGCGACCACGTCGTGATGGAAGATCCGTCGTATCTTGGCGCGATTCAAGCCTTCGACGCGTACGAGGCGCGTTATCTCGCGGTCGATACGGACGAAGATGGATTGATCCCCGATGCGCTCGAGCGTTTGCTACAGCACGCCGATCCGTTCCCGAAATTTCTCTATCTCGTTCCAAACTTTCAGAATCCCACCGGACGCACGCTCGCGGGCCGCCGGCGCGAAAGTGTCGTCCGCATCTGCGAGCATTTCGGTCTGCCGATCGTGGAAGACGATCCCTACGGCGAACTTCGGTTCGAGGGGAGCGACTTGCCGCCGCTCGTTTCGTATCAAACGACGGCGCCGATCATCTATTTGGGCACCGGCAGCAAGATCATGGCGCCGGGCATGCGGATCGCGTGGCTGGTCATCGCCGACGATGAGATTCGCGAAAAGATCGTGCTCGCCAAACAAGGCGCGGATCTGCACAGCGGAACTTTTGCGCAATACGTCTTTCACGAGTATGCCTCGGGTGGCGACGCCTTCGACGCGCACGTCCGCAAGATCGCACAAACCTACGCGCATCGCCGCGGCGTGATGTCCGAGGCGCTCGCAGAATCCATGCCCGACGGCGTGCGCTTTACGCGTCCCGCCGGCGGAATGTTCCTCTGGGTGACCGTCCCGGGCGTCGACACCACCGAGCTGCTGCGAATCTCGGCTCGATCGAAAGTCGTCTTCGTGCCGGGAGTCAACTTCTATCCGGGACGAAACGTGCACGACGGAATGCGGCTAAACTTTTCCAACGCTTCGGAGAAGAATATCCAGGCGGGCGTCGAACGGCTTGCCCACGCCATTGAGCTATACAATTCATAGAGGAGTCCACGCGCGTGGCAGCAGGCTTGGTCGTCGGCATTTTTCCCCAAGCGGATCCCAAAGCGCTCGAAAGCGCTCTCTCAGCGCAGCAGCTCGACCTGAGCAAGGTGAAGGTCGTTAGCTCCACGCTGCCTCCCGGCGACGCCGAGGCGTCGCAACTCGAGTTCGTCGACGTCATCGAGGATATGGAAGCCAACTCGCTCTCCGACGACATGACGCAGGGTGTTGGGGTCTGGGACGAGACCGGCACCAACGTACCGGGAATCGGCGGCCGGCAGGCTACGTTAGGGGAGTTCGCGCACCCTGCGAACGCTTCAAGGCGTTACTTCTCAGCCTTTCCGATCCCGTCGGACGAGGTCGATAACTTTGGCGACGCCGTCAATGAGGGCCGCGCAGTGGTACTCTATCCCGACGCCGGCACGAACGCGCAAGCGATCGCCGCGGCATTCAAGGCGGCGGGCTTGCGCAACGTGCGGTCCTACTGAGGTTTCGTCAGCGGCGAAGAGAGTCTGGTTCGCGTTCCTCTGGATCCTCGCGAGCTGCACGCCGACCACTCACTACGACTACTCGCATTTACCCTCCGGATATCATTGGCGCGCGGTCTACGATCGAGCAACGAACTCGGTGGTTTTCTACGGCCAGGATCCGCTAACGAACGAAACGGTATACGTGGGACCCGATAGCCGATTCTTCATCTTTCATCATCCCGGCCCGATTGGTCGCAAGGACCTCGGGCTGCATTGGTATCCGCGCGATGCCCGATAAGAACGGCGGCCGCCCGGTGCGGCGCGTCATGATCACCGCCGCCGGAACCGTCACGGCGCAATCGCTCATCAAGGCATTGCGTGAGGATGGCCGGGTCGATTTTATTGCCGCCGGCGACATGGACGCGCTTAACGCGACGCGTGCCTTCGTCGATGAGTTCGTCCTTCTTCCCCGGGCCGGCGCCGGCGACTTTGCGCAGCGATGCGCCGAGGCTGCCGCACGCATGCAGATCGATCTGCTCGTGCCGCTGATCGTCGAGAGCGAGTTCATGCCGATCGACGCGCAGCGCCCGCTCTTCGATTCAATCGGATGCCGCCTCGTGCTTCCGCCGCGCGAGATCTTCGAACGCACCGGCGACAAACTTGAGTTCGCGAATTTCCTGCGCGAGATCGGCATTCCGGGGCCCGCAACGCAGCTCTACACGGCCACGATTGTGGTCGACCGTTTGCCGGTCTATCTGAAGCCGCGACGCGGCTCGGGCTCGGTCGGCACGGCGCGGGTCGAGAGCCTGCACTCACTGCACGAAAGCGCCCGCGGGCGAAGCGACCTGATCGTGCAAGAAGCCGTTGCCGGTACCGAGTTCACCGTTGACTGTTTCGCGGCGGCACCAGGCCGAGTCGTAGCTGCGGTGCCGCGCGAACGCATCGCGATCAAGGCCGGCGTCTCGGTGAAGGGACGAACCTACCGGCATCCCGCGATCGAAGCGATCGCGCGCGACGTGGTCGAGAAGAGCGGGCTGCGCGGACCGGCCAACGTGCAAGGAATGCTTCGACCGGACGGAAGTTTCTCGATCATCGAGATGAACCCGCGGTTCTCGGGCACGCTTGCGCTTACGACGGCGGCGGGAATCAACTTCGCGTCGCTGCTCATCGACCTCGTGGAAGGCACGCCATTACCCGATCTGCTGGGCCGCCACAAAGACGGCGTGACGATGATGCGTTACTGGAGCGAGATTTTCGAGGACCGCGCAGGCGCCATGCGCTTAGGAACCTCCCTTCAGCCGCGTCAAGCCGACGAGGCTCGCCTGTTTCCAAAACTCGAAACCGAAGGCCGCGCTCACGAACGGGTGATAGAGCCATTCGCCACGCCGATCACGGAGTAATCCGTAAACGGCCGAGATTGCCGGGAAGACGAAGCTGACGGAATAGAAGGGCCAGAGGTAGGCGCGAGAACGCTGTGAGCGGCTTCGCGTCCGCAATCGACCCCAGACCGGTATCGCCCGGTTAGTCATACGAGCGCGAAAGCGCGGCCCGAATTTGCGCAATGCATCGTGAATACCGCCGACCGTGTGATGCTCGAGGGCGGCGCGTTCCACAAAGGCAAGCTCACAACCGGCGTCGAGCAGCACCTCGACGGGCGCCACATCGTCTTCGTCGGTTCCTGCCGGCTTGTGATAAGGGAGGCGAATCGTGAACCCCTGCGCCAGCGCGATCAGCGGTCGCGGACCCGCTGCAAAATCGTAAACGACGTAGTCGGCGGTCCGCCGTTTCACGGAGTAAGTGCGATGATATGAAGCCGGCGACGTCGCGCCCCCGTAGATGAAGTGATTGAACGGGTCGGTAAAGGCGTTGAAGTAACGGGTCGTCGCGCCGTCCTGCGGGGTGCTGACGAGACTCGGGAACGCAGCGGCGACCTTGGGATCTGCAAACGCGCGCGCCATCTTCTCGAGAAAGTCTTCGCCATAAAAAGCATTGTCGGCGGCGAGCCACATGGCGACGTCACCGGTAGCCTTCCCCAATAGCATCCCCGCGCCAGGCTCGGCACGCCGGATCGGATTGTGAAAAACGCGAGCGCCGGATTCGCTCGCGATTGCAACCGTCTCGTCGGTCGATCCGCCATCGGCGACGAGCAACTCGATCGCTTCGGGTGGATAACGCTGGCGCTGAATAGAATCGAGCACCGCCCGCAGCCGCCACGCTTCATTCAACGTCGGAAGCAGCAGCGAAAAACGGAGCTGCTCGCCCGTCGTCACACGTCAACCTTTGCGCCGCCCGCGTCGGCCGAACGTATCGCGGCTTCGATCACGCGCACGACGCCGGCACCAAACACACCATCGGAGCGAGGCGGCGAACCGTTTCGAATGGCCGCGGCAAAATCCGCAACCAATTTTGCAAGCGCTTCGCGATTGTCGATCAGCGGAACGTGCACATCTCCCAGACGATACGAGACCATTTGCTGCTCGAGCGTCGAGCTCGACGGATCGAGCACGACCCCTTTGTCGTAGATGTAGATTTTTTCGGTCGGCTCGAGGTCGTCCCAGACCGCCATCTTGCGGCTGCCCGAGATCATCGTGCGGCGAACCTTGACGGGCGAGAGCCAGCTCAGGTGCACGTGCGCGAGGCAGCCGCTCGGGTACCACATCGTTAGAAAAGCGACGTCGGGAGTCTTCGCGTGCACGCAACTTCCCAGCACGAGCGCCACCGAGCTCGGCATTTCGTCTAAAAGGTAGTTGATGGTCGCGACGTCGTGCGGCGCGAGGTCCCAAAGGACGTTGCTTTCCTGAAAGAGACCGAGATTAACTCGAACCGAATCGATGTAGTAGACGCTGCCCAGATCCCCAGCCTCTCGCAGCGCGCGCAGCTTCTCGGCCGAGCCGGTATAAAGGAACGTATGATCGGCCAGTAGGCAGAGTCCGGCGCGCTGGGCTCGCCCGCAGAGGTCTTCTGCATCCCGGTAGGTCTCTGCGAGTGGCTTTTCTACGAGCACGTGCTTCCCCGCCTCGATCGCGCGTACCGCCAGCGGGTAATGGGTGCGCGGCGGCGTCGCGAGCGCGATCGCATCGACCCGCGGATCCTCGAGTGCGGCGTCGATTTCGGCAAAACCGGCGATCGAAGGATAGAAACGGGTCAGACGCTCGCGCCTCCCGCGATCGGGTTCGATGACGCAGCGGACGGACCACTCATCTGACGAGTAAAAGTTTCGGACCAGGTTGGGTCCCCAGTAACCCGCTCCGACCACGGCTACACCAAGCGGCGTTCGCTCCATGACTTGTGACCTGTTTCGCCAGGATAGATAGCTGCTATGCGCTGCTAACTGCTAGTGCGTTGGAACTTGCAAGCGCATCTACCACGAGATCGATTTGCTCCTCGCTAAGCTCCGCAAACATCGGGAGCGAGAGTACGCGGTCGCAGCTGCGCTCGGTACGCTCGAACGAACCGCGCCCCAAGCCCAGGTCCGCATAGGCGGTTTGTAGATGAATTGGTATGGGATAGTGGACGGCGGTGGCAATGCCGCGCTCGCCCAAGATCGCTTGCACGCGGTCGCGGTTCTCAAGCTCGATGACGTAGACGTGGTAGACGTGCCCTTCATCATGCAACCGTTTCGGCGGGGTGATGCCGATCTCGGAAAGCTTCGCGTCGTACGCGTCGGCATGGCGCCTGCGAGCATCGTTCCAGCCATCCAAATGCGGCAGCTTTGCGTCGAGAACCGCGGCCTGAAGTGCGTCAAGGCGGCAGTTATCTCCCTTGACGATATGTTCGTACTTCCTCGGCTGACCCAGATCGCGCAGCAAGCGCAGGCGATCCGCAAGCTCGGGATCGCTGGTGAGGATCGCGCCGGCGTCGCCGTACGCACCGAGGTTCTTGCTGGGATAGAAGCTGAAGCAGCCGGCATCGCCAAAACTCCCGACGCGCCGCCCTCCCCACCGTGCTCCATGCGCTTGGCTGGCATCTTCCACGACGCGCAGACCATGCCGCCGCGCAAAGGCTTCGATCGCGTCCATCGGTACGGCCTGGCCGTAAAGGTGCACCGGCATGACTGCCTTCGTGCGCGGCGTGAGCGCGGCTTCGAGCCGGCTCGAATCCATGAGGTACGCATCGTCTGCCTCGACCAGCACCGGGCGCGCGCCGACCGCGGAAACCGCGAGCGCCGAAGCGATAAACGTATTGACCGGTATGATGACCTCGTCACCCGGACCGATTCCGAGTGCCTGTAAGGCGAGCGTAAGCGCCCCGGTCCCCGATTCGACGCCGATGCAGTAGCGCGCTCCGACATACGTCGCAAAGTGTTCTTCAAAACGCGCCACCTCGGGGCCGAGTACGAAACTCTGGTTCTCCACCACCTGCATTATGCGGGGGACGACCTCGTCGCGAATCGTGCCGAACTGCGCGCGTAGATCTACGAATGGAACTGCTGGCATGACTTACGCGCGCTTCGTCGGCTCGCGGACGAGTGCCTTCAAGAGGTAAAGCGCGTACAGAACCCCTAGCGCTTCCGCAATCAACTGCAACAATGCGGTAACCTGCAGCAGGATCACGCGTGAAGCACCGCTCGAAACGAACCAGCCGTTGACCGATGCGTCGACGCGCACGTGCGGCAGAAGGTGCAACGCTGCGATTGCGGTCCACGCCGGATCGTAGCGTTCGTCGAGGCGAAGGAGCGGCCCGGATTCGTTGCCGATGCTGACGACGTAGAGCCAAGGCGCGACGCGCGCAAAGGTTGCGGCATGGACGCGCGCCGGCGGGGCGGGCGGTCGATTCGGAAGCGCCGGCGTCTGCGCGATAAGGGCACATAGGCCCTCGCAGACGACCGATGCGACCGAAGCCGGAGTTGGCAACCACGTAAACGCCCCCGTGCTCTCGAAGAGCGCTCGTCCGTCGGCTGCAGTCAACTTTCCGCGCACGTAGACGAGCAGCCACGCGGGCGAGTCGATGCGATACGGAAGGCGCGACTGCGTCATGGCACCGCCGAACGCTTGCGCAAGATCGGGAACCTTGGCAAAAACAAGCCGCGCGTCGATCCAGGCGATTCGCGGATCGATCGAATCGCTCGCCGCGACGATCGCACGAACGGGTGCATAACCGGGGACGTCGCCAAAGAAAAGATCGCAGGCGCCCAAACGCTCGCTGAGCGTAACGACGCGCGATGCATCACACGTGGAAATGAGCGGCGTCGCCTCATTGAGGGAGCGCGCCGCCTGCGGCGAGGCGCGCGGCGCGCGCACCTGAAGCGATCGTGCAGCGAGTCCGATCTCGCCACGAGTGACTGAGACGAGCCACGGCCGGTTTACGATCTCCGCGACACCGAGCGCGCGCAAGTCTTCGGTCTCACCCGATTGCTCGTAGCGCGCCAGCGCCATGTCTACGGGATAGGTCGGAAAGTACTGATTCAAAGGCGCGACCGGACCTGGATAGAGATGCACGTTGGGATCGGCCCCGCCGCCCACGCCGTTGCGTAAGGCCAGCGGCTGGAACGCGGGCGAGAACGCGACGCGCGCAAAGGCCGGAGCGCTAATCTCGGGATGCGGATACGCGCCCGCGCCGACCCAAAGATCGCTCGGTGGTTGCACCAGCCATGCAATTGGGAGCGCGATGCCGGCAGCCAGCGCGAGGTATCCTAGCTGCCAAACGCGGGCCACCGCGATGCTTGCAAGCACGATGACTACCGCCGCGAAGCAACCAGCTAAATCGTAGAGCTCTCGAAAAACGCCGCTTACCGGAACGTTTCGGACGATCCACTCGTACGCCGCGGCGAAGGGTCCGTAGACTCCCAGCGCCGCTACATAAAGCATGACGGCGGCGAAAAGCGCCCAACCGGCGACTCGCGGGCGCCGGCCGACGACCGCACCCACCAGCGCGAGCGCGAGCATTACCCAGACTGCTGCGCTCGCGGCAACGCCAAGGCGGTCGGCATAGCCGGGGAAATATCCGCCGAGACCGAGCAGCGCAACCGGTTCCAGCGATTGGTTCGTCTGCCACGTTACACCGTAAGGAATCTGCAGAAGCGCGCCGCGCTCCGCAACGAGGCCAATAATCGACGGCAGTGCGAAGAAGATCCCGGCGAGCGGCGGCTGCCACTTCTTCGTCGCGACCGCAAAGATCACGAGCGCGACCATCGCCAGTATGAAAAGCTGCAGCTGCGCTTGGATTAGCGCGATCCACAGCGTAAGACGAAGCGTTGAAGCATGCGCGCCGCGCGTCATCTCGGTTATCAGTCCCAGAACCGCGCCGTACGCAAGCACCATGACGAGATGTCCTGCGACGACCTCGTTGTAGACCCACGGGTTGAAAACCGCGAAGAGTCCGATCCCGAGCGCCGCGGGGAGGGCCGCGTTCCACCGTAGCGCCGCGCGCATCGCGCACGCCGCGCAAACGTATCCGGTAAGGGCGGCGAAGAGCGCGAGTGCGGCCAGCGGGCCGACGATCCACATGGCAGCCGCGATCGGCGGTCCGATCAGATACGTCGTTGGATGCGGATTCGGAGTACCGAAGCCCGTGGATAGCCATCCTTGCACCGATTCGTCGAGGAACGATCCGATCGCGGTCCGGTCGATCGGCCAACTCCAATCGTGGCGAAGGGTCGGTACGCCTTTTGCGACTACGAACGCGGCAAAAACGAGTGCAGCCGCAAAAGCGGCTGACCTCGTTATTCGCGTAGCCGCCGGCACTCCACGGCGATGCAGACCACCGCCACGGCTGCAGCCAGGTATGCGGCGACTGCCAACGGCTCCGCGTAGGCGGTCGGTAAAAGGCTTGCGGCTACCAGCACCGCCGCGGCGACGACGGCCGCCGAGCTGGCCGTACGTTCGAAGACGAGGGCCTGGGCGAGTCTATCGAACCGCGTCCGGAACTCCCCAAAGCGTTGCCTCAGAAAGAGACCAGCCGGGGTGGGAGCGATAAGCAGCGCACCAAAGAACAGGCCTGCAAGGATCATCAGCCGATACGCAATATTGGCAGCGCCGCCGGCGAGATCGGACGGGAGCATCGCGGCGAGCACGAGCGCGAAGACCGCGATAGCCACGGCGTATCGCGCGGCAGCCTCGAGTCGGCCTCCGCGAACGAGCACCGAGTTGAGCGTCGCGAGGTTTCCGCTACGGATGAGCGCACCTAACCCGACGATCCCGAGGCAGGCGGCAACGAGAATCGTTTCCGCGCCCGGATCTGAGACAAGCATCGCGGCGAGGCCGATGAGGAGTGCGACGCTTACGAAAAATATGAGAAATGCCGGGAACGGTTGCGTCGCCGGCGGTGGATCGTCAGAGGGAAGAAAACGCTGGATCACCAGTGCAATCGCCGCGAAGATCGCGGCCAAATATGCCGTCGTCGCCAAACGTTCGGCGCCTACACCTTGGAGCGTCGTAGCCAAGATGAGGGCGATCACCGCCGTGGCGACCGCGAGTCGCAGCGCGTGCCCCAGCACCCAAGCGACGCCCGAAGATTTCAAGGATTTTTCGTCCGCACCGGCCACAAGTCGGGCGACCATGCAAGCACGATCATGATAATCAGCGCGATGACCGAGATCGCCCCCGAAATCACGTAAGGCAGTTGTCCGTTGAACGTCAGCGAGATCTGCCCGCCGTCGGGCAGGCTGGGAACGATCCAGCCGTTCTGGACGCCGTTGACGATCACGTGCGGAAGGACCTGGCCGTCGTACGTCGCTTGCCACTCCGGATGATACGCTTCGCCGAAAACGAGTAGAAACGGCGTCGCCGTGCTCTTCGAAGTAACCTCGATGGCGGTCGGCGAGCGCCGCTGCCAAACCAGGCCGAAGTCCCGCGTTCGCGGTAACGTGAGGGGATCGAACGTCAGCAGACCGATCTTCACCTGCTTGTCGGCGCTAACGACCTTGTGCGTACCACCGGTAAGAAATACCGGTGCACCACCGACCAATCGGCCATCAATCCGGATCGGAAGGGACGTCAGCGACTGCGGCCGGCGTAAGGCACGAGCCGGCATCGCATGCACTGCGTAGAAGAGCGTGGAGAATCGTGGGTGATTCCCGCGCCCGAGCAGCCAGATCCCCACGACGCGGCGTGAGACGTCGTTCCAATCGTTCGGGAACGCATGCATGAAATTAATGTCGAACGTGCCGTCACGCGCGACCGGAAAGAGCCGGTAGAGAATGCGCCCCTTGTTATCAGCGAGGGCGATCGCAATCGAAATGCCGCGGTTCGCGGTGCCGGTAACGCTGCCCATCACCTCCGGATCGCCGGTAAGGCCGGCTCGAGGATTCGTCAGCGCGACCGAAGTAAATGTCGGATCGGTCGCACCGGAACCTGCTCCGACCGAAGCAGATGCGATTCGCGTGAACGAGAGGTCCGGCGCGACTGCCGCGGAGATCACGCCCGGCCCGAGATCGCTACGTTCGCCGTTCGCGGGATGAAAGGTGAAGTCGACGTCGTTCCAACCCGGATGCAGATCGAGGGTGAACGCGATCGCCGTGGGAACGGGCCCGTCGAGATGATCGATGGCATCGAACTGCTGCGGCCCCGCGGCCGCGCCCGGCAGGGCAACGCTCTGTGGCGCTCCCCCTTTCACCGTGACCGTCAACGTGCCGCCGGTCTGCAGGCGGCTGACGCGCATCGCAACGCGGGAGCGAACGCCGTTGCCGCCCGGCACGAAAACGCGCACGTGGGAATCGCGAGCGAAAAGGAACCACGATACCGGATCGCCGCGTTGCCACTCGTAGGCCGTCGGATCGGAACGATACCATCCCGGCGGCATCAAAATCGGGGACGTGGCGATGACGCCGTCACCAAAGACATACGGCAGCGTGTCGGAGAGCGTCGCCGGAAACGCGCCACGATAGGCCGACCCGCGCACCAGTTGCGTGCGGACCTGGCCATCCGGCCCGTAGGATCCGACGGCAGTGGCCGCTACGCGGTACCGTCCAGAGGAAGGGACGTCGATGGTCGCCTTTGAGGCGTAAACGAGATTGCTCGGCGCGAGATTCTGCGGCGACGCGCTCACCAGCGCTTGAACTCGATCCTGCCACATTTTAAGATCGTCGGCATCGACGACCCCAACGACGAGATTGGGGTCCAAGTAACCATCTGAGACCCAATGCGATCCGGCGCTAAGGAAGACGTTGTTAAACTGCGTCCATGCGCCGCCGGAGTTTTCTAGCGACAGGTACTGCCCATCGACGATCAGCGTCTGCGGAGGCGGCTTCGCGTAAAGCAGCGCCTGATCGAGCACGAAGATCGAGTAGACGCCGCTTCTCTTCACGCTGAAGTTCGTCATGAACGCCGCGTCGGCGGATGGCGGATGAACTCGAATACCATGGGCCAACGCTTGGTTGACCGCGAGGTCGCGCTGTTGATCCGGCGAGCCGGGCAGAATCGGCGAGAGACCGTCTAACGATCCCGAGAACTCGTCAACCGTGCGGTTTGGCGCGTCGAACTCCGCTCTGCCGCTCGCCATTGCAGCGACGTCACCAAGGAGGGCGTCGGAGAACGTCGGCAACGCATTGAGCACCGGATGCGTCACGCCGTAAAAGAGCGGCAGGGCCGCGGCTAGGTGATAGACGTGCGTCGGGCCGTCGGAGCGCACCGGCGATGCGCCCAGCACGCGGTGAATCAAATCGTGCGTCAGCGTCGTGCTGTTGAAACGCCACTCGCCGGGTGAGCTGAAATCGATCGCCGGGATGAAATCGTCGCGCTGCAGGATCGTGTCGACCCCCATCACGCGGAACATGTCAGCGGCGAAGGGGAGTCCCTCACGGGTCGCACGATACGCGCGCCGGACCCAAAGATCGGTGCCTTCGGACGGCTCGCTGCCGAGCAAGCCATAAATCAGTGGCCGGTCGAGCAGCGAATCCTCGATATAGAACTGTGGATTACCCCAATCGAACTGTTCGAGAAACTGCGTCGGAAAGAGCGCGACGCGGTGCGTCGGATCGTTACCGACCAGAGCGCTCTCGCGATACTCCCAGCTCGGAATCACCTGACCGGGATAGTTCATCTTATTGGTCAGCACGGGAACGAAGATCAGAATCGGGAGAACGATGGACGCCGTTCTGGCCGCGGGAATGGTCCAATCCCACGTCCGGCGGTCCGCGTCGGTCAGCTTCGACAGCCGATCGCGCAACGCGCCGACGATTGCATAGCAGGCGAGGGCAAAAAGCCCGCTGATCCCAAATTCGACGCCCGCAACCCATTTGTACGAGAAGCGGAACATCTGAAATCCGGGTACGTTGCGATAGAACTGATCGTAGATCGGCGCCGTCACCGCGTTTCCGAGCTCGTCATGGTAGTAACCGACGACGATCGGCACCGAAACGAGCGTGACCAGCAGAAAGTAAAGGGTTGCCGGACGCTGGTTTCGCCTAAAGGCGATGCCGCCAAACGCGACGATCGGAACGAACCATAGCAACGCCCCGAACAGCCCGCTTGCGTACGACGCCGCCCACGGAAAGTATGCGCGTCCCGCAAAGGAGACGAACGTCGCCCAGTGACCGAGCCCGCGAAGCACGTTGGCAAAGGACGTCGCCGCATTGTGCATCGAGGGCGCTTCGCTGAGCACTCCGTTGAGCCAGACGCCGCGGAAGTAATCGATAAAGGGAACGATCCAGTAGAGATTGATCGCGACGACGGCGATCGAAGCGGCGGCGACGATCGGCAGCGTACGGTTTATCGCGTTCACCGGCTTCGGATCGAACGCGATCGCTATGATGACGTAGAGCGCAACGACGACGACGTTGATCGCGACCAACGGTGGATTCACCCCGCCGCCGACCAGCACCAGCAGCGCGATTGCCAGCGCCGCGCGCCAGATGTTCATCTCGCCGCGCATGGCGCGCGCCATGACGCCGACCATCGCGGGCAGCGTCGCGTAGGTGAGAAGCCAAACGATTTGCGCTTGCGAGTTCAGCGCGACGTACATGTTGAAGAGATACGCGCAGGAACCGGCGATTCGAGCGACCTCGTCCAGCCACGGCGCGATGCTGCGCAGACAGTAATACATCGACCAGAGACAGCCGAGATAGACTAAGAAGACCGCCGCATGTTGCGCGAGGTCTTGTGGAATGTGCAGCAGCTGGGCCAATCCATAGGCCCACGTGTATGGTGTCTGGTAGGGCACCCAAAAGCCGGTGTGCGTCCCTAACGCAAGCGCCGGATTCCAAGCATGCAGCAACGAGCCCAAGAACTTGAGCGGGTTGATGTGAAGCGCGGCCTGGCCGTCATTTAGCTGAACTCCGCTGCCGTAGCCGGTCGTTACGAGCAGGGCGAGCACGACGAAGAGCGACGGAGTGAACCAGCGCTGCAGCGCGGCGGGCAGCGATAAATCCAGTGCGGGCGCGCGCAGGCCGGCGGGCCGGCGCGCCTGCACGCCCGGCGCTGCGCCGTCGGCCGTCTGCTCTTTCACGAGTAAGCCTTTCCGTAGAGTCTGAATGGACCTTCCAAGGCGAGGCGCTGCTCGACTGAAGCAGTCTCGAAAAGGTCCTCGACTTGTTTGCGCACCACATCAACCTCGATATCGCGCAGAATGCACCGATAGTTGATGCGCCGCACGCATTCGAAGCCGTGAGAGCCCTCGTCGTGGCATGCCGGGCAGAGCGAGGGACGCAGTGCGACGGCCGGTCCGATCGGAGCTCCTCTCACTTCGCTGGTCATACCATAGAGCGCGAGCGTCTTTACGCCGAGACCCGATGCCAAATGACTGAAACCCGCATCGTTGCCGACGAAAACCTCACACTCCGCCAATCGCCGAGCTGCTTCCCCGAGCGGCTCGCTCACAATGCTGATTCCATCGCAGTCTCGAAAATCTTGCTCGGCCCGGGCCGCCTCGCGAACCTCATGCGGCCCAAGGAAGAAACGGACGCTTCGCCCCCGCGCCAGCTGCGAGCGTGCCAGCGCGGCGAATCGCTCGTACGGCCAACGTTTGGCTTCGTTTCCTTTCCAAGCCATCGAACCGGGGTGGATTCCAAGCATGCCCACAATCCGCTCCGCGCGCCATGCGGCCGGAACCCAGTAGACGAGATCGTCGTCGCCGCCTCGCAAGTGCAGCGAGTTCGCAAGCCGCAGGTTTTCCGCAATACGATGACCGCCTCGCAGGGGAACGCGGACGTTGCGAGACGTGCGCGCGATCGCACTTGCCGCGCCGCCGTACTCGTGCATGGCCAGCTTGCGCGCACCGATACCGCGAGCGATCAGCGTGTACTGCCAACGCGTTGCCGGAAAAGGCAGAACGCTGAGATCGTAGCGGCGTGGGCGCAGCGTCGTGATGGCGCGCAACGCGTCGGCGGCGCGTGGCCGGATGGGCAGCTCCACGATCGTACGGACGACGCCGAGCTCTCGAAGGTACTCGCTTACCGGCGGATGCATGGTCAGCGCATCGACCGTCCAGCCATCTCGGTCCAACCCGCGCAGGATCGGACCCGCGGCCAGGGCATCGCCGAGCCCTGGTAGCAACAGCACCAGCGCGGTACCCGAACCCAAAGGGACGCTACTTCCCGATAATGACAGGAACGACGATTTCGTGCGAACCGGCCGCGCGGTCGCGGCTGACCGTCGCGCGTTGCGGACGGTCGTAGTACCGCAAGATCCGCATGCGATAGAAAATCGCCAGCGTATCGACGAAAACGTTCCAGACCGCCCCGAGCCGCAAGCGGCTGCAGACGCGCTTGAAGTTCACTTCGACGGGAGCCTCGGCGATGACGTAGCCGAAGTGGTGAACGTTGGCCAGCACCTCGAGATCGAACGCAAAGCGTTTCACGAGGACGCGGGGAAGCACTCGATCCAAAACCGAGCGCTTGAACAATTTGATGCCGGTTTGCGTATCGCGCACCGGCAAACCGAAGAGCGTGCGCACGAGCACGTAATAAAGGAAGCTGTACATTCGCCGCAGCCGCGGATACTCGACCTTCGACTTCGGATGAAACTTCGAGCCGATGACGGCGTCGGCGTCGCACGCGTTCATTACCTCGAAAAAGCCCGCCAGCTGCTCCGGATGCAGATCCATATCGGCATCCAGAAATGCGACGTAATCGCCTTTGGAGTAGTGGGCGCCGCAGATCAACGCGTTACCCTTTCCTTCGTTGCGATAACAACGCACGATGCGAACGTAATCGGGCCACGCCAACAAAGCGTTGCGTGCGGCGGTGTGCGTGCCGTCCATGCTGCCGTCGTCGATGACGACGATCTCAAACTCCATGCCGAGGGAATGCATCGTCTCGACCGTTTCGCACACATTTTCGGCTATCGAAGTAGCCTCGTTGTAAGCGGGCATTAGGATCGAGAGCATGGCGCTGCATGGTTGGCTTTTAGAGAAAGGCGAGCCTTCTCGAAAAAAGTTAATCATAATCAACTTATCGCCGTTCGGTTCGTTACGCGATCGGGGCCTCGCGGTTCTCCGGCGGACTGACCAGGTTGCGTTCGAACTTCGCTACGATCGTGTGCCAGGCGAGATTCAGCTCCTCGACGCCCAGCATTCGCGCGACCGCCACGAAGACCGTACCGCCGATCGCGATTTGACCGAAGAGGAACCATCCGCGCGAAGCAAGCGTCGCTTCCGGAGTGACGCCGAGCGCGCCGATCCAGCCGAGCGCCGCCAGCATCGCGAGCGAGCTTAGGACGACCTTCCCGGTCGACACCATGAGCGCGCCCCAGTCGATACCGGCAACGAGCCGCGTCGTAACGATAAGCAAGAGAACCGCCTGCATGCTTTGGCTCAGCGAATTCGCCAGAAGTAAACCTCGAGCGCCCAAGGTCGGCAACCA
>JBARKF010000044.1:0-8416 GCA_049800655.1 Candidatus Cybelea sp.
CAATGGATTGGCTTTCTTTTGGGAAGACAATAGCAACAGATTGTTCTGGGATAACGGGCGTGGCCGCCGCGATCACCTGCGCTACGGACTTCAGCACTATACCGACCACTTACGCAAGCGCCCACGCACAACGCGAGGCATGCTATTGGAACAAGCACGTCTATATGCCCACCTTTAGTGATATCTTCTATTGGAGTACGAACCAAGGCCCGTTCCAAAATCGCGGACAGTCGGTCGCAAGTTTGCCTACACCACCGCAGCTAACTTCACCAATTACGATCCAGACACCACCAACCCCAGCTCCGCCAAATGACCGGCCGCAGCCGATTAGTCAGACTGGGGTTACAGTAAGCCCAGCGCCCCAGCCTAGCACTGCAGCATCCGCGGCGATTTCACCACCCATCGACATGATTGTCCTAGGCTCTGCTCCGGGCTGCTAGCGTTCGAGCATCCGGTGCTAAGACGGTTGAAAAGTGCGCGGCTCCGCGTTGTTGCGAAGAGCTTCGTTACCAGAACCAAATGCACAGGTGCTATGCTGAGTGCATTCGCGCTGGCACTAACGGCGGGCTGCGGTGGCCAACGCACGCGCATAATGACGCAATCACTTCGTCCAGCAGCATGGACCCTGATGGTATTCATGAATGGCAAGAATAACTTAGAGCCTTTTGCTATCGAGAATTTCTATCAAATGGCGTCAGCGCCAGGAAGTCCTCGAGTAAACGTATTGGCCGAGTTGGGTCGCCGAGGGCAGACCAACGCCAAGTATCACGGTTACGGCAAGTGGAGCGGAACCTATATCTTCAAGATATCGCACGGTATCAGGGCGTTACCGCAAAACGCGCTTCGCCTCGATGGCGTGCCGCAACCAAATGCGGTCGACATGGGCGACGCCTCCTCGGTTTCGAGCTTTGTCAAATTCGCGATGGTTCACTTTCCAGCGCAACACTATATGCTGATCATGTGGGATCACGGGCAAGGATGGAGGCTCATGCGATATGAGCTGCAAAGCGCCGCTTCCGCCGATAAGGTCGAGACAATTGCCCAACCCTTAAGCAGTTACATGGCCAAGGGCAATACTATTCTCCCTATCTCCGGCTCTGTTGCTGCTGGGACCTCGATTTCCGAGAAATCAGTCAAAACTCTAGCAATTGCCACAGCGCCCCCCTTGACAAACAGCTATTTCGCGGTTGCTCCGCCTGTTAAGAGTGTTTCTGAAGATGACTCTACGCAGAACCACATTTATAATCGGCAGTTGGAAGATGCACTGAAAGAAACGCTAGGCAAACGTAAGCTCGACATCATAGGATTCGATGCCTGCCTCATGGCCATGGTCGAGGTTGACTATGCATTCCGTGATGTTGCCTCGTACGCAACCGCGAGTGAAGAGTCGGAGCCGGGCGGAGGATGGAACTATGAAACGTTCATCGGATACCTCGATAAACATCCTAACATTGGTTCGCGTGCCCTGGCATCCGAGGCGGTTACCGCCTATAAAAAGGCGTATTCCGGAAATGCCGGAGATTCGACGACGCTCTCAGTTTTCGACCTAAGCGCTGCGGAACAATTGGCAAACTCGATTGATAAGCTCTCGGTGGCGCTGAGGCGGGATATTCCAGGCATAGCCTCGCAAGTGTCCGCTATACGAGCGCAGCTTAATACCTATGGCGACGATGACAGCTCGTTTCCTTACATTGACTTGAAAGAGTTCACTGACGAACTAGGATCGTCATCAAGCAGCCTTAAGATTAAAGAAGCAGCGGCAGCCGTGTCGACTGCGGTTTCCAAAGCCGTTATCGCTCACTACGCAAGTCCAGACGAAATACCGAATTTTGGGTCCTACGGAGTCGCAATATATTTTCCCGATTCCTTGGATCTGTTCTTGGCCGAACCCGCCTACGAGCCAGACAACGTAGAATCCGCACCAGTCGAATTCGTGCGAAGCCACGATTGGTCGCGATTTTTACGAACATACCTCGAGTACGAGGCAGCGAGGCATTGAAACCTCGCCCGGGGGCGCACTTAAGCGTGGACCAGTCGAAGGTTACTGCAGCAGAAGCTACTTACAAAGGAGCTCTTTATGAGAAAACGTCGACAGCTCTTGACAACCTTGTTTGTGTTCTTACTTCCTGCAACGTCCATTGCGCATGACCTAAAAAGCTACTCTAATTTAGTCGCGCATGCGCGAATCGTCTCGCAAGGGGCGCAAGCGACCGCTATGAGCCAGGATCACGCCCAAAGATACGTGATTAAGACGCTTGCTGTTTGGCCTGCAAACCACAAGCTCACAATTTGCTTTTTGGGAGGCAGCCAGACCCTGCGCAACCGAATTGTCTCTGTTATGAAGTCACAATGGCCGGTCGGTTATCTGACGGGCCACGCCCTTGGTCGCGCACAACCGGTATTAACTTATGACCCAGCGACGTTTTCGAACCCTCCCACTTGCAAGTCCCTTGATCCCAAGATGGTTGGGGCCGACATACGCGTAGGGTTTAGCGGGTCACCAATTGGAGGCAATTGGTCGTACGTGGGAACGGAAAGCCTAGCTTTCGTCCCGAGCATGTACTTTGAAGGCTATGACGAGGCGCCTCCGAGCGATCCTGAATTCACTCAAATCGTTTCGCATGAGATGGGTCACGCACTAGGGCTGGAACACGAGCATCAGAGCCCGAGCCCGACGCTTAAGGACTGCCTATGGGATTACGACTGGATTTGGAATACTATCTGGAGCAGTCAGTCTGGAGCAACCAAGCAGGAGATGCACGACAACCTAGACAAGCTACAGAGCGTTTTATTGGCGAATGGCCTTCCATCGTATTACGCTTCGCCTTATGATGGCGCATCGATCATGCATTACTTCTTTGATGCCACCGCCTTTACTGACGGTGCCCACGATAACTGCTATATAACGAGACAGGCCGATAAACCCGATGCATTGGACCACGCAGCAATTACGCAAGTGGGGCTGCTAGCTCTGAAACTTACGCCCAGGCAGTCCTTCGACGCTATTACTGCTGTGAATCAACGCAGTGCTGGGCACGGTCAGATGGCGGCGCGAAGCTCCAGGTTGATGCAGTCGGTCCCCGGATCGAACGCCTTTTTCTCAATCCTCCAGGCAAAGGCCGAACTGCTTAAGGCTACATTGACGGCTTCGCCGTAACCTATAGGCGTGTTGTTCCGGCAGCTGTTAGCTGTGAGGGTTGGTTAGCGTGAGATGAGAAGCAGTACACTGAAACGTCAAGTCTCACAAGGTGTCCGCGAAGCGAATCTAAGCCTTTGGAGTAAATTATTTTGGGTTTCCGTCGTGTCACGCAATCCTTGGTCTCCTTGGAGTCGCCACAGGCTATGTTTCGCGACCTGTCGGGCCGGAAGGTTCCCGGAGTGCTGGGCTAACAAGGCTCTGCCCTTGACAGTTACCTGGCGCAGGCTGTGTTAGCAAAGAATGTCGCTCTGCAAATGCCTACGGGCAGCGGTAAGGCTTTAATTGGCCTTTTGATCGGTGGCGACGGCGCAAATTCGGTGAGCGAGTCCTGTATTTGTGCCCAACTAATCAACTCGCAAAGCAAGTAGCGGCTCATGCGGATGGCAAGTACGGCTTGCGAGTCACTCGTTTTAAAGGCTCCAAGAAACAATATCGCGCAGAGGACAAAGCAGCCTATGAGTCCGGAGAGAGTATTGCCGTAACGTCCTATAGCGCGCTGTTCAATTCAAGTCCCTATTTTGCGGATGCTCGCTTTATTGTATTGGACGACTCACATGTCGCCGAAAACTACATGGCATCCTCCTGGTTTGGAAATTGATGCCCGCGACTTTCCGGAACCGTTTCAACGTGTCGCAAACTTCGGGAAAGAATTCATGCGCGGGAAATCGTGGCATTCACTAGTTGAACCGTCGGCTTCAGCCTTTGACCGATCGTGGGCTGATCTGTTGCCTGTGATCAGTTACTTAGAGCGCACAAACGAATTAATAGGGATTCTCGACGAAGCAGTCGAGGAAGATAGGCGCAGTAATGGGTGGGCGCTCTGAATACGTTGCTGGACTTAGTGAGCGCCTCGCGAGGCAGTTTGACGCGCTTGGTATTGGCTCGAACGTAAAAGCCAACGTGCATAGTAAGCAGATTCGCGCGCTGATCTCTTCGGACGACGCCCAACGGTTCGAACAGGGGGTTGTCTCACTAGGAACTCTTCTTGGTTTTGAAGCGGGCAAGATCGAGGAGGAGGGAAGCCCGGACCCTTGGTGGCAGGTCGATGATGAGCTATGCTTCATTTTTGAAGCGCACAGCGGTGCGACGGCCGACAAAATTGGTTCGGGAAAGTCGAGGCAGGCAGCTCTTCAAGGAAAGTTCATCCGCGAAAAGCTCCGTCTTTCTGAAAACGCATCCGTAACGTCGATACTTATAAGCGAGGGAAAACCTGGAAGCGAAGCCGCGTCTATCTACCTCGATGGGACCTGCCTTTGGTCGATGTCGGAATTTAAAAAGTGGGCCTACGAATGTCTGGATATGCAAAGCGACTTAAAAAAGAGCTATTCGAATAGTCCAGACCTTACGTGGCGGGCGAAGGCTGCAGACATGTATATGGCAGTACGAATCGACCCGATCTCGTTCAAAAGCGTTGTGAGTCGATGGCCTGGTCGCACAAGAAGGGCCCACACGGTGGGTGCGTCACGAGGCTTCGTGAACCCGGTCTAGAGCTCTCTGAGGCCGGGGTCGCAGGCAAAGAGTTGGTTTGGATTAGGCGAGTCTCAAAGAGAGAGTTTAGTTATGAAGTCGTCAAGATGGCGGCAAAAGACGGGTACCATTAAAGTAGTCCGTTTTTTCGAGGCAGAAATCCTGAGGCTCAGGCCTCTGATCCCCGAAACACTTGTACGGGCGGCTTTTTGAGGCTTGCACCGAGTGGGTAGACAGTTATGGCGTTGCTGCCACGATTCGCAACGTAGAGGCAAGGGCACGAAGTCTTCACCCTGTGCGATTGCGGTGTTTCTGGCTGAAACGCCACCGGTTTGGACTGCGCTATCGATGCGCTCGCGCAACCCGAAACCAACCAGATGACGCCAATAATAGTCGCGCGTCTAGCGCGTGATAACCGCATAGTCCGTTTCCCTTCCGTCTACTAGCAGTAGTGCACTGTCGCGCGTTCTTATCATGTTACCTCAAAACTGCATCAAGCGAGCGCAATGAATCGGGGACCGCATTTCGGTCGATGCGCGATAAACCCCACCAGGGCAGCCAAGCTCGCCTCGCACTTAGCTGCTGAGCGGCTCCAGCCAGTACAGTCGTACCTACTCGTTTTAGACCTCGGGGGCCACTCAAAAGCGGCCAGTCGTGGCCACTTGAAAACCGGCCAGAGGTCGGTGGCCACTTGAAAATAGGCCACGGCTAAGGTCGCCGCCTAGCTCAGACTTCTCGGCGCGAACAGCGCCGCCATGAACGTACTGAGCTATGACGGAACGCAACAAGATCATCGGCCTGCTGAGCATGGGCTGGACCCAACGGCAGATCGAACGCGAAACAGGGCACCGGCGTGAAACGATCGCGCGCATCGGCCGCGAGGCTGGCTTGCTGTCGCCAAAATGTACCGCCTCAAGCGAAGTGCCCACCGACTCAAAAGCGGCCAAAGTGGCCACCGACCCTGGACGGTCGCGCAGCAGCTGCGAGCCGTACCGGGGCATCATCGAATCCGAACTCGCGAAGGGCTGCCACGCCGTATCGATCTGCCAACATCTCGTCGATCATCACGGTTACGAGGGCGCATACAACGCCGTCAAGCGGTTCGTCAGCAAGCTGCGCCCGAACGAACCTGAAGTCAAATGCCGGTTTGAAACGCCGCCAGGTCAAGAAGCGCAAGTCGATTATGGCGAAGGAGCGCCGACGCGCCACCCACGCTCGGGAAAATATCGCCGTCCGCGGCTGTTCGTGATGACGCTTGGGATGAGCCGCCGATATTTTCCCACGACGGTCTGGAACTCATCGAAGCAGACCTGGTGTGAGCTGCACGAAGAGGCGTTTGCGTACTTCGGCGGCGCGACGCGGATGGTTCGCCTCGACAACCTCAAGGAAGGTGTGTTCAACGCCGACGTCTACGATCCCGAGATCAACGAACTGTATGCGGCGATGCTCGCACACTACGGCGTGATCGCGTTCCCGTGCCGGCCGTACGCGCCCGATCTCAAGGGGAAGGTCGAATCGGGAATCCATCACGTACAGCGAGCGCTCAAGGGTAAGCGCTTTGAGAGCACCGACGAGCAGAATGCCTGGCTCCTGCGTTGGAACGAGAGTTGGGCCTCCACGCGCATCCACGGCACGACCAAACGCCAAGTGCAGGCCATGTTCGAGGAGGAAAAGCCCCACCTTTTGCCGCTGCCGCCGACACGATTCGAATACTACGAGATCGCTGAGCGGCGCGTTCATCTCGACGGGCACATCGAAGTGCAGGCCGCTTATTATTCTGTTCCGCCGCGCTACGTCGGAACGAAGGTGGTCGTGCACATCGGGCGGCTGTGGCTGCGCATTCTCGACCCACAGACGCACCAGTTGATCCGCGAACACGCCATAACCGGTCGAGGACAGCGGCGCACCATCGCGGCCGACCTACCAAAACAAACCCCGCTCAAGGTACTCGATCTGGTTGCGCGGATTGCCGAGTTCGGCCCACACTGCGGCGTATTTGCTCGCGCCGTCGAGAACGAACGCGGCGCGTTGGCCGCGCGTACCTTGCTGGGAGTCCTCGATCTGATCCACCGCCACGGCTCTGAGAATGTCGAACGGGCCTGCGCGCTCGCCGTCGCCGCCGGCACCTGGCGCTTCCGCTTTCTGCGCACGTACTTGGCACACCATCAGCCAACACCGCTGACGGCCGAACACCGCATCATCCCACTGATCGACACGTATCAGCAGCACTTCACTACCCTCGCACAAGGAGATCCGCATGACAACGGAAGAGCTTGACCGCGCGCTGCGTCAACTGCGGCTGGGCGGCCTGGCGGACACGCTGGCCGTTCGAGCGCAGCAAGCTCGTGCCGACAATCTTGGCCCGCTGGATTTCTTGAGCCTCTTGGTCCACGATGAGCTCGACCGCCGGCGCGATCGTCTGGTCGAACGGCGCGTCAAAGGCGCCGCATTCCGTGACCGTAAGACCCTCGATACCTTTGACTGGAAGTTCAATGCCTCGGTCGATCGCGCGCTCATCTACGAATTGGCCACCGCAAGGTTCATCGAACAGCGGCGTGACTGCCTCATTCTGGGAAATCCTGGAAGCGGTAAGTCGCATCTCGCCCAAGCCATCGGCATGGCAGCAATTCTCGCCGGCTTTCGCGTCATCTACCGAGAGGCCCACGTGCTCTTCGAGGAGTTGGTTCTCGCTGCAGCGACCGGCAACCGGGCGCAGGCGATTGCAACGTACAGTGAGATACCGTTGCTCATCATCGACGATCTCGGTATGCGAAAGCTTCCCGCTGCCGCGGCCGAAGACTTGTTAGAGATTGTGATGCGACGCTACGAACGCGCGTCGTCGATAATCACATCAAATCGGCCGCTCGAGGACTGGCCAAAAATGTTCGGCGACACGCCCGCGGTTGCTGCCTTCCTAGATCGACTGATGCATCACAGCCATCTTATTGAGATTCGCGGCAAGAGCTACCGCCTTCACGAGGCAAGCCTCCAAGCGCGGCAGCGCAAGGTTCGGGCACAGCCGTAGCTAAAGAAGGAACACCACACAACCCTTCTGAGCTAGACGGCGGCTTTTGGCCGCATTTCAAGTGGCCATGCGTGGCCGGGTTTCAAGTGGCCACCGAGGACCGTGATCACAAGCGGCCTCGTCTTTCCTGTCGGAATCGCAATCGATCATTCAGGTAACCTGTATGTGGGGAACGACTCTGACCCTTCGGAGCAAAATGTGCAAAACGTCCAAGTCTACCTTCCAGGACGCAAATCACCTTCGAGAACGATCACGAACGGCGTTACCTCACCGAGGGGCATCGCTGTTGATTCGCACGAGATCCTTTATGTACCTAATGTCTACGAAAACAACGTCGCGGAGTATCGGTCAGGTCAAGACGACCCCTTTCAGAAGATTACGAAGGCCATGGACCATCCGGGAGGCGTAGCCGTGGACAAAAAGGGCACGCTGTATGTTACTAATATAGGAAACAGCATCATTGTCGAGTTTGCACCGGGGTCGCTCACGCCGCTGAAGCGGCAAATCAGCAAAGACCTATACGAGCCCAATGGCGTCGCCTATTACCCGGCATTATTGCCTTGAGGCGGCGCCCATCTGCCCCTATACACGACTTCGCGAACGCGGCGGCGTTGTGGCACAGCGGCTTAGACGCCCGCAGCTGCGCAGCCCGGAGCAGATCGCCATGGCCCGATGCACCCGAGTGCATCCCGCTTAACTCTGCATCGCGGCACAGCAATAAAAAC
>JBARKF010000045.1:0-2076 GCA_049800655.1 Candidatus Cybelea sp.
CACGCCGAAATCGAGCAGCGCAGTGCGCACCGCGAGCGCGACCCAATACGGCACGACCCACAACGTATCGGTTGTGACACTGCGCGGCAAGATCGTCGTGAAGAGCAGCGCCGATCCGGCCGGCGCAAGCCACGTCCGCCCCTTTCGACCCGCTCCCCGGCTCTGATACTCGGCGACGATCGTTCGGCCGCCGGCGCGCCCGTCGTCGAGCAGCGCCGCCGCGTCGGCGTTCGTGCTCTCCGTTTCTTCTACGTACTCGATCGTCGCGAAGGGCGTCCCCGCCAGCGCGCGAGCCACATCCTCGTACGGACCAGCTTTTAGCATAGACGTCTTGCTATGCCATGAAGCCTCCCGTGTCATCCCAAGCCCTTGTCATCCTGACCCTTCGACTCGTCGCTCCGCTCCTCGCTCAGGACTGCGCTTCGCGCAGGCAAAGAGGAAGTTGAAATCTCCCGGTGTCATCCTGAGCGGAGCGCCCGCAGGCGCGCAGTCGAAGGACCCGCGCGCCGCCAACCCCAAAAGAGTAGCTCATGGCCATTGAACGTACGCTGATTATTTGCAAACCCGACGCCGTGTCGCGCGGTTTGATCGGTGAAATTACCGCGCGCATCGAACGCCGCGGCTACATCATCTCGGCGATGAAGCTGATGCAGCTCGACGGCGAACGCGCGCGCGCGCATTATGCGGAGCACAAGGGCAAGCCGTTTTTCGACGGGCTCGTCGAGTTTATCAGTAGCGGTCCGCTCGTTGTTATGGCGGTCGAGGGTGTTGGTGTAATCGAGGGCTGCCGCCAGTTGATCGGCGCGACCGATCCGCTCGCTGCGGCGCCGGGCTCGATTCGCGGCGACCTGGCGCAGACGATCGGCCGAAACCTCGTTCACGGCAGCGACAGCCCAGCCAGCGCCGCGCGCGAGCTCGACCTTTTCTTCAGCGACAACGAATTCGTCTCGCGCCGTCACGACCTCGAACGCTGGATCAAGGAGTAAACGTGTCGCTCGAATCGTTGCGCGGCGGGGGCAATCCGCTCATCGAAGGTGTGCACGCGCGCGAGATCCTGGATTCGCGCGGCAATCCGACGGTCGCCGTCACCGTTGCAACGAGCTTCGGCGCGGTCGAAGAAGCGATGGTTCCGTCGGGCGCCTCGACGGGCGCAAACGAAGCGGTCGAGCTGCGCGACGGCGACGAGCATCGGTATCACGGCAAGGGCGTGCTCAAAGCCGTTGCGGCGGTGAACGAGATGCTCGGCCCGGCGATTGAAGGGCTCGACGCCACCGCGCAGCGCGAGATCGATGCGAAGTTGATCGAGCTCGACGGAACCCCGAACAAGTCGAACGTCGGTGCGAACGCAACGCTCGGCGTCTCGCTCGCGGTCGCACGCGCGGCGGCCGTGAGCCTCTCGTTACCGCTCTTCCGGTATCTCGGCGGCCCCGCTGCCGCAACATTGCCCGTGCCGATGATGAACGTGATTAACGGCGGCAAACACGCCGAAGGCGCGCTCGAGTTTCAGGAATGCATGATCGTGCCCGTCGGCGCCACGAGCGAAGCTGACGCCGTACGATACGGTTCGGAAGTCTTCCACGCAATCGGATCGATCTTGCACGAGCGTGGATTACCGACGCTCGTCGGCGACGAGGGCGGTTACGCTCCGCCGCTGGAGACGCCGCAACAAGCGCTCGATTTGATCGTCGCCGGCATCGAGCGAGCCGGCTATCGCGCCGGACACGATGTCGCGATCGCGCTCGATCCGGCTTCGAGTGAGTTCTATCGTGACGGGAAGTACTATCCGCTTTCGAGCGACCACCCGACAAGCGTCGCCGACATGGTCGCGCTCTATACGGAACTCTGCGATGCATATCCGATCGTCTCGATCGAAGATGGTCTCGCCGAGAGCGACTGGGCCGGCTGGCAGAAACTCACCGCCGCGCTCGGCAAGCGCATCCAGCTCGTCGGCGATGATCTCTTCGTCACCAACATGGAGTTCTTACAGCGCGGGATCGCCGAAGGTGCCGCCAACGCGATCCTGATCAAGCTCAACCAGATCGGAACACTTAGCGAAACCCTCGACTGCATCGCGAT
>JBARKF010000046.1:0-1593 GCA_049800655.1 Candidatus Cybelea sp.
TACGACGTCGTGCTGGAAAACGGAACCTTCGCGCGCATCTACCGGCAAGGCTCGCATTGGTACTTGCGTGGCGTCTACGAGTAAATTCGCGGTGCTATGTCAGCGAACGAGAATGCCCTCGGGCCAAATCAACTTCGTTCTTTGGCCGCCTATCTGTCGAAGAAGGCGCCCTTTGTTGCCAATGGTCCCCGCGGCGAAGATCTGGATAAACGGCGGATCGTCGTAGCCGACGTTCGTGACGTACATATTGTCGTGCCCGTCGAGAGCGATATTGAACGCGCTATATCCCGAGGTAAAATACGAAAGCGGCGCTACGTCACCGTCCGCGTCCGGAGCGAAGATGGCTACGGTATTATACCCACTGGTATCATTGACGTAGACGTAGCCTGATGCGTCGACAGCCAACCCCGCGGGCTCCCGGAGCTTCGTCGCGGAGCCGGTAATGGTCCGCAGCGGCGTCGCATTTCCATTCGCGTCCGGAGCGTAGACCGTGACTGAGCCGGAGTACGTTTCATTGGCAACGTACAGGTTCGACTGCGAATCAAGGGCGACGCCCCATGGGGAATTCAATCCCGTGTTGCTGCCGCGGAGCGTGCGAATCGGCGCCGCGTCGCCGTTCGCATTGGACGCATAGATGGTGATGTGACCATCGTAATTCGTTTGATTCGCGACGAAAAGCTCGTCTTGCGAGTCGATGGCAATACCGGCCGGAGAGTTCAGGCGCGTCTTCGGGCCGGTTATCGTCCGGCTCGGCGCGACGTTCCCCTCGGCTCCGGCGGCGTACACGGTGATCGCGTTGGTCAAGTTGGCGACATAGATGTTGCCGCGCGAATCCATCGCGAGTCCCGTCGGGAAGGAGAGCAGCGTCTTCGATCCGCTGATCTCGCCGACGGGCGAAATGTTGCCCTTAGCATCTCGCGCGAAGAAAAGTACGGCGGGAAGCGGCTTGTTATAGTACCCGTTCTGGCGCGTCACGATGATGCAGCGCTTCAACGGACAGCCGGTGCCACCGGCGTCGTGACGCGCCCAGGAGACCGCGCCGGTTTGAGCCGGCAAACCGGTGCCGGGCGCGGTCAGCGGCCCTCCACAAGCGGCCAACATCGTAGCCGCGCATACGCCGATTGCACTGATTGCGAGGCGGCCGGTCTGAGCGATCGTCATGGCACTGCTCCTTGCTCTTGGGCCTAGCCAAGTTGACTAAAGTTACTTCGCTAGGGAAGGCGGCCACCCTGGACCCCCCGGCTTATGCTGAACTCCATGCCTGGTCGAACTTTAGCTTCTTGCAGGGAGGCTCGCATCCGGAAGAGCTGATCGAACGCGCGGCCGAGATAGGCTTGAGCGCCGTCGCGCTGACCGATCGCGACGGCCTCTACGGTGCGGTGCGCTTCTCAACCCACGCACGCCGGCGCGGCGTTGCTGCGATTGTGGGCAGCGAGCTGACTTTTGAAGACGGCTCGCGCGTCGTCCTGTTGATCGAGGATGAGATCGGCTACGCGCACCTCTGCGAGTTGATCTCGCGCGCGCAGATGCGAGGGAGCAAAGGCGACGCGCGTCTGCGATGGGAGGATTTCGTCGGGCGCAGCGACGGGTTGA
>JBARKF010000047.1:0-2248 GCA_049800655.1 Candidatus Cybelea sp.
TCGCCTTCGTCGGTCAGCGGCGCTTTTAATGCCTCGACCACGCCCAGCCGGTGATGCGCCAACCCGCTGCGAGCCGGCGCAATGCGACGGTGAAGATCGAATCGCGCTCCGCCTTGGGCGTCCCGTGCTCTTTGTACGTATAGGTTGCGGGGACCACGACGTACGCCCGATCGGCTCGCACGTCGAGGTGCCACGGCTTGCCCAGAGTAACGATACCGTCGGTAATGCCGTCTTTGCCGTTCTCTGCGGCGTACGCCGTTGCCCAATCTTCGCAGGCATTCGGCCCCTGCCACTCGTGCGGCGGGAACTCGTCGATAATCGAAGCTTGGGTGGCGCAGGTTGCGAGGGCGGCCTTCGCGTCGTTCCGATTCAAGGCGTCGATAAAACGGCTGACGGTCGCCATCACGTCGCTCTCCTGCGACGCGGCGACCGGCGCGGCGGAGAACGCGAAAAGCAGCGCTAACGTTGATGCGAGAAGGCGCATTGAGAGCATCTCCTTACGGGAAAAAGCTTTCGAGTGGGCGCCTGACCGGCCCTGTGCAGCGGCATCAACGCCTAAAACCGCTGCGCCGTCCAGGCGGCAACGTCGTTCATAGCGGCCCCTAAGACCGAACCGTGCGTTGCCCCAAAATAGGTTTTGAACGTGACCGGCGTGCCGTTGCGGTGCAAGTTATCGCGCAAGGCGACCGTGCTCTGAGAGGCAATGAGCGCGTCGGCGAGACCCTGCACCAGCAGTGTCGGCACCGCGATCGCGAAAAACTCCGGATCGTTCGCAACGAGATCGTCGTAAAGCGCCTGGAGCGCATCTTCTCCCTGCTGCC
The DNA here is from genome assembly GCA_049800655.1 of Candidatus Cybelea sp. Taxonomy (GTDB): domain Bacteria; phylum Vulcanimicrobiota; class Vulcanimicrobiia; order Vulcanimicrobiales; family Vulcanimicrobiaceae; genus Cybelea. Next base: position 822 of record JBARKF010000047.1, read on the forward strand.
GGAAAATCGAGCGCGGGACGATTCGATTCCACTGCGAAGCGCGCATGATTTCGGGGATGCAGTGCTCTTGCAGTTCGGGCAAGAGCGGCAACGCCTCGGCGTCGAGCAGTTTCGAAGGAACGATCCGCGCATCGACCGTCGAGAATCCCTCGATCATCAGTCCCAGAATTGCGAGACCGGAATTCGGATTGGTGTTCGCAAGCTCGCCGCGCAATAGCCCCTGCGGGTACGAGAGCGGCGCATAGGCGACGGCACCGACGAGTTGTAGATCCGGCGCAAGCTGCTGGCCGAGCGCCGCGGTTGCCAGCGCGGCAGCGCCGCCTTCGGAGTGCCCCATGACGATCCACTCGCGACCGATCGCTGGATCGATAGTGCGTGATGCGACGACGATAGCGGTAACGTCGCGCGCCGAGGACGTCGCGACGAGATAGGGATGTAAGCCGGGTGTTCCGTTCCCTTCGTAATCGGTCTGCGCTACGGCGTAGCCACGCCGCACGAAACCATCGAGCATTTGCTGCTCGCCATCGGGCTGCTGCGACCGCGACGGCGCGCACTGCGGAGCGTTGCCAACCGTGCCGTGAGCCCAACTAATCAGCGGCCATCCCTGCGGCGGCACGGCGCCGCGCGGAATCGCCAGGGTACCCGAGACGGCGACGTACCGGTCCTGCGGCGAGATCACCTCGTATAGAATAAGATAATTCGCCGAGGCCGACGGTAGCGCGGACCCACCGGTAAATCGCCGAGCCCAAACGACCGTACCGTCAGTGCCGACCGGCAGTAGATTCGGCGGTGTGTAGAATGCGTCGCCCGCCGGCCCGGTTTGTATCGCCGCCACGCTGCCGCTCGCGGCGACTGCCGCGAGAAGCAGCGTTTGCAGCATGATCATCTTCCCTACGCGTCCTCGGTTAAGAACGAACGCGACGTCGCCGTCGTGACGATGGTTTGCTGCTAAGGAAAGGCTCCGCCGCTACGCGTAGCGATCCGGCCCGCCATTGCCATGATGGTCAACATGGGGTTCACGCCGCTCGATTGCGGGAAAACCGCCCCATCGGCAACGAGTAAGTTTTCGTATCCCCACACGCGGCCGTCGGGATCCACGACGGAACGATCTCGATGCGAGCCCATTGAGGCGGTTCCCATTTGATGCGCCGAGAAGACGATCTGGCGGTTCGGCGCGATCCCGATGCGCTGCAGGCGTTGCGCGAACGCTTCACGATAGGTTGCACTCCACGCCGCTCGTTCAACCTCGATCGGTTTGGCGTGCAGCGTCGTCACGCGGACGGCCCCGGCCGCAAATGCGAGATCGAAGAGTCCCGCCAGTCCGGCGAGCATGTTCTTTCCGTCATGCGCCGAGACGCGGTAACGAATGTACGCTTCGTCGTCGAGATCGATCGAGCCGGGGTCGCGGTCGCGCGTTATTGCAATCA